>NZ_JAMYUS010000013.1:0-197645 GCF_040323255.1 Mesorhizobium sp. M0052 | reverse complement strand
GGATGGAGGCCAACCGCTATATCAACATGGATGATCTGCGCGAGCACAAGAAGCTCGCTCTGCGCCAAGCCGCATGACCAGCATCGTGGCTGCCCCATTTTGCAGAACTTGACGCACACAACCCTGAAGTGACTCGAGCGGGTCACCGTTTGACGGACAACACCGGCCCCTTTCTGGAGAGGCCGGCTATCGTTGATCCAGGATCATTAAGCTAGGTTTGGCGCTGAGACGTATCGGAAATTCGTTCACGCACGGCATGCTCGGTCTTGTCTGCTGTGGACTTCACGATCTCGCCGAGCTGATCGGCTATCGTGTCTGCTTCCATATCTTGCCGGCCAGCTTCCTGCTTGATGGTCTCATAGGCGTCGGCGGCGACCTGCTTGGCCTCATCGAGGCCCCTGTCGAGCAAAGTTTCGGCGGAATCGCGAAGCTTGTCGCCATAGGCGCCTAGTTGCTCGTCCTCCGTTGCGGTATGGGGCAGCATTGCACCTATAGCGGCGCCGATGGCGAGACCGACGGCCGCTACGGCCAAGGGTTGATCCTCCAACAGATCTTGCGCGGAGCGGCTGGCTTTCGCCGCCATGTCCCCAGTCGTCGAGCTTGCATTGGCAGCGCTTCCCGTCAGACCCGCCGCAGCGGCTCTTGCGGTGCTCGATATGGTGTCGCCGACGCTGGCAGCGCTCGAGGAGAGCGATTCCGCGGCGTCGGAGAGCGTGCCGCCCAAGCCGCCGCGCTCCCCTGCTACATCATGTCGTCCCGGCGCTGAAGGCAATGGATAGCCAGCCGAACGGTGGGCGGTGTTTGAGGTACCGCTGCCGAACATCAGCCAGGCCAGACCTGCGCCCACCATGGTGACCGGCAAAGGATTGTCTCGGACCTGCGTTCTGAGATTGCTGAGCATGGCCGCGCTCTCCCCTCCCGAGAACAGCCCGGTGAACTCATCCAGCAATTGTCCCGGCGTCATCTTGCCTCGAATGGATTCGGCGGTCTCCATCACCCGAGCGCGAGCAGCCTCGGCCTCGCGTTCAAGTTCGGCTGCGGATTTCTCGTTCATCTCACCTGTTCCTTAATCGCGCTCGCGTCGCGCTTGAGCTGTCCCTGGGTCCGGTCGGGGGTAAGTTCCGAAGGCGCCATGCTGGCCGTCCCGGTCCGCAGCAGGATGACGCCGAGGACCGCCACGACCACACCGACCAGCAGGGAAGACCACCCCGCGCCAAGCCCTGCCCGCGTCAGCGCGATAATGAGCGCCTGCAGCAACACCAAGAGCGCGGCGAGCAGGCAAATCGCGCCGCCCAGCACTTCCGCGGCACCTGCTCCGGCTTTGGTAAGCTTTTCAGAGAGCTCGGCCCGAAACAGCCTCGCCTCGGTTTGCACCAGAGTGGTGACATTCTGGGCCAAATCGGTGACTAGCCCGGCAAGGCTGGGATTGTCCTGGTTGTTCATCTGTCCTGCTCCGCGATCTGCGTGGCCCCATCATCGCCGACCACGCCAAAATCTTGTGGACGATCAGCGGACCAACCCTGTGGCTGATCGGTGTGTGATCTGAGGCCTCCCGGAGCGGCCTCAGAATCGGGCGTTGCCGGCGGAGAAGCCTTGATGAACCGCCCGAGAGCCAATCCGGCCAACACCGATCCCGCAAGCAGGACACCGGGATTTTGCCGGCCGAAGGACTGCACGTCATCAAGGACTTGGCTAAAGGGCTTCTGTTTCAAGGACGATGAAAGCCGCTCAAGGCCACTGGCAGCATCCAAAGCGAACTTCGATGCGTTCCTTTCATCGTTGCTGGCAAGGTGATCGCTGGCCGCTCGCAGTGCACCACCCAACGCCGCCAAGCTCGATCCGATGTCGCGCTGCGCCTCCTTCGCCTTGTCGGAGATGACCTGCGTGGCTTCAGATGCATAGTCGCCAGCCTTACGGGTCACCTCGTCCCGCGCGTCGTGAAGCAACTCGCTGGCACGCTCATTTTCCTGGCGAAGTCTTTCGGAGACGTCGCTTTTCGCCTTGTCGAAATCGGTGGGCTGTCCGCCCTGATCGTTCTCATGCTGCATGAGGCCACCTAGTGAAAACCGAGGAAGGAGAGGACCGCGAGCACGACAACGATAAGGCCGATAAGATAGATGACACTGTTCATGTGCACGTCCTCCGTAGCTTTCCAACTTCGACGAACCTGCGATGTTCCGTAAGTGAGAGCATTTATCTCAGCCGAAACGAAGAGCTTCGTCAGGCACGCACCCAGTCACCAGTGAGTTGCCCTGTCCCTCGTGCGGAGCGCCAGTTGCTCCGTACGAACGGGTGCGCCCGACCCTGCGGGAACGAGTGCCGGCTGCCTCCTCTATTGCAATCTTTGCCTATTCGGCGACCCCGCCTCGGCGTACCGGCGACCAAGGAGAACTCTCCCTTGCCATCAATTGACGGTCCATCGCTCCAACGGCCCCGCGCTGGTTCGGCACCTTCGACGAAGTAATGATGAAGGCATAGGATACGGCTTGAGGCGCAAAGCGGCCTGTCATGCATGCCTGAGCTAGGCTACTGGTGAACGCGTCTCCAAGGCCAAGTCTCTACTTTGCAGAACGCCTCCCTACGCCCCCAACGTCGGCTCCGTATTCACCTCCAGCGCCTCTTCCGCCTCATCTTCCTCGCCGAGCACCTCCCCATGCACCCCCAGCGGCCGGCCGATCCAGATCGGATCGACGAGATGGTCGCGTTTGGGGTTGGTGGTGTTGGGGTGGATGAGAATGCTCAGGCCGCCGTGGTTCAGCATCAGCCATGGGACCAGCGTGGCGAAGATCTCGGTGGCGAAGGAGACCTGGTACATGGCCTGCTCGTGCGGGCCGACCGGCTCGTCGCGCCAGTTGCCCAGGCGCACGCGAAAACGTTCGCCGATGCGCAGGCGCAGCCATTCGGCGTGTTGCCGCTCGGCTTGGCCGTCATAGTAGATGTGGGCGTGATAGCTGGCGATCTCGGCGAGCGGCCTTGGCGGGTTGGCGGTGTTCACCTTGATGGCTCCCTCGGCGATTATGGTGCGGGCAGCGTATACGCAAGGGGGCGGGGTGGCCAAGGGGGGCACAGCGTGTGCTCGTCATCTCGATTTCGGGCCAATCGCATATGGAGCTCCCCCGCTCCGTCTCGGCTTCGCCCAGCCACCTCTACCCCCACATTCGTGGGGAGAGGAAATGCTAATCGCCAAGATCGCTGCCTTGAAAAGCTTGGCATTTCCTCTCCCCCATGGACATGTGGGAGAGGTGGCCGCGAAGCGGACGGAGTGGGGGCGGGCGCCGCCGTATGCCTATTGCCAGCACTTCATCGGGCGAGGACCCGCTGATCGCAGAGGTCTCTTGCCCCAATCAAACCCTGCCCATCAGCACCAGGATCAGCAGCACCACCAGCACAATGCCGACGATGCCCGATGGCCCATAGCCCCAGGAGCGCGAATGCGGCCAGGCCGGTACGGCGCCGATCAGGATCAGGATCAAGACAATGATGAGGATGGTGCTGACGGTCATTAAGAGTCCCTCGCCTTGCTGGTCGGATACGAGGGGACAATGCAAAAGGCCGCCCGGTTGTTCCGGACGGCCTTTTGTCTGACTGGTCGAATGCAGCTATTCCGCGGCTTTCGGGAAGGCGATTGCCGGCTCGTCGAGCGGACCCGGTCTCGGCCCCATAGGCGCATCGGGCTTCTTGTCGCGGCCGAACAGCCGGCGGAAGAACGCGTAGAAGCGGCTGTTCTTGCTGCGCGTGAAGATCATCAGCATGGACGGCGTCACCACCAGCGTCAGCAGCGTGGCGAAGGACAGGCCGAAGACGATGGCCGAGGACAGCGAAATCCACCATTGCGTCGACGGCGCGTTGATCGTCGTCTCGTGATGGAAGATTTCCAGCCCGAGACCAAAGGCGATCGGCAGCACGCCGAGGATGGCCGATACCGCCGTCAGCACCACCGGGCGGGCGCGCTCGCGGCAGGTCTGCAGCACCGCCTCCATCTTGTCCCAGCCCTCTTCGCGCAGCCGGTCATAGGTGTCGATGAGCACGATGTTGTTGTTCACCACCACGCCGGCCAGCGCGATGACGCCGATGCCCGACATGACGATGCCGAAGGCCTCGCCGGTCAGGAGCAGCCCCAGGAACACACCGATCGTCGCCATGACCACGCAGGACAGCACCAGAAGCACGCTGGTGAACTTGTTGAACTGCATCAAGAGCACCAGGAAGATCAGGAAGATCGCCGCGCCGAAGGCCTTGCCGAGGAAGGCGCTGGCTTCGGCGCTGTCCTCGTTCGACCCCGCCAGCTTCCAGCGTATGCCGTTGTCGAGCTTCATGTCGGTGACCGCCTTGGTCACCTTCGCCTGCACCGCCGCAACCTGGTTACCGGCGGCGACGTTGGCCTGGACGACCACTGTGCGGGCGCCATCGATGCGGTTGAGGATGCCGACGGTCGGCTCCGGCTTGCGCACGACGAAGTTGGAGATCGGCACCGAGCCTTGCGCAGTCTGCACCCGGAGCTCGTCGAGCGTCGACAGCGTGCGGCGGTCTTCAGGCAGCCGCAGCCTGATGTCGACGGCATCGTCGGCGCCGGCAGGCCTGTACTCGGACAGCTTCAACCCGTTGGTCACCAGTTGCACCACCGTGCCGACGGCGGTCGGGCTGATACCGTATTGCGCCGCCTTGGCGCGGTCGACCTCGAGCGCCCAGTCGACGCCGGGCGGCGGCAGGCCGTCGGAAACGTCGATGACACCGGGCACCTTGGCAATGCGCGCCGCAACCGCGCGGGCCTGGTCGTCGAGCCCTTTGGGGTCGATGGCCGAAAGCCGCAGCTGCACCGCCTTGCCCGTGGGAGGACCGGCCTCCGGCACGCGCACTTCGACATCGACGCCGGGAATGCCGGCCATGACGGTGCGCAGCTCATCCAGGATGTTGTTCGCCGATTTGCGCTCGCGCCAGTCGATGAACTCATACTGGATGACGCCGACGACGTCCTCCGGCACGTCCTGTCCGCCGCCCTGCGTCTTGCCGACGCGGGTATAGACCGATTTGACGCCAGGCCAGCCAAGCAGCCGGTTTTCGGCGATCCTGGTCGCCGTGTCCATTTCGGCCAGCGAGAGATTGCCGCGGGCATGCACATAGAGCAGGCCGTAATCGGGCTCGACGCTGGGGAAGAACTCGACGCCGGCGCCATATTTCGAATAGGCGAAGCCGACGCCGGTGAGCAGCACGGCGGTGAGCACCAGCACGGTGATGGGGAAGCGCACCGCCTGTTTGACCAGCGCCATGTACCAGCCGTCGCGATTGTGTTCCTCGTGATGCTCCGGCGCCTTGGCGAAAAGCGCGCCCAGCGTCGGCGCGAACACCAGCGCATAAAGCATCGAGGCCGACAGCGTGACGATCAGCGTGATCGGCATGTATTTCATGAAGTCGCCGATGATGCCGGGCCAGAACAGCAGCGGCGAAAACGCCGCGATGCGGGTCATGGTCGCGGCGATGACCGGACCGGCCATGCGCTTGGCGGCCAGCGTGAAGGCTTCCGCCTTCGGCATGCCTTCGCCCATGCGCCGTTCGGCAAATTCGGTGACGATGATGGCGTCGTCGACCAGCATGCCGACCGCCAGGATAAGGCTGAACAGCACGATCATGTTGATCGTGTAGCCCATCATCGCAAGCAGCAGGATGCCGATCAGGAAGGATGACGGAATGGCAAGCCCGATCAGCAGCGAGGCGCGGCCCGACAGCGCATAGAGGATGACGATGAACACCAGGATGACGGCGATCATCACGTGGTTCTGCAGGTCGCCCAGCAGCTGGTTGACGAAGACAGACTTGTCCTGCGTGTAGGTGATGTTCATGCCTTCCGGCATCGTCTTGACGTAGGCGTCGGACACTTCCCGCACCTTGGCCAGCGTGTCGATCAGGTTGGCGCCGATGCGCTTCTTGACTTCGATGGCGATGGCCGGCTTGCCGTTGAGGCGAGTGATGGTCTCGGCGTCGGCGAAGGTCGAACGCACCGTGGCGATGTCCTTCGCCTGCACGACGGCATTGGGGCCGGCGACCACCGGCAAGGACGCGACATCCTCGGGTGTCTCGATCAGCGACGGCACCTTGACCGCGTATTTGCCTTCCGAACCCTCGATATTGCCGGCGGCGACCAGGCTGTTGGAAGCGCCGACCGCGCCGATCAACTGGTCGAGCTGCAGGCCGTAGGAGGACAGCTTCATCGGGTCGATGACGACCTCGACGAGATCGTCGCGCGCGCCTTGTATGGTGCCCTCAAGAACGCCCGGGACTTCCTCGATGCGGTCGCGCAGTTCGCGCGCCGCCGCCGTAAGCACACGCTCGGGCACATCGCCGGACAGCGTGACGACCAGGACGGGAAACTCGGAAATGTTGACCTCGGTAACAACCGGTTCTTCTGCCGCTTGGGGAAGGTCAGCCTTCGCGTCCTGAACCTTCGAGCGTGTATCAGTCACCGCGGTGTCGACTTTTATAGACGGCAGAAACTCAAGGAAGACAAAGGCACCGCCCTGATAGGCGGATGATTTCATCTCCTTTAACCCCTTGAGACTCTTAAGCTTTGCCTCCAGAGGCCTAAGCAGAAGTCTTTCAGCGTCTTCGGGCGCGATGCCTTGATAGGCAACATTTATATAAACATAAGGGGTAGGAACGTCGGGTTCCGCTTCCTTCGGTGTCGACTGATAGGCGACCCAGCCCGCCAGCAGCAGGAAGACCAGCACCGCAATGGTCAGCCGGGCATTGTTGATCGCGAGTTTGACGATATCCATGGCCTGTTCTCAAGATTTCAGGAGCCGCATGGCGGCCGGTTGTCCCCGCCCGGGGCCACCCGGCGCTACTGCGTTGTCGCTTCGCCCAACAGTTTCTGGATGGTCGCCTGGTCGGCCTCGACCGGCTTGACGACGTCCCCTTCCTTGACGAGCTCCTGGCCGGCGACGATGACGCGGGCATCGGCGGGAATGCCGCCAAGCACCAGGCCCTTCGGCGAGTCATCGACCAGGTCGATCGGGAAGAACACCACCTTGTTGTCCTTGTCGACGGCGCGGATGCCGAGGTCTCCCTTGTCGCCCAGCGTCACCACGGAGCGCGGCAACATGACGGCGTCGGTCGGCTGCGCGCTGAGCGCAATCTCGGCCGTCATGCCGGCCGGCACCGAGCCGTCGGCATTGGGGACGGCGATCTCGACGCGGAAGGTTCGGGTGGCCGACGAGGCGTCGCGGCTGATGTAGCGCACCGTGCCTTCGACGGTCTGGCCGCTGACCAGCCGCACAGCAGCCTTGTCGCCGAGCTTGAGATAGCCGAGGTCGCGTTCGCTGACTTCGCCGCGCGCAATCACCGGATCGAGCTTGAGGATGGTTGCCACCTCGCCGCCCTGCATGATGGAACTGCCGAGCTCCACCGGCACCCGGTCGATGACGCCGTCGAAGGGCGCCTTGACCAGATTGCGCTCGAGTTCGGCCTGCGCCGTTTCCAGCTGCGACTGCGCAGCGGTCAGGTTCGAACGCGCCGTGTCGAGCTGCAGCTTGGGCAGATTGCCGGTCTTCATGAGCCGCAGCGATGCGTCGAGTTCAGCCTGGCGCTGCACGACGAGCTGCCTGGCATTGTCGACCATCGAGATCTTTTCTTCGGCCGCCAGCATCAGCACCAGGTCGCCGGTCTTGACGTGATCGCCCTGCTTGACCGGCAGCTTTTCGATGACGCCGGCGACGCGCGTCGCCAGCACGGCGCGCTTGTCGGCCTCGGTCAGCCCGGAAATGCGGATGGCGCGGGCATAGGTCTTGCGCGGCGGCGTCACCACAGCGACGGTGCGCAGCGGCGCCTTCGGTTCGGCCTCGGCGGTCTTGGTTGCATCCGGTGCCTTGGCCTGATCGCCCGGCTTGGCCTGATCGCCTGCCTTGCCAGCACCTTCGACAGCGGCGCTGCCGACGGACGAGAACGCGCCTGTTCCCATCCAGGCGCCGAAGCCGATGAGCACGACAATAGCGGCAAGCTTGTGAAACCTGATCTTCGGCATCATTGTTTTTCCACTGCGGGGTTCGGCCAAGTCGTTATCCAACAGGGTGTCCGTCGTCTAACAGCTACCGTGTCTTCCAACTCGGGCACGTCGCCGATATGGGTGCGCGCCAGGCCGTGTTCAATTTGCCGTGAACGGCGAAGCCGCGCTTCTACATCAAAGTTGCATCGCAATACAGTCGAAAAGTTGCAGGGGCATTGCGCAAGGCAGGCGTAGTGTGGCTAACGGAAACGGTTTTATCGACGCCCCGTCAGGCGGCGGAACCACAGTCTCGGAACCATACGGGTGTTGGAGGCGCTTTGTTTTCAAGGCGTTTTGAGCACTGACATTCTCCTGTGCCTGCACTAGTTTTTGACGCTCAAATGTGGGCGCGACCTGCGTAGCCACTCAGTGAATGGCAGCAGGCGTCAGTATGATTTTGTATACCGCCACACGCAACGGTTGTTCCGGGACGGAAAGTCCTCGGCGCTACTCCGATTTGCCGAACACTTCGCTGATCGTCTTGATCGATCCGGGCGGACTCAGGCCCGCCGGCGTTCCGCCTCCGGCTTCTTGCGGGCGGCGAGGAATTCCTTCACCCGCCGTCCCGGTGCCGGCCCGCGCACCGGTTTGAAGCCGTCATCGAGTTCGCCGGAAAGATCGAGCGTCGGCCGCTTGCCGACGGCGTCGTAATTCTCCTCCAGCCAGTCGCTCGCCGCTATGCGGCCAAGGTCGCGCAAATAGGTCAAAAAAGCCCATTCGGCGTTGACCTTGGACGACGCCGACAGATCCTTGAACGCCTCGTCGGCATCGATGCGGTGCATGCGGATGTCGCGGTATTCGCCACGCGGCAGCCGGCCGGCGGCGATCAGCTCCTTGACGAAGGCGATCGAGCGGAATTCGTTCAGCAGCCCGGCATTGAAGGTGATCTCGTCGATGCGGTTCTGGATTTCGTTGGCGCTTTTCGGCGTGCCTTCGCGCACCACAGGATTGATCTGCACCAAAAGCACATCCTCCGTCGCCGCCGTCTTGAGGAACGGAAACAGCGCCGGATTGCCGCCATAGCCGCCATCCCAATAGGGCACGCCCTTGATCTCGACGGCGCGGAACAATTGTGGCAGGCAGGCCGAGGCCATCACCGTGTCGAGGTCGATCTCGCCATCGGAAAAGACGCGCAGCTGGCCGGTCTCGACATTGGTCGCCGAAATGAACAGCTCCATCGACTTGCAGGCGTGAACATTTTTGAAATCGATCTCCTGCTCGACCACGTCGCGCAGCGGGTTCAAGCCCAGGGGATTGGCGACATAGGGCGAAAACACTCGCGACATGGTGTCGAAGAAGAAATAGCCGGGCGTGTTCTCGATCGACCAGTTGCCCCAGGCGACGTCCCACGGCATGCGCTGCACCGGGCTGAAGCGGCCCTTGGCCGCCACCGCGCGCCAGAAATCGTCGAGCTTTTGCCGTGCACCCTCGACGCCGCCGCGCACAAAACCATCGGCCAGCGCCACCGCATTCATCGCGCCGGCGCTGGTGCCGGACACGGCTGAAATATCGAGCCTGCCATCCTCCAGCAGCCGGTCGAGTACGCCCCAGGAGAAAGCCCCGTGCGAGCCGCCGCCCTGCAGCGCAATGTTGATCTTTTTCGTTTCCTCCGCCTTGCCGTTTTTGGTCATGGCGTTCCTGTTCGGTTTGGTCGCTGCTGCCTCATTCCGCCCGGAAATCGGGCGGGTTCGACTGCAGCGGACTTATATTGCAGTGCAGCATATAAAGGATGACCAAGGCAAGAACACGAACACGGTCGCGTGATCACATGAAATTTTGGTCATGGGGAATGGCCCTCCACGCCGAGGTCTTCGCCCTACGAATACCCCCACCCTTGATCCCTCCCCACAAGGGGGAGGGAGACTTGGTAGACGCTGATCTCAGCAAACCCTCGACGTTTCGACGGCGCGGGGCAGCTTACCTCCCCCTTGTGGGGTCCGAAGGACGGGCGAGACCCGTGGCTCGCCCCGGCAAGCTAGGGTGGGGGTCCTCTTGCAAAAACCTCAAGCAACAAGCTTCGGCACCGGCCCGACATAGCGCGACTGTGGACGGATCAGCCGCCCCGTCGTCTGCTGTTCGCGCGCATGCGCGATCCAGCCGGCGACACGTCCGGCGGCAAAGACATTGCTGAACGCCTGTGGCGGAAAGCCAGCCGCCTCAAGCACAAGCGCTGTGTAAAACTCGACATTGGTCTGCAGCGAGCGCTGCGGCTTGGCGATCCGCAGCACTTCGAGCGCCGTGTGCTCGACCTGTTCGGCGAAGGCCAGGCGGCGGCCGGCTTCGCCCTCGCTGCCGAGCTGCCGCACGACGGCTTTCAGTACATCGGCGCGCGGATCGCGCACGCGGTAAATACGATGGCCGAAACCCATGATGCGCTCGCCATGCGCGACCTTCTCGCGCAGCCAGCCGGCCGCGTCGCCATGCGCCTGGATTGCATCGAGCATCTCGATCACCGGGCCGGGCGCGCCGCCGTGCAGCGGCCCCTTGAGCGCGCCGAGCCCGGCCAGCACCGACGATGTCAGCCCTGCCAGCGTCGATGCGACGACGCGGGTGGCAAAGGTCGAGGCGTTGAGGCCGTGATCGCAGACGGTCACCAGATAGGTGTCGAGTGCCCTTGCCAGCGCCGGCGACGGGACGGATCCCTCGAGCATCCTCAGCATGTCGGCGGCATGATCGGCCTTAGCGTCAGGTGCGGTCGGCTGCTCGCCGCGCGCCAGCCGCAGCAGAGCCGGCGTCAGCACAGCGGGCGCCGCGATCAGCCGCAAGGCGTCCGTCGGTGTCTCGCCATCCGGCAGCAGCGCCATGCCGGCGCGCATGGCGCTATAGATCTCAAGCGGTGCGAGCAGCGGCAGCGAGGGCGCAAGCCGCTCGAACACCTCGACGCGAGCCTTGCCCAGCCTCGCTGCCAGTTCGGCATCGCCGGGAAGGCCGTCGAAGAAGCCGTCGAGCAACAGGCGAACCACTTGCGCATAGCGCCAGCGTCCCGCCAATTCCGGCAGCGAATGACCGCGGATCGTCAGGCGGCCGCCAAGGCCATCGACATCGGAGAGCACGGTCTCCGCCGCCACCACATCATCGAGCCCGTTCGCCATATCTCATCTCCTTGCAGCTTTTCTGCATGGGAGATAAGGGTTGGGCTGCGCCTTGATCAATCTTGATCAATATAATCAATATGTGAGCTAAAATGTCCGAATGGCTGTCGCGGGAAGAGGCGCTGGAAAGGCTCAAGGTCCGGCCGCAGACGCTCTACGCCTATGTCAGCCGTGGCCGCATCGGCATGCGGCCGGATGAGAGCGACCCGCGCCGCAGCCAGTACCGCGCCGACGACATCGCGGCATTGGCGACCCGCCGGGCGCGGGGCCGCAGTCCCTCGGCCATCGCCGAGAGCGCGATCGCCTGGGGAGAGCCGTCGATCGCAACTGCAATTTCGACCGTTCTGCACGGTCGCCTCATCTATCGAGGACAAGACGCTGTTGCGCTATCCAAATCGGCGACGCTGGAGGAAACCGCCGCTCTGCTGTGGGCCTCGGCCGAACCGGTGACGTTCAAAGCTCCGTCATCTGAAGCGCCTCATCCAGTCGGCCGCGCCTCGGCCTTTGCGCAGCTTGCCATGCTTGCCGGCCACGGGCGACCTTCGCTAGGACGCAGCGCCGCCTCGCTGTGCACCGAGGCCGCGCGCACAGTCGGAGCGCTGGCGCAGTCGCTGGGCGCTGAAGCCGGCACAGCGCCCGTCCATAAGCGCCTGGCGCAGGGCTGGTCGGTGGATGATGCCGGCGCGGAAGCGATCCGCTGCGCCCTCGTCCTGCTCGCCGATCATGAACTCAACGCATCGACCTTCGCCGCCCGCGTCGCAGCGTCCACAGGCGCCTCGCCTGCCGCATGCCTGCTGGCCGGCCTGGCAACGCTGTCCGGCCCGCGCCACGGTGGTGCCGGCGAAGCGGTGATGCAACTGGCTGAAGATGCAGCAGCCCACGGCTCGGATGCGGCGATCCGGCGCTGGCTCGGCCATGACCGGCCCTTGCCGGCGTTCGGCCATCCGCTCTATCCCGACGGCGATCCCCGTGCCACCGCACTTCTGGCAGTCATCCCTGTCGACGAGACACTGCAACAGCTGCAAAAAGCCGCCATGGCGGCGACCGGCGCGCACCCCAACATCGACTTTGCCTTGGCCGCGCTGACGCGCGGTCTTGGCTTGCCGCGCGATGCACCGTTCCAGCTGTTTGCGCTCGGACGCAGTGTCGGCTGGGCCGCGCATATGGTCGAACAGATCATTAGCGGCAGCATCATCAGGCCGCGTGGCCGCTATGAGGGACGCGTGACTTAAGCCGACCTGGCCGTGTTCCCGAACCGCGCACGGTACGCGACGGGCGTCGTGGCGAACTGCTGACGAAAATGATGCCGCAGCGTGCCTGCCGCGCCAAAGCCGGCAGTCTCGGCAATCCGTTCGATCGGCATGGCGGTGTCTTCCAGCAGCGTGCGCGCCCGCGAAAGCCGTTCCGACAGCAGCCAGCGCGCCGGCGTGACGCCGGTTGCGGCCGCAAAGCGGCGCAGAAACGTCCGCTCGCTCATCCCGGCAAGCTCGGCCAAGATGGCGACGGGATAGTCGGCGGAAATATTGGCGCGCATCCTGTCGATCAAAGGGCCAAGCCGGCTGCGCTCATGCGGCTCGGGAACGGAGCTCTCGACATACTGCGCCTGGCCGCCGTCGCGATGCGGCGGCACCACCAGGCGACGCGCCACCATGTTTGCCGCCTTGGTGCCGAAGTCGCGCCGAACCAGATGCAGGCAAAGATCGATGCCCGCGGCACTGCCGGCGGAAGTCAGGACATTTCCCTCATCGATGTACAGGACATCCGGAACCACGGTGATGTCAGGGTAGAGTTCCGTCAGCTTCTCGCTATAGCGCCAGTGCGTCGTCGCTCTTTTGCCCGCAAGCAGGCCGGCCGCCGCAAGCACGAACACGCCCGAACAGATCGAAAGAATGCGAGCGCCGCGCTCGCTCGCCTTCCGCAGCGCCTCGATCAGCGCCGGCGGCACCGGAGCCTCCGTTCCGCGCCATCCCGGTACGATCACCGTGCCGGCCTGGCCGATCAGATCGATCCCGCCGTCGGCAACAATACGCACGCCGCCCAGCGCGCGCATTTCACCGGTATCAATACCGGCAACCGCAAAACGGTACCAATCCTCACCCATTTCCGGCCGGGGCAAGGCGAAGATCTCAACCGCCACGCCAAACTCGAACGTGCACAGCCCGTCATAGGCAACGGCAACGACAAGAGGGTTGGCAGGGCGCGGATTGGCAGAGGATGGCATGATCTTGACGATATATGGCAAAGCTGCCAGCTGCAATCGCCCTGCTTCCTGTCATATCTCTCCGTCGCATCAGCAATGGAGATACGAGGATGAGCCACGTGACAGACATTCCGGCGGCATCGCCGGATATCGCCCGCGACCATTTTCTGCGCCGGCTTTCCGTCGAGACCGACTGTTCCGACGTCGCCGCCGCACTGCCTGCCGGGGAGCCGGACTTTGTTCTCCTGCATGTGGTCGGTTCGCCGGAAGCCTATGGACGCCGCCATGTGCCGGGCGCGCTGCATCTGCCGCACCGCGAAATATCGGCCGAGCGGATGGCGCAATGGCCCGAAAAGACGCTGTTCGTCGTCTATTGCGCGGGACCGCATTGCAATGGCGCGGATCAGGCGGCCTTCAAGCTGGCCAGCCTCGGTCGTCCCGTGAAGATCATGATCGGCGGCATAACCGGTTGGCAGGACGAGGACCTTCCTTTCGCTTCAGGCAAGGAGCCCGGTGTCTTGCACGCGTGAGGCCACGCGATATGGTCGGCCTTGAAGACTGAGCAAGCATGCAGAAGGCGATGGTTAGAATTCGTCCATTCGAGCGCCAGGATGTCGGTGCGGTGCTCGCCCTCATGCGGGCGCTAGCTGTCTTCGAGGGTTATGACGACAAGCTTCGCGTCACCGAAGCGAACCTCATCGAGCACGGGCTGGGGCCATCGCCCCGGTTCGGCGTGTTGGTGGCGGAGCGAGAGGGCGTGATCGTCGGCATCGCCGTCCACTACCTCATCCCCCTGGACCTACGACCTGAAGCCGGTTGTCTGGCTGAAGGAACTCTACGTCACTGAAGCGACGCGCGGCATGGGGGTCGGCCATGCGCTTGTTGAACAGCTTCGCCAACACGCTTTGAGCATTGGCGCCTCCGCCATCAAATGGACGGTGCTGAAATCCAACTCGCCGGCCAAAGCCTTCTACCGCTCGCTCGACGGCCAGCCCGACGATATCTGGGAACCGTGGCAGCTGAAAATCGACCCGTGACAGCCGCCTCGACCAACTGAGGCGGTCGATCATGCGGCGGTCGCTTACGACATGGTGTCGAGCTTGCGCTGCATGGCGGCGATCTGTTGCTTCAGTTCCTGAAGGTCGTCGCCGCTCTTTTCCGGGACGTCCTTGCGGGCCGGCTCGGGTGCAGCCGCGGCCGCAGCATTTGTGGCGGCGGTCGGGAACGGCGTGAACAGGCGCATCGCGTTCTGGAACATTTCCATGTTGCGGCGTGTCTGCTCTTCCAGCGCCTTGATCGGAGTGGCGATCTTCATCACATCCAGCGGCGACTTGCCGATCGCGCCCTTCATCTGCTCGCGGAACCGCTCCTGTTCCTTGGAGAAGGCCATCATCGACTGTTCGAGGAAGCTCGGCACGATCTGCTGCATCTGGTCGCCATAGAAAGCGATCAGTTGGCGCAGGAACGGGATCGGCAGCATGTTCTGCCCATCCTTGTTCTCCAGTTCGAAGATGATCTGCGTCAGCACCGGATGGGTAATGTCGTCACCGGTCTTGGCGTCCTGGACGGTGAACTCCTCGCCCTTCTTGACCATCTCGGCCAGATCCTCGAGCGTCACATAGGTGCTGGTGCCGGTGTTGTAGAGCCGGCGATTGGCATATTTCTTGATAATGATAGGGTCGTCTTTCGCGGCCATCAGCATCCTCCCGGGACACCGGCGCGCCTGAGTAAGCCGCCGGTAACGATTGCGCCATTTTTAAGGATATGCGCAAAAGCTCTATAATTCCAAGCGCTTTGTGCAGTGCGGCATCATTTATTGCTGCATGGCGGGCTAATTATGCTGCGCAGCAAAGGTCGGGCGATCGCGCCGGCCGCTCGCGCCCTGCCTGCAGCGCTTGGCCGGCATGCCCATTTCCGGTTTGACTTGGGGTGTGGAACGGGCAAGAAAAGTCCCAACAAGCCCCCAAGAACACGACACCTCGAAGTCTGGAGAGAAAAATGTCCGCTTCCAATTCAATCGTCGTTGCCAGCGCCGCACGCACGGCTGTCGGCTCTTTCAACGGCGCCTTCGCCGCCACCCCGGCGCATGAACTTGGCGCCGTCGTCATCAGGGAGCTTTTGGCGCGCGCCGGCGTCGAGCCGGGCGAAGTCGACGAGGTCATTCTCGGCCAGGTGCTGACCGCCGCGCAGGGCCAGAACCCCGCCCGCCAGGCGTCGATCAATGCCGGCCTGCCCAAGGAGACGACCGCCTGGGGCCTCAACCAGGTTTGCGGCTCGGGCCTGCGCGCCATAGCGCTCGGCATGCAGCAGATCGCCGCCGGCGACGCCACGGTGATCATCGCCGGCGGCCAGGAATCGATGTCGCTGTCGCCGCATGCCGAGCACCTGCGCGCCGGCGTCAAGATGGGCGACTACAAGATGATCGACACCATGATCAAGGACGGGTTGTGGGACGCCTTCAACGGCTACCACATGGGCAACACCGCCGAGAACGTCGCCCGCCAGTTCCAGATCACCCGCGACGACCAGGACCAGTTTGCGCTCGCCTCGCAAAACAAGGCCGAGGCCGCGCAGAAGGCCGGCAAGTTCAAGGACGAGATCGTCGCCTTCACGATCAAGGGCAGGAAAGGCGACACTGTCGTCGACCAGGACGAGTACATCCGCCACGGCGCCACCATCGACGCCATGTCCAAGCTGAAGCCGGCTTTCGACAAGGACGGCACCGTGACCGCCGCGAACGCGTCGGGCATCAATGACGGCGCCGCCGGCGCGCTGCTGATGAGCGAGGCTGAAGCCACAAGGCGCGGCATCACCCCGCTGGTGCGCATCGCATCCTGGGCGACGGCCGGCGTCGATCCGGCGATCATGGGAACCGGACCTATTCCCGCCTCGAAGCGGGCGCTCGAGAAGGCCGGCTGGTCGGTCAAGGACCTCGACCTTGTCGAGGCCAATGAAGCCTTCGCCGCGCAGGCCTGCGCCGTCAACAAGGGCATGGGCTGGGATACGTCGATCGTCAACGTCAATGGCGGCGCCATCGCCATCGGCCATCCGATCGGCGCGTCGGGCGCCCGCGTCTTCAACACGCTGGTTTTCGAGATGCGCCGCCGCGGCGCCAAGAAGGGCCTTGCCACGCTGTGCATCGGCGGCGGCATGGGCGTCGCTCTGTGCGTGGAAGCGCTGTGAAAGAGAAGTGAGTAGTGAATAGGGAGTAGTGAATGGGGAAGAAGGAGCAGCGCGGCGGGATATCGATCCCTACTCGCTACTCCCTACTCCCTATTCCCTTCTTCCGACCAAAGGGAGGAAGAACTTTCAATGACCAAAGTAGCGCTCGTCACCGGTGGATCGCGCGGCATCGGCGCCGCCATATCGATCGGCCTGAAGAATGCCGGTTACACCGTTGCAGCCAACTATGCCGGCAATGACGAGGCAGCGGGGAAGTTCAGCGCACAAACCGGCATCAAGGCCTACAAATGGTCGGTCGCCGACTACGACGCCTGTGCCGCCGGAATCAAACAGGTCGAGGCCGATCTCGGCCCGGTCTCAGTGCTGGTCAACAATGCCGGCATTACCCGTGACGCCATGTTCCACAAGCTGACGCGCGAGCAGTGGAAGGAAGTCATCGACACCAATCTGTCTGGCGTCTTCAACATGACGCATCCGCTGTGGGGCGGCATGCGCGACCGCAAATTCGGCCGCGTCATCACCATCTCCTCCATCAACGGCCAGAAAGGCCAGGCCGGCCAGGTCAACTATTCCGCCGCAAAGGCCGGCGACATCGGCTTCTCGAAGGCGCTGGCGCAGGAGGGCGCGCGCGCGGGCATCACCGTCAATGTCATCTGCCCCGGCTACATCGCCACCGAGATGGTCAAGGCGATCGACGAGAAGGTGCTGCATGAACGCATCATCCCGCAGATTCCGGTCGGCCGCCTCGGCGAACCGGAAGAGATCGCGCGTTGCGTCGTCTTCCTCGCTTCCGAAGACGCCGGCTTCATCACCGGTTCGACCATTACAGCCAATGGCGGCCAGTATTTCGCCTGAACGACAGCATTTCGCCCGGTAGGACGGGCCGGCTTATGGCCCGTTTTTTCATCGCCGGCCGGCGGTGTTCCCGGGCTGCGCTAGACATTGACCCGTTCCGGCACGCAAAGATTAACGATTTCCAGGCGCCCTGTGCAAAACCCGGTTCGCAAGCTGTGAATTCTCGGTGGACAAGCTGTGGATAACACAACATGTTGGGGTGAACAAACAAGGAAAATCCCGCCATCGCTGATTCATCGCCGATTCGTTCCGGCTTTGAGCGCAACGTTAACGACCAAGGCCGAAAATCACCGGCAAATGGTTAAGGCCGATTAAGAAAATTCAACAATTTCATAATGTTGGCCGAGGCGTATCGGATCACGACGATGCCCCGCCGGCAAAGGTTAACGCCAATGGTCGCCTTGCAGGAATCGGGCCAGTTTCCGCGATTCAGCATATGGTGAGACTCAGGCTCGCAAAATCAACATGTAGCCGTGAACAAAAGCTGAATCTGCCGGAGTCACTGATTCGTCGCCGATTCGTTCCAGACTCGTTCCAACTGTTAATTGAGACCTCAAAGACGAACCGTGGGACTGCCGGCCGGAACATTCCGCTTTCGCTTCGCGCCTGAAATCCCTATGTGTCGCCTGTCATACGCGCCATGCGAGGCGCGCTCCCGACAACACGATGCAGAAAGCCTCATCTCCAGGCCGATGAACATCCAGCCGAAACACACCGAGCCGCTGATCCTGTCGGGCCGCGACGTGACTGCCGTGCTGGGTCCGACCAACACCGGCAAGACCCATCTCGCCATCGAGCGCATGGTGGCGCATGAGAGCGGCATTATCGGCCTGCCGCTCCGCCTTCTGGCGCGCGAGGTCTATGCCCGCGTCTGCGAAAAGGTCGGCGCCCACAAGGTGGCGCTCGTCACCGGCGAGGAAAAAATCCAGCCGCCCGGCGCGAAATATTCGGTCTGCACCGTCGAAGCCATGCCGCGCGAGACCGACGTTGCCTTCGTCGCCATCGACGAGGTGCAGCTCGCCGGCGACCTCGAGCGCGGCCACATCTTCACCGACCGTATCCTGCACCTGCGCGGCCGCCAGGAAACGCTGCTGCTCGGCGCGGCCACCATGCATGGCATCCTGCAAAAGCTGCTAAGAGGCGTCTCGGTGGTGACGCGCCCTCGCCTATCGCACCTGGCCTATGCCGGTTCGAAGAAATTGACCCGCCTGCCGCGGCGTACGGCGATCGTCGCTTTCTCCGCCGACGAGGTCTATGCCATCGCTGAGCTGATCCGCCGCCAGCAAGGAGGAGCGGCGGTCGTGCTCGGCGCGCTGTCGCCCCGCACCCGCAACGCCCAGGTGGCAATGTTCCAGGCAGGCGACGTCGACTATCTCGTCGCCACCGACGCCATCGGCATGGGCCTCAACCTTGATCTCGATCATGTCGCCTTCGCCCAGAACCGCAAATTCGACGGCTACCAGTACCGCAACCTGACGGCGGCCGAGCTCGGCCAGATCGCCGGCCGCGCCGGCCGGCATCTGCGCGACGGCACCTTCGGCGTCACCGGCCAGGTCGATCCGCTGGACGAGGAACTGGTCAAGCGCATCGAGGGGCACGAGTTCGATCCGGTGAAGGTGCTGCAATGGCGCACCGCGCATTTCGACTTCGCCAGCCTCGACGCGCTGAAGCGCTCGATCGAGGCCAACGCGCCGGTCGAAGGCCTGACGCGCGCGCTGCCGGCGGTCGATGCGCTGGCGCTCGAACATCTCTCCCGCGACGAGGACATCCGCGCGCTGGCTACCAATGCCAAGCGCGTCGCGCTGCTGTGGGAAGCCTGCGCGTTGCCGGACTACCGCAAGATCGCGCCGGCCCAGCACTCCGACCTGATCGCTTCTATCTACACCGACCTCGCCAAACACGGCCATGTCGACGAGAACTACATGGCCGAGCAGGTGCGCCGCGCCGATACGACCGAGGGGGACATCGACACGCTGTCGCACCGCATTGCGCAGATCCGCACCTGGACATTCGTGTCCAACCGGCCGGGCTGGCTGGCCGATCAGGCACACTGGCGGGAAAAGACGCGCGAAATCGAAGACAGATTGTCGGATGCGCTGCATGAGCGGTTGACGAAACGGTTTGTAGACCGCAGGACTTCCGTCCTCATGCGGCGCCTTAGAGAAAATACAATGCCTGAAGCCGAAATCAGTCCTACCGGAACCGTCCTTGTCGAAGGCCATCATGTCGGCGAGTTGCAAGGGTTCCGCTTCACCGCCGATCAGAGCGCCGGCGGCGAAGACGCCAAGGCCGTGCGTACGGCAGCGCAAAAAGCGCTGGCCGCCGAGTTCGAGGCACGTGCCGAACGCTTCGGCGCCTGCGCCAATGGCGACCTTGCGCTCGGCTCCGACGGCACGCTGCGCTGGATCGGCGCGCCGATCGGCACGCTGGTTGCCGGCGAGGACGCGCTGAAGCCGCGCCTGGTGCTTTTGGCCGACGAGCAGTTGACCGGTCCCGCCCGCGACAAGGTCGCCGCGCGCGCCGAGCGCTTCGTCAATTTCCAGATCGAATCCTTGCTGAAGCCGCTGGTCGACTTGAAGAATGCCGAGCAGATCGCCGGCATCGGCCGTGGCATCGCCTTCCAGCTCGTCGAGCATTTCGGCCTCATCAACCGCCGCGACATCGCCGAGGAAATGAAGTCGCTCGACCAGGAGGGTCGCGCCGCCTTGCGCCGGCTCGGTGTGCGCTTCGGCGCCTACCACGTCTTCGTGCCGGCGCTGATCAAGCCGGCGCCCGCCGGACTGATCACGCTTTTGTGGGCGCTGAAGAACGACGGCAAGGACAAGCCCGGCTTTGGCGACGTGGTGCACGCGCTGGCCTCCGGCCGCACCTCGGTGGTCATCGATCCGGCTTTCGACAAGAGCTTCTACAAGCTCGCCGGCTACCGCAATCTCGGCCGCCGCGCCGTGCGCATCGACATTCTGGAACGGCTGGCCGACCTGATCCGGCCTGCGACCAACTGGAAGCCCGGTCTGGGACAGCGCCCGGACGGCGCCTATGACGGCCAGTCCTTCATGGTGACGCCGCCGATGATGTCCATCCTCGGCGCAACCGCCGACGACATGGAAGAGATCCTGAAAGGCCTTGGCTACCGCGCCGAGCCGAAGCCGCCGGCAGAGGTCAAGGCGCGGCTCGAAGCACAGGACAATGCGGCGCGGGAAGCGGCTGCCGCCAAGCTGGCTGCGGACGCGGCTGCAAAAGCCGAACAGGCCAAGGCGGCGGAAGCCGCTGCAAGAGAAGCCGCCGCTGAAGCGCCGGCCGTTGGATCGGAGCCGGATGCGGTTGCCGCCGCTGAGCCTGCGGCTGAGCAGCCCGTCGCCGAAGCCGCAGCGGAGGCTGTTGCTGCGGACGCTCAGCCGGGCGCGCCTCCCGAGGGTTCGGAGCCAACTCCGGCCGCTGAAGCCACCGCCGAAGCTCCAGCCATCGCGGAAGCAACGGCAGAGCCTGTCGCGGACGAGCAAGTCGAAGCTCGCGCAGAAATCGCGGAAGAAGCTCCGGCTGTTGCGGAAGCTGACGACACTGCCGACGCCACCGTCGCCGAAAACGCCGACGCCCTTACCTCCCCCTCGATGGCGGAGGCCGCGGCGCGAAGCGACGCGGGTGACAGCGCTGACGAAGCAGATAGTGCAAACGATGCAAGTGCAACCGCCGAAACCGGCGCTGCCCCCACCCCGGCGCTGCGCGCCGACCCTCCCCACGAGGGGGAGGGTGGAAGCGCTGAGTCTGTCCCCGAAGCCGAAGCGCCAAAGCCCATCTTGCTGTGGCGGCAGGGTCGTTTCGAGCAGCGCCCGCGCCATCGTCAAGGCCGGGACAATCGCCCGCGTAACGGCCAGGCTGCCCGCGCCGACGCGCCGGCCGACGCTGCCGGCGGACAGCCCGCAACGGGCGAGCGGCCGGCCTACCAAGGCCGGCGCGACCAGCGCGACGGTGCCGCCAAGCCACGCTTCGACCGTTCGAAGTTCAAGCCCAAGCCGCAGGCCGAGGGCGAACAGCGCCGCGACGGCAAGCCGCAAGGCGAGCGTCCGCGCGAGGGCCGGCCTGACTGGAAAGGCGGCAGGCCGGAAGGCAAAGGCGGACCGCAAGGCGCCAAGCCGGCTTTCCAGGCCAAGCCACGCGAGGAACGCCCGGCGCGCTTCGATCCGGACTCGCCCTTCGCCAAGCTCGCCGCCTTGCGCGACCAGCTGAAGAAGTAGGCTCTGAGCATGATCCCGAAAAGTGGAATCGGTTTTCGGACAAGATCATGCTCCAACAAGAGATAACTCGCTGCGATGGTTGCTGAAGGTCGTCAGCGCATCGACAAGTGGCTGTTCTTTTCGCGCGCGATAAAATCGCGCTCGCTGGCGGCCAAGCTGGTCGTCGCCGGACGCGTCCGCATCAACAGCGACAAAGCAGCGCAGGCCTCCGATCTGGTCAAGCCTGGCGACGTTTTGACCATTACGCACGAGCGCCGCATCTTCGTTTGGAAGGTGCTTGGCACCGGCGTGCGTCGCGGTCCGGCCGAGGAAGCGCGCACGCTCTACGAGGACATGTCCCCGCCGCCGGTCCCAAAAGGCGAGGCTGTTGCCGATGCCATTCCGGCGCTGCGCGACGCCGGCAGCGGCCGGCCGACCAAGAAAGAGCGCAGGCAAACCGACCGGCTGTTCGGCGAAGACTGAAGCCTTGGCCGTCTGCGCCATGCCGGCGGTCTGGAATTTCATTCCGGACACGCGGGCCCCGCCTGCAATGGCTGCCCTTGCAAGCGGCAGGCAAAGGCGTTACCTCACCAAAAAAGCCGCCGCATCGGCGCGAAAATCGGAAATCGATTTTTCGGAAGGCACGATGCGCAGATTCAAAGTGTTAGAGCGTACTTTATGCGTCCAAGTGGACGCACGTCGCTCTAGCAAGAACGGGACGTCCCGGAGCCGACCAATGACCTATGTCGTGACCGACAACTGCATCAAATGCAAGTACATGGACTGCATCGAGGTCTGTCCGGTCGACTGCTTTTACGAGGGCGAGAACATGCTTGTCATACATCCCGACGAGTGCATCGACTGCGGCGTCTGCGAACCGGAATGCCCGGCCGATGCAATCAAGCCCGACACCGAGCCGGGCCTCGACAAATGGCTGCAGGTCAACACCGAATACGCCGAGAAATGGCCCAACATCACCGCCAAGAAGGAGCCTCCGGCAGATGCCAAGAGCTTCGACGGCGAGGCCGGCAAGTTCGAGAAATATTTCTCCGCCGAGCCCGGCGAAGGCGACTGAGCACATGACGCTGGAATCGGAATCGATTTCGGAAAGGGTGATGCGCAAAGCAAAAAAGTGCGGCCTATTGGATCGTCATAACGCTGCGTAACGCGCATCATACATTAACTGCCTTGACAGGCGGCGATGGCGCTCGACCTTCGCGTTTGCAGCAAAACCTTGATTCTTCCGACTTTTTGTGCTACACCAGTTGAAACATGCCGGTGACACAACGTCGATTTATGGCGCAAGCGCCCCAAATCACTGAAAGGTGAAATCCCCAATCGGACCAGAGCGATCTGGGCCAGGCAGTCGCTATGTATGCGGTTTGCCGGTCCCGGCTTTTTCCGATGGGTTCATCTGTTGTGCGGCTAACGATCGGTGTCCCCGGTCGCATGCGTTCGGACCGGCAGGCCGCCGGTGCCACAACAAGGAGTTCAGGGCGTAATGGCAACGATCACCCCGCAGAAGAAGTCCACCTCGGCACGCCACGGTTTCAAGACCGGCGAGTACATCGTCTATCCGGCACACGGCGTCGGCCAGATCGTCTCGATCGACGAGCAGGAAGTTGCGGGCCACAAGCTGGAACTGTTCGTCATCGACTTCCAGAAGGACAAGATGCGCCTGAAGGTTCCGGTCGCCAAGGCGACCTCCATCGGCATGCGCAAGCTGTCGGAAGAGGATTATGTCGAGCGCGCGCTGAAGGTCGTGCAGGGCCGCGCCCGCGTCAAGCGCACCATGTGGTCGCGCCGTGCGCAGGAATATGATGCCAAGATCAATTCGGGCGACCTGATCTCGATCTCGGAAGTCGTGCGCGACCTCTACCGTGCCGACAACCAGCCGGAACAGTCCTATTCCGAGCGTCAGCTCTATGAGGCGGCACTCGACCGCATGGCGCGCGAGATCGCGGCAGTCAACCGCATGTCGGAAACCGAAGCCGTGCGCCTGATCGAGGTCAACCTCAACAAGGGCCCGAAGCGCGGCGCCAAGGCCGACAATGAGGAAGCCGAGCAGGAAGAAGCTGCCTGATCGCTTTCACCGTCGAAATCATGAAAAACCCGGCCTTGTGCCGGGTTTTTTTACCCCCTTGTGGGGTTCCAAGGACGGGCGGGACCCGTGGCTCGCCCAGGCAGGGTCGCTGCGAAGCAGCGAGGATGGGGACGACCCCAGACCGCACCCGGACCTTCCGTCCGACCTCCCCACAAGGGGGAGGTAGAAGGCTCAGCCGCCGGCTTCCTTCTCCGCCTCCTGCTTCAGCGTCGCAATAAATCGCTTCGTCCGTTCACGCTCCGGATTGCTGAACACCACGGTGGACGGCCCCTTCTCGACGACGACGCCAGCATCGAGGAACACCACCTCCTGCGCGATCTTGGAGGCAAGGCGAAGGTCGTGCGTGGCCATCACCATGGTGGTGCCTTCGCTGGCGAGTTTTCCGAGCACGTCGACCACTTCCTGCGCCAGTTCCGGATCGAGCGCCGAGGTCGGCTCGTCGCAAAGCAGCACTTTCGGCGACGGCGCCAAGGCGCGGGCGATCGCCACACGCTGCTGCTGGCCGCCCGACAGCGTTGCCGGCCAATCGTCCGCCTTGTGCGCCATGCCGACCTTCTCGAGCAGCGCCAGTGCCCGCTCGCGCGCCTTTGCCGTCGGCCATTTCAGCACCGTCACCAGGCCTTCCATGACGTTCTCGATCGCGGTGCGATGCGGGAACAGCTGGAAATTCTGGAACACCATGCCGGTCTGCAGCCGCAGGCGCTGGATGTCGCGGCTGGGGATCTTGACGCCGGGACGGAATTCCAGCGTCTCGTCGCCGATGCGCACCATGCCCGAGGTCGGGATCTCCAACAGGTTGATGCAGCGCAGCAGTGTGCTCTTGCCGCCGCCGGAGGGGCCGACGAGCGCGGTGACGTTGCCTTCGGCAATGGTGACCGTCACGCCTTTCAGCACCAGATTGTCGCCGAAGCGCTTTTCGATGTCGGTGAGGCCGATCATGAGCGCGCCTCCAGGAAGCCGCCATAACGGTTGAGCCGCTCCTCCAGCCGCGTCTGCAAGGCCGAAAGCACCGAGCTCATCGCCAGATAAAGGATCGCCGCCTCGACATAGAGGATCAGCGGCTCGTAGGTGGTGGCGACGATGCGTTGCGCTGCCTGGAACATCTCCGGCACAGTGATGGCGGCGGCCAGCGACGTATCCTTGACCAGCGAGATGAAGGTGTTGGACAGCGGCGGCACGGCGACGCGGCCGGCTTGCGGCAGGATGGTGCGCCGCATCGCCTGGCTCCAGGTCATGCCGATCGAATAGGCCGCCTCCCACTGGCCCTTCGGCACCGAGCCGATCACGGCGCGGATAATTTCCGAACTGTAGGCGCCTATGTTGAGGGTGAAGCCGATCAGCGCCGCCGGAAAGGCGTCCAGCAATATGCCGACCGAAGGCAGGCCGTAAAAGATCAGGAACAGCTGCACCAGAAGCGGCGTGCCGCGAAAGATCCAGACATAGAAGCGGACAACGGCAACCAGAGGCTTGGGACCGAACAGCCGCACCAGGGCAACAACCAGGCCGACGAACAGGCCGAGTGCGAACGATAGCAATGTCAGCGGTACGGTGAAGATCAACGCCGCCCACAGCAGTGTCGGCAACGAATCCAGCATCAGGTGTAGCCAGTGCGGCACGAACGGCTCCTCCTTCACAGACCGCCGCGGTGACGGCAGTGCGATTGTGTGCTTCTCATATCATGCGAAAAACGGCGAGCCGTCAAAGACGGCCCGCCGCTATTGGTCATTGCCGGCAAACCGCCGGGAGATGGTCTTTACTGCGAGACATCCTGGCCGAAATAGGTATCGGCGATCCTCTTGTAGGTGCCGTCGGCCTTGATGTCGGCCAGCGCCTTGTTGATCGCCGCGACCAGCTCCGGATCACCCTTGCGCACGATGACGCCGGAATAGTCGGCGTTCTCTTCCTGCGCGGCGATCTTCACATTGGCGTCCGGCTTGTGCTTCTTGAAGTCGAGGAAAGACAGGCTGTCATTGATGGTGGCGTCGGCGCGGCCGGTGAGCAGCAGCTGGATCGACTGGTCGAAGCCGTCGGTGCCGACGAGTTCGGCGCCGTTGGTCTCGGCGAGCTTGCCGAAATTCGATGTCAACGACTGTGCCGACTTCTTGCCCTTGAGGTCGGCGAAGGTCTTGATGTCGGTGTTGTCGCCGCGCACGATCAGCACGGCCTTGGAGGCGATGTAAGGATCGGAGAAATCGTACTTGGCCTTGCGCGCGTCGGTGATGCCGACCTCGTTGATCACGGCGTCGTAGCGGTTGGCGTCGAGGCCGGCGATCAGCCCGTCCCATTTGCCTTCGAGGAACTCGACCTTGACGCCGAGCTTGTCGCCGATCGCCTTGGCGATCTCGACGTCGAAGCCGACCAGCGCGCCGGAAGCATCATGATAGGTGAAGGGCGCATAGGTGCCTTCGGTGCCGACCTTGAGGGTGCCGGCCTGCTTGATCTGGTCAAGATTGGCGCCGGCATGGCCTGACGTAACAGCCAGAACCTGAAGCGTTCCGGCGACGATGAGCGAATTGAGCCATTTCATTTCTATGTGATCCCGTCCTTGGCCGGTGTCCGGCGCTTGTGAGAGCCGGAACGTGACAGATACAGCGCAGCAAAATAAGGAACCAGATTTCAAAAAAACGACGATCTAGAAATCAGATTCTCAAAGCAGCACGGATCGGTGTCAATAGTCCCGATCTGCGGTGTCGATGCGCCCGGTCGGACAGCGCAAAACAACCGCCATCGGCGGCGGAACCAATCCCCGGTGTGGCACGTTCATGGCTTGTTGTAGGGCGCCGCGTTTCCATTTCAAGAACTCTTGGCTGCGCTAGGCCGAGGCAATTCCAGGAAAGTGGGAAAGCGGTTTCCTTCGGAATTGCGTCAAACAGAGATAACGGCCGCCAGGCCGTCCGAAAATGTCCGGGAGCAGGAGCGCGGCATGATCGAAGACACGGCAGGACGGACCATGGTCCGCACGGCAATGAAAGCCCCCTACCTCGAGCGCGATGAGGAACATGTTCTCGCCTTGCGCTGGAAGGAAGACCAGGATCAGCAGGCGCTGCATCAGATCACCGTCGCCCATATGCGGCTGGTCATCTCCATGGCTTCGAAATTCCGACATTACGGCCTGCCGCTCGGCGATCTGGTCCAGGAGGGCCATGTCGGGCTGCTGGAAGCAGCCGCGCGTTTCGAGCCGGAGCGCGAGGTGCGCTTCTCGACCTATGCGACATGGTGGATCCGCGCTTCGATGCAGGACTACATCCTGCGCAACTGGTCGATCGTTCGCGGCGGCACCTCTTCGGCGCAAAAGGCGCTGTTCTTCAACCTGCGGCGCCTGCGCGCCCGTCTTGCCAACGGCGCCGAGCCGATCTCCAACGCCACGCTCTACCGCGAAGTCTCGGTAGCGCTCGGCGTCTCCGAGGCCGATGTCGCGAAGATGGATTCCAGGCTTTCAGCACCTGACTCTTCGCTCAACGCACCGCTCGCCGACGAAGCCGGCACCACCGAGCGGATGGACTTCCTGATTTCGGACGATCCATTGCCTGACGAGGTCGCCGGCGACACCATCGACGTCGAACGGCGCCTGATGTGGCTGAAGACGGCGCTCCGCGCGCTCAATGCCCGCGAACTCAGGATCATCGAGGAGCGTCGGCTGACAGACGAAGGTGCGACGCTTGAAGCGCTCGGCGAGACGCTCGGCATTTCCAAGGAGCGTGTCCGCCAGATCGAGGCCCGCGCCATGGAAAAGCTCAAGCTCGCGCTGGTCAAGCAGAACCCGGAGTTCATGGCGGCCTGAGATTGCCAGGAACAGGGATACCGCCCCTGAGTTATCTCAGAAAAAAGCATGCGAAGGCTGGGGTTTCTGACGAAGACCGGCGCTATCTGTCCGTGACGACCTTGACCTTGTCGCCGGCCGAAACCGAGGCGCCCGGCGACATCGCGTTGAGCACGCGGAACAGATCGAGCTTGCGGTCGACGCCGACCATCTGCGCCGAAAGTGTGCCCATCGTCTGCCCGGCCTGTACCGTGACGACGCGGATATGCAGCGGCTTCAGTGCCGCTTTCTCGGCGGGGCTGAGCACGCGGAACGAACCGCTGACCGAGCGTGCCACCGGATCGAGTGTCGTGCTGGCAGAGGGGGCCGCTGTCAAAAGCCGGTAGACCTGACCGCCGGCGCGGATCACCGCAATGTCGAACTGCCAGCCATCGGCGCCGGCGTGCGCGGTCGCCGCCTGGTTGCCGTCGATCGTCTCCTGGCGCACACTGGTCTCGTCGAGACCGGCCACCCAGCCGCTTCTGATGTAGTCGGTCAGCGCACGATCCTTGTCGATCGACACACCGTCGAAGCGGATCGCCATGTCGCCGGGACCGGTCGCCGTCACCGCCGCTGCCGAATTGTCGATGATGAAGCCGTCGGGCACCGTGAACGATACGCCGAGGCCCGGATGCAGGAAGGTCTGGCCGCGCACATAGCCCTCTTCCGGCGTGTCGCCATAGAGCAGGCCGTCTATCCCGGCCAGGAAGGAATCGCGGTCGCGCGTGCCGATGCCCGGCGCGCCGAACTGGCGGGCGTGACGCTGCGCCAGATCAATTCGCTGCGGCGTGTTGGGGTGCGTGGCCAGGAAGTCGAGGCTGGCGTCGGTGGCGCCGCTGATCGAGCGGAAATCTGTATAGGCCGACATCGACTGCAGGAAACGCCCGGCGGCATAGGGATCGTAACCCGCCTCGCCGATCGACTTGATGCCGATGGCGTCTGCCTCCAGCTCCTGGTTGCGCGAGAACTGCGCCAGCCTCAGCTTGCCGCGGATCAATGCCTGCTTGGCGGTCGGGCTGTCGCCCAGCACATCGGAGACCACCTTGGTCGCCAGGCCTTCCTCGGCCTCGAGCTGCTGTCGCTGCAGACCATGATTGGCGGTGACGTGGCCCATCTCATGCGCGATGACGGCGGCGAGTTCGGCCGAATCATTGGCCAGCGCCAGCAGGCCGCGGGTGACGTAGAGATAGCCACCCGGCAGCGCGAAAGCGTTGACGTTGGGCGAATTGAGGATGGTGATGCGATAGGTCTGGGTCGGATTGGCCGACACCACGGTCAGGCTGCCGACAACCTTGGCCACCATGCGCTCGAGCTTGGGATCGGAATATTCGCCGCCATAGGTGGCAAGGATGCGCGGATGCTGTGCCTTCGCCAGTTCGGCAAGCTTGCTGTTGGCGGCGACATTGTCGACCGTGATCGGCTTGTCGGAAGGCTGGAAGCCGGATTCCTGCACTTCGGGAGGCGTGAACATCTGGCAGCTGGCCAGCGCCACGGCAAGGCCGGCCAGCGCGAGGAAGCGCACCAGCGGTCTGCGTTTCAAAGTGTCAGTGCCGGTCGGCAGCACGGCGTTCCTTCAGCTCTCGGCGCATGATTTGGACCGGGGTCCGCGCCAGCGAAAAATCGGTCTTCGTTGGCAATCCTGCACACATCAAAAAACCTACAGCGTTTACGCATCCGGCCGGGTGCGGCGCTGTAGGGGCAAATCACGGCTCGTGCCGGACCAGTACTAAGCGGACCTAGCCACATCGACTGGACCATGGCAAGCAAGCGCCACATCACCTGTAGCCGGTTTGGTCGTAAATTATGTCCGCTTCCGGGCAATATCGCGTGATCAGCCCGAACTTGCGCCGATATAGCGCCGAAACGCTTCAGGGCCAGTGCCGTCGAAAAAATCGGCGGCAGGTCCCGTCGCGGCAACCCTGCCATTGTCCAGAAAAACCATCTGCTCGCCGATACGGCGAGCGTCTTCCGGCTGATGCGTGACGAACAGCACCGTCATCGCCCGCTCGGCATGAACGCCGGCCACCAGGTCGAGCATGTCGTCGCGCAGTGCTGGCCCGAGCGAAGCGAACGGCTCGTCGAGCAGCAGCACTGGCCGGTCGCGCACCAGAACGCGGGCGAGCGCCACGCGCTGCCTTTCGCCGCCGGAGAGTTCGCGCGGCAGGCGCATTTCCTTGCCGGCCAGGCCGACGCGGTCAAGCGCCTCGGCGATTGCGGCGCGATCGGCGTCGGTCAGGTTGAGCGATGGCGAGCGGCCGAGCCCGACATTCTTCTCCACCGAGAGATGAGCAAACAGATTGTTTTCCTGGAATAACATCGACACCGGCCGCACCGAAGGCGGCTCGGCGCCGACATCGGCGCCGCCGATCAGCACACGACCGGACTCCGGCGTCTCGAAACCAGCCACCAGATCGAGCAAGGTCGATTTGCCCGAACCACTTGCCCCCATGATGGCGGTGATCTTCGATGTATCGAATTCGACATCGAACAGGAATGACGTTTCGCCATAGCTGAACGAGACCTTGTCCAGCCGGACAGTCGTGCCTTTCTCCACAGCGGACGTCACGATCTCTCTCCCCGTCCCAGCCAGTCTGCCGCGACCACCAATGCAAGGCAGACCGCCCCGAGCAGCAAAGCCAGCCCGGCAGCATCGGCCGTGCGATAGCTGCCCATGCGCGCCAGCAGGAGATAGGGCAAGGTCTGCACCGAATCGCTGCCGAACAGCGCGATGACGCCGAGATCGCCGAGCGACAGCGCCATGGAGAAGGCAAAGCCGGTGGCCAGCGGCCGCCGGAGCGATGGCCAGTCGACCAGAAGCAGCCGGTTCCAGCCCGCAATGCCGAGCTGCGCGCACAGCTTTTCGTGGCGCTCGCTCGCCGCATCATAGGCCGGGCGCATCGCGCGGATGGCAAAGGGCATCGCCATCACCGCATTGACGGTGACGACCATGACCGGCGCGATGGCAAAGACATCGCTGACCGTGCGCAGCAGGAGAAACCAGCCGGCGCCGATGACAATGGGCGGCACGACGAGGACGAAGCCGGCGCCGGTGTCGGTGGCATGTTCGAGCAATGAACGGGCACTGGACCGGCGGCGCAGCGACAGTGCCCGCCGAGCCATGATCAGCGACAGCGACAGCGCCACCGAAAGTAGCGCCGCCGAGAGGGCGAGACCGGCGCTGGTCAGGGTCGCCTGACGCACGGCACTCTCGCCCGCCAGCCGGCCGAGATCGGCGCCGAGGCCGGACGCGACGGTGGCCGCCATTGGTCCGGCGACGAACAGCAAGGCGAGCACGATCAGGACGGCGTTGAACGCTGTTTCTGCTTTGCCGGCCAAGTGATAGCGGCGCGGCGCGACAGGCAAATTGGCGTCGCCGGTCACATTGGCGCCGAGCCGCGTCAGCGCCAGCATGACGGCAAAAGTCAGCGCGATCTGCAGCACCGTCAGCGTCACCGCTCGCGCCGGATCGAAGTCGAAACGCAGCGCCTGATAGATGGCGACTTCCAGCGTCGTCGCCGCCGGCCCGCCGCCGAGGATCAGCACGATGGTGAAGGAGGTGATGCAAAGCATGAAGACAAGCCCGGCGACGCCCGGCAGCGCGGCGCGCAGCACCGGCCACTCGATCAGCCGGAAGGCTGGCCTCGCCCCCATGCCGAGCTGGCTCGCCAGCCGCCATTGATCGGCCGGCACCGCTCCCAGCGCTTCGAGGAACAGCCGGGTGGCCAGCGGCAGGTTGAAGAACACGTGGGCGACGAGGATGCCCGACAGCCCATAGATGTCGGGCCAGCTCTGGCCACCGATCGCGGCGAAATAACCGGCGCGGCCATAGAGCGCCAGTATGCCCAGCGCTCCGACAATTGCCGGCAAGGCAAGGGGCACAGTGAACAGCTGCAGGATGAAGCCGCGTCCGAAGAAGCGCGGATGCCGCGACAGCGACCGGGCGACGAAGAGCGCCGGTACGGCGGAAAGCAGAGTCGAGAGCGCAGCCTGCCAGAGCGTGAAGCGGACAACGCGCAGGAGATAGAGGTCAAAGGCGGACGCGGCGCCGGAAAGGTCGTGCGCGCCTTCGCGGATAAGGCCGGCGAAGGCGCCACCGATCAGCAGCGCGATTGCCGTAAGCGCGACAATGCCGGCCGTGATGCGGGGGTCAGAGGGATAGTGCGCACGCATTTCGTGCTATCCAACCCTACATCGCATGTTGGCTGCTGACGGAAATATTTCATGGAGGTCGAGTTCCCGCCCACCCCCCTCTGTCCTGCCGGACATCCCCCCCGCAAGGGGGGAGACTAGCAGCTTCGCTCCCCGCCCCATCCTCGCCGCGTTGGAGGTTGACGAAAGCTTCTGAGCGCTTGATCTCCCCCCTTGCGGGGGAGATGGCCGGCAGGCCAGAGGGGGGTGTTCAAGCGCCATCCTGAATTCCTACTTGCTCATCACCGCCAGCCATTCATCCACCCAGGCCTTGCGATTTGCCGCGACCTCTTCCGGGCTGAACAGCAAGGTCTTCGCCGGCTTGACCAGCCTATCAAAAGCCGGATTGAGCGGCTTGTCGGTTTTCCCGGCCGGGAACATCCAGTTGGTCTCCGGAATGACATCCTGGAATTTCGGCCCGGTCATGAAGGCCAGGAACTTCGCCGCCAGCGGATTCTTCGCGCCCGTGGTGGTGATGCCGGCGACCTCGATTTGCAGATACTCGCCTTCCTCGAACGAGGCCGCCTGGAAGCGCCCGGTGTTCTCGGCCACCATGTGGTAGGCCGGCGACGTCGTATAGGAAAGCACCATCGGCGCCTCGCCCTTGGTGAACAGGCCGTAGGCCTCGCTCCAGCCCGGCGTCACCGTCAGCACTTTGCCCCTGAGTTTCGCCCAGGCTTCCGGCGCCTTGTCGCCATAGACCGACTTGACCCACAGCAGCAGGCCGAGGCCCGGCGTCGACGTCCTCGGATCCTGGATGACGATCTTGTCGGCGGCATCGCCCTCGACCAGTTCCTTCAGGCTCTTCGGTGGGCTCTTCAGCTTTTCGGTGTCGTAGACGAGGGCGAAATAACCATAATCATAGGGCACGAAAGTGTCGTCGCTCCAGCCGCCCGGCACGTTGTTTTCAGCCACCGCGCCATGTGGGACAAACAGGCCGGAAGCCTTGGCTTCCGCGGTGAGGTTGGTGTCGAGGCCAAGCACGATATCTGCTTTGGTCGAGGCTCCTTCCAGCTTGACGCGGTTGAGAAGTGCGACGCCGTCGGCCGCCGAGACGAAGTCGACGCTGCAGCCGCACTCGGCTTCGAATTCCTTCTTCACCTGGGGGCCCGGACCCCAGTCGGCAGTGAAACTCTCATAGGTATAGATCGTGAGTTTTTCCTGCGCGGACGCAGAGCTTGCCAGTAGCGAAACAGCAAGCCCCAGCGCTGGGACAAGACGGGACAAAAACATGCGCATCGGCGCCTCCTTCATTCGTGTTGAAAGGAATTGAGGCGTCGGGCTGTCCGAAGCGTCTAATCCCTCCGCCGGTACAAACCGGATCAGGTTCAGCGGGTTGGCGAGACTGCCTCTCAGCCGGTCCGCGAAGATCGCGTCCGGCACCCCGTTAGAGCGTTTCGACACATAGGCCCGGCCAAGGTGCCACGCAAGTGGAAGTTTGCCCGAGCATGATCCCGGAAAGTGGAATCCGTTTCCGGAAAAAGATCATGCTCCAACAAAGAGTGACGGTGCCGCTCGGCCTTCCGTTTCGTCGGCGGGGCTGGTAAGGGCCAGCGGATATGAGCACATTCACCATCCTGCTTGGCGGCGATCTCGTCCGCACGCCGCGGCTCGACCGCCAGGTCGCGGGCACGCGCGTCATCGCCGCCGACGCCGGCATCGATCATGCCCGCCTGCTCGGCGTGATGCCGGAGCTGTGGGTCGGCGATTTCGATTCCGTGCCGGCGGACCTGCCTGCCGATCTCGCCGCCGTGCCGCGGGAGGTGTTTCCTCCCGAAAAGGACAAGACCGATGGCGAACTGGCGATCGCGGCGGCATTGGGACGCGGCGCCACCAGCCTGGTGCTGGCCGGCGCTTTCGGCGGCAAGCGCGCCGACCACGCCTTCCTCCATCTGGCGCTCAGCCTGCGGCTGGCCGAGGCCGGCACAAAATTGCTGTTGACCAGCGGAGCGCAGGAAGGCGCCCCTCTGCTGCCTGGCAAGGCCGGCTTCGACTATGCCGACGGAACGCTGTTTTCGGTGCTCGGCTTTTCCGATCTTTCGGGCCTCACCGTGTCCGGCGCGAAGTGGCCGCTCGACCATGTCGAGGTCGTGTTCGGCTCGTCGCTGACCATCTCGAACGAGGTCAAGTCCAACACGACCGGGGGCGGCCTCGAAATCGCGCTCGGCCATGGCCGCGCGCTGCTGCTCGCCCACCCCTACCCCTTGCCTGAAAGCTGACATGGCCCCGCCCCTTCTCAACCTCGACGGCATAAGACTGACCTTTGGCGGCACGCCGCTGCTCGATGGCGCCGAACTGACGGCGTCCGCCGGTGACAAGATCGCGCTCGTCGGCCGCAACGGCTCCGGCAAGTCGACGCTCCTGAAGATTGCCGCCGGTCTGATCGAGCCGCAAGACGGCGAGGTCTTCCGCCAGCCTTCGGCAACGGTGCGCTATCTCCCGCAAATGCCCGACATGGACGGCTTTGCCAATGTGCGTGCCTATGTCGAGGCCGGGCTTGGGCCTGCCGACGATCCCTACCGCGCCACATATCTGATGGAGCATCTCGGCCTCGCCGGCACGGAGAACCCCAACGATCTCTCCGGTGGCGAGGCGCGCCGCGCAGCACTTGCCCGCGTCATGGCGCCCGAACCCGATATTCTGCTGCTTGACGAGCCGACCAACCATCTCGATTTGTCGGTCATCGAATGGCTGGAAGAGGAGCTCGTCCGGACGTCTTCGGCGCTGATCGTCATCTCGCACGACCGACGCTTCCTCGAACGCGTCTCGCGCGCCACCGTCTGGCTCGACCGTGGCCAGACCCGCCGCCTCGACAAGGGCTTTGGCCATTTCGAGGAATGGCGCGACCTTGTGCTGGAAGAGGAAGAGCGCGAACAGCACAAGCTCGGCCGCCAGATCGTGCGCGAGGAGCATTGGCTGCGCTATGGCGTGACGGCTCGCCGCAAACGCAACATGCGCCGCCTGGGCGAACTGCAGACCATGCGCCAGCGTTTTCGCGGCCATCGCGGCGCCGAGGGCTCGGCGACCATGGTGGCCAGCGACGCCGCCGAATCCGGCAAGCTGGTGATCGAGGCCAAGAACATCGAGAAGAGTTTTGGCGACCTGACCGTGGTCAAGGGCTTCTCGACCCGCATTCAGCGCGGCGATCGCGTCGGCCTTGTCGGGCCGAACGGCGCCGGCAAGACGACGCTGTTGAAGATGCTTACCGGCGAGATGAAGCCCGATGCCGGCTCGGTGCGGCTCGGCACCAATCTGGAAATCGCCACGCTCGACCAGAAGCGCGAGGCGGTCGATCCGGCCGAGACCCTGGCGCAGTATCTCACGGACGGGCGCGGCGAAAACCTCGTCATCAATGGCGAGCAGCGCCATGTCGTGTCCTACATGAAGGATTTCCTGTTCAAGCCGGAACAGGCGCGCACCCCGGTGCGCGAGCTGTCCGGCGGCGAACGGGCGCGGCTGCTCCTGGCGCGTGTTCTGGCGCGGCCGGCCAACCTTCTGGTGCTCGACGAGCCGACCAACGATCTCGACATGGAGACGCTGGAACTGTTGCAGGAACTTGTCGCCGGCTTTGCCGGCACGGTCATCCTGGTCAGCCACGACCGCGACTTCCTCGACCGCACCGTCACCAGCATCATCGCCCCGGACGGAGGCGGCCGCTGGATCGAATATGCCGGTGGCTATTCCGACATGCTGGCGCAGCGCGGCGGCACCCGGCTCGACGACCGCAAGGCGCGCGCCAAGGCCGAAGCCAGCGATGCGCCGGCGCCGGGCAAGAGCGAGCCGGCAGCGCCAAAAGGGCCGTCGAAGAAACTGTCGTTCAAGCAGAAATTCGCCCTGGAATCGCTGCCCAAGAAGATCGAGGCGGTAATGGCCTCGATCTCGCGTTTGGAAAACAACATCGCCGATCCCGCCTATTACGAGCGCGACCCGGCCTCGTTCCAAAAGACCATCGCCGCCCTCGACAAGGAACGCGCCACGCTGGCCGCACTCGAGGAAGAGTGGCTGGAACTGGAAATGCTGCGTGAGGAGATGGAGGGGTAGCATTGCCTGCGGTCTTTTATGCGCGTATATTGTGCGCATGAAAGGAGGCATCTCCGTGCTTCAATCGACGCCAAAAACTCAGCGGACCTCTGTCAACACGTCCATTGACTCTCAGTTGATCAAGGACGCCAAAGCGTTGGGCATCAACATCTCCCGCGCTGCCGAAGCAGGGATCGCGAAAGCGATTGCGGCGGAGAAAACGCGTCGATGGCAAGAAGAAAACAGGGAAGCCATCGAAAGCTCCAACGAATATGTCCGAAAGAACGGACTGCCATTGGCTAAACACCGGCCGTTCTGATGGCGCGTTACGATTTCTATCGGAGTACCGAGAGCGACGGTTATCTTCTCGACGTGCAGTCAGATATGCTTGAAGGGCTGAGCACGAGGGTGGTCGTTCCTTTGATGCCGCCCGAGATTGCCCCGCTTCCTGGCCGCCGCCTGAACCCGACCTTCGCTATAAACGGCAAAGATCTTGTGATGGTCACACAGTTTGTGTCGGCCTTCAGCGCGTCCGAATTGCGGATGCCAGAGGGAAACCTTTCTAGACATCACGACGACATCGTCGCCGCCCTCGACATGCTGTTCCAGGGCTTCTGAGCGAAGGCAGCCGCTACTGCCGCCCGTCAACCTGCCGTCTTGGCCTGCCAGGCCTTCAGCGCCTCGTCGAACACCTTCTCGCCCGGAATGCCCTTTTCCATGGTCAGCAGCGCCCGGCGTCCGGTCTTGTAGACCACCGGCACGTCGATCCAGTCCTGGCCTCGAAGCAAGGTCATATTGGCGTCCTCGTCGGCCTTGGTGTCGTTGAGCGCCACCAGGAAGAAGCCGTCGGCGATCTTGGCCGGAATGCCGATCAGCGGGCTGCCGGCATCCTGTTCCGAACTCTTCATGGCGACGCGCAGGATGTTGTCGACGCCACCGCCGTCAAAGCCCTCGGGCGTCAGGAAGATCATCTCGATGATGTGGCTGGCCGGCAGCGTCTGGTCGGTATTGCGGCGGATGGTCATGCGCAGCTGGATGTCCTTGCCGGGAATGGTCGCCTCGGCGCGGATCGCCGGCTCGGGCGGCAGGTCGCCGCCGGGCGATTCCTGCACCAGCGACCAGACGATGCTGCCGGGTTCGGCCGAACCTTGCGCGGTCGAGGTGCGTTCCTCGTAGAAGATCGCCTTCTGGCCGACCGCAACGGTCGGCGCGGGAGCGGCGGCCGCCGGCGCAGCGGGCGGCGTGCCGGCCGCGGGCGGCGTGGCGGCGGCATCAGCCGGTGCTGCCCCATTGGCCGGCGGAGCGGCGCCATCGGCGGGCGGCGTTGCCGGTGGCGTGGCGGAAGCGTCGGGCGCCGGCGTGGTGGGCGCGCCCGTGGCTGCGGCGTCGCCGGCCGGCGGGGTCGCAGGCGCTGGCGCCGCCGCAGGCGGTGCTGAAGCCGGGGGTGGCGGTGTGGTCAGCGCGGCGACGGACTCGCCCTCGCCGATGCCGCTTTGACCGGCCGCGGGACCGGGGTCGGTCTCACCGCCTTCGGGCGACAGGCGCTGGGTGAACTTCGTTCCCTCGCCGGCAGGAGCCGGTGCGGGTGCATCGGCCGCGGGCTTGGCCGGCGCCGGCTTTACCAGCGGTTCGGTCGAGACCGTCTTGGTGTCGCCGCCAAGGCCCAGCATCGAGCCAAAGGCATCCTTGTTCAGCCAGATGCCATAGCCGCCGCCGGCGACCACCAGAAGCGCGACGACAGCCGCGATCAACCCGCCATAGCTGCGCCTGCGCTCGGCGGGGCGCAGGCGTTGGAACGTGTCCGCCGCCGGCTGCTCGTCATTGGCAAAGACATCGGCGCTATCGTCGTCGGCGTCCAGCTCCGCGGCTTGCTTGTCGATGGTTTCTGCACGCGCCACAGGCGGAGGCGGTGTCGGAGCGGGCCTCTGCCAGCTCGGCTCTGTCCTGGTGGTCGGCGCCGGCTGCACGGGTTTCGCCGGCTGCCAGGCCGGCGCAGGCGTGGCGGAAGGCTTTACATGACTGGACTGGTTCTTGTTGCGGTCGATGGAGGAGAAGATGTGCTCCAGCTCCGCCAGTGGGTCGGATGCCGGCAGTGCCCTGGCATAGTCGCGCTCGACGCTCGAGATGGCATCTTCCAGGGATCGCTTCTGCGTGCTTATGGCTTCGGCGGCGAGCGGCGGCGAATACTCCGCAAGCTTCTTCGCCAGCATGGTACGAACGCTTTCATAGATCCGCGTACGCTTTTCGGGCGTTTCGTCGCCGTGCTTGTCGAGCGCCTTTTTCAGAATAGCAACGAAATCTGCCATGCTTCAGTCGACCTGTATTGTGTTTCCGCGCCGGCCCCCGCAAATCGGCCGCGATGCCCGGAAAGGCTTCAGAAAACTAGTCTTGAAACGGATCGGTCACAAGTATCGTGTCGTCCCGTTCCGGGCTGGTGGAAAGGAGCGCGACGGGTGCCCCGATCAGCTCCTCGATGTAACGGACATATTTGACGGCCTGCGCCGGAAGGTCGTTCCAGCTGCGTGCGCCGGCTGTGGTGCCTTTCCAGCCTTCGAGCGTCTCGTAGACCGGCTCGACACGCGCCTGCGCGCCCTGGCTGGCCGGCAGATAGTCGATCGTTTCGCCATCGAGACGGTAGCCGGTGCAGACCTTGATCTCATCCAGCCCGTCGAGCACGTCGAGTTTGGTCAGGGCGATGCCCTTGATGCCGTTGACGGCGACGGCCTGGCGCACCAGCACGGCGTCGAACCAGCCGCAACGGCGTTTGCGCCCGGTGACGACGCCGAATTCGTGGCCACGCGTACCGAGAAATTCGCCGATCTCGTTCTTCTGCTCGGTCGGGAACGGGCCTTCGCCGACACGCGTCGTATAGGCCTTGGTGATGCCCAGGACATAGCCGATGGCGCCGGGGCCCACCCCCGAGCCGGCGGCTGCCTGGCCGGCAACGGTGTTGGACGAGGTGACGAACGGATAGGTGCCGTGGTCGATGTCGAGCAGCGTGCCTTGCGCGCCCTCGAACAGGATGCGTTCGCCGGCGCGGCGCTTGTCGTCGAGGATTTTCCAGACGCGGTCCATATAGGGCAGGATCTCATCGGCGACCGAGGTCAGCTCGGTCATGATCGCCTCATGCGTGACTTCGCCATGGCCAAGCCCGCGACGCAGCGCATTGTGATGCGTCAGCAGCCTGTCGACCTTGAGGGGCAGCGTTTCCAAATCCGCCAGATCCATCACCCGAACCGCGCGCCGGCCCACCTTGTCTTCATAGGCTGGGCCGATGCCACGACGCGTCGTGCCAATTTTCGTCCCGGAATTGGAGGCGGCGTCCTCGCGGAATCCGTCCAGCTCCCGGTGCAGCGACAGGATAAGCGCGGTGTTTTCGGCTATTTTCAGGCGGTCCGGCGTGACCTCGACGCCTTGCGCCTTGAGTTTTGCCACTTCGGCGACAAAGGCGTGCGGGTCGAAGACGACGCCATTGCCGATGATCGACAGCTTGCCTTGCCGCACCACGCCCGACGGCAGCAGCGACAGTTTGTAGACCTTGCCGTCGACGACCAGCGTATGGCCGGCATTGTGGCCGCCCTGGAAGCGCACGACCACGTCGGCGCGCTCCGACAACCAGTCGACGATCTTGCCCTTGCCTTCGTCGCCCCATTGCGAGCCGACGACCACCACATTGGCCATGTTTCTTTTCCCTTGAGATGCCGCCCTGGCGGCCTGGATATGGTTCGAAACGACAGGCCTCTATAGCGTCAAGACCTCGCAAGCGCGACCTTTCTTTGCCGTCGAAAATGCCCTGAGGCACAACAATTTTCGGCTTTGACATCATTTACTTGCGTCGGCGGGGGCAATAGGCCGGCAAACACAACTTCCCAGGCGGCCGGAATCCCGCATGCATCGACGCGCCTACCTGTTCCTGCTGCTGACCACCTTGCTGTGGGGCGGCAATTCCGTCGCCGGCAAGCTGGCGGTCGGTCACGTCTCGCCGATGACGCTGGTCTTCCTGCGCTGGGTGCTGGCCGTCGCGATCCTGCTGCCGATCGGCTGGCGCACGATCAGGGAGGACTGGCCGGTGGTGCGCAAACACTGGTTCGTCCTGGCTGCACTTGGCGCCAGCGGCTTCACTCTGTTCAACACCATTTTCTACACCGCGCTCAACTACACGACGGCGATCAATGTCTCGATCGAACAGGCGGCGATGCCGGTCTTGATCATCATTGCCAATTTCTTCTTCTTCCGCCTGCGCGTGAGTTGGGCGCAGATTGCGGGCGTGGTGCTGACCATCTTCGGTGTCATCTTGACTGCCTGCCACGGCGATCCGCGCCGGCTGCTCACATTGGAACTCAATTTCGGCGACGCCATCATGCTGGTCGCGGTCGTCCTCTACAGCGGTTATTCGGTCGGGCTGCGGCTGAAGCCGGTGATGCGCTGGCAGAGCCTGATGTTGTCCCTGGCGATCGCTGCCCTCATCACCTCGCTGCCGTTCTTCCTGTGGGAGGTCGCCGCCGGCAAGGTTATCGTCCCCGATATCAGCGGCTGGGTGGTCATCGTCTATACCGCGATCGGCGCTTCGGTCATTTCGCAGATCACTTACATCAGGGGCAACGAACTGATCGGCGCCAACCGTGCCGGGCTGTTCATCAATCTGGTGCCGATCTTCGGCACGCTGCTGTCAGTGCTGATCGTCGGCGAGACATTCCAGCTCTACCAGGCGCTGGCGCTCGTCCTGGTGCTGGGCGGCATTTCGCTCGCCGAATACAGCGGGCGCAAGATGGCGGCACCGAACCGCCGCGGATAACATTTGGCTGCTGCCGCGCTGCGCCGCCGTCGCGATAACTGCTGCCGCGCGCCGACCTGGAACATTTTACCTCTGGCGGAGTTTGCTTGCGTGGGAGGCAACAAGATGAGCCATAACCCTCGCAGCACGGCAAGCATTGCCGGTCACCCCATTCATCCAATGCTGATTCCGTTTCCGATCGCCTTCTTTGTCGGCACCTTCGTTTGCGATCTGATTTTCTGGCAAACAGCCGATCCCGGGTGGGTCACCGGATCGCTTTGGCTTCTCGGCGCCGGCCTGATCATGGGCGCCTTGGCCGCTCTTACCGGCCTGACGGACGTTCTCGGCGATGTTCAGATCCGCAATCTCACGACGGCATGGCTCCATGCCGGCGGCAACGTGCTCGTCGTGCTGATCGAGCTTTATAACTGGTACTCGCGTTATGTCGGTGGAGCGGCGGCTGTGATCCCGACCGGCTTTATCTTATCGCTGATCGTGGTTCTGGTCCTGCTGTTTACAGGCTGGAAGGGCTGGGAATTGGTCTATCGGCATCGCGTGGGCGTCTCCGACGGCTCAGATGAATTGACCTGAACCGGCCTGTGCGGCGGCCGCCCCAATGATGGGGGGAGGACCGCCGCGTCCGCCACGACGTCAACTACATCGCGTTGACGTCGAACTGCAGCCGCTTGGCCGAGTCTATCGACTTGTGCGCCTTGACCTGTTCCAGCACTTTTTCCGGGAACGGCGCGTCGAGATAGAGCAGCGCAATCGCGTCGCCGCCCGGCCGGTTGCGGCCGAGCTGGAAGTTGGCGATGTTGACGCCGTTCTCGCCGCACACCGTGCCGAGCAGGCCGATAATGCCGGGCGCATCGGCATTGGTTGTGTAGAGCATGTGCTGGCCGACCTCGGCGTCGAGATTGATGCCCTTGATCTGGATGAAGCGCGGCTTGCCGTCGGAGAAGCAGGTGCCGGCGATCGAGCGCGTCATGTGCTCGGTCTTCACCGTCAGCTTGATGTAGCCGTCGAACACGCCCGACTTGTCGCGCTTGACCTCGGCGACGATGATGCCGCGCTCCTTCACCATGATCGGCGCCGACACCATATTGACGTCGGCGACCTGCGGCCGGATCAGCCCGGCGAGCGTCGCACTGATCAGGGCGCGCGTGTTCATCGTCGCGGTCGAGCCGTCGAACAGGATCTCGACCTCGTTGATCGGGTCCTCGGTGACCTGGCCGACAAAGGCGCCGAGCACTTCGGCGAGCTTGACGAACGGCTTTAGCCGCGGTGCTTCCTCGGCCGTGATCGAGGGCATGTTGATGGCATTCGAAACCGCACCCTTGATCAGATAGTCGGCCATCTGCTCGGCTACTTGCAGCGCAACATTTTCCTGTGCTTCCGCTGTCGAGGCGCCGAGATGCGGCGTTGCCACCACATTCTCCATGCCGAACAGCGCGTTGTTCTCCGCCGGTTCGACCTCGAACACATCGACGCCGGCGCCCGCCACCTTGCCGCTCTTCAGCGCCGCGACCAGGTCGGCTTCGACGATGAGCCCGCCACGCGCGCAATTGATGATGCGCACGCCGTTCTTCATTTTGGCGATCGCCGCCGCGTCGATGATGTTGCGCGTCTTGTCGGTCAGCGGCGTGTGCAGCGTGATGAAATCGGCGCGGGCGAAAAGCTCGTCCAGCTCGACCTTGTCGACGCCGAGTTCCTCGGCGCGCTTGTCCGACAGGAACGGGTCGAAGGCAACGACATGCATCTTCAGGCCGACGCCGCGCGTGGCGACGATCGAGCCGATATTGCCGCAGCCGATGACACCCAGCGTCTTGCCGGTGATCTCGACGCCCATGAAACGGTTCTTTTCCCATTTGCCGGCATGGGTCGAGGCATTGGCCTCCGGGATCTGCCGGGCGAGTGCAAAGATCATGGCCACCGCATGTTCGGCCGTGGTGATCGAATTGCCGAAGGGCGTGTTCATCACGATGATGCCCTTGCGGCTCGCCGCGGGGATGTCGACATTGTCGACACCGATGCCGGCGCGGCCGACGACCTTGAGTCTTGTCGCTGCGTTGATCAGTTTTTCCGTGACCTTGGTCGCCGAGCGGATGGCAAGACCATCATACTGGTCGATGACTTCGAGCAGCTTTTCCTTGTCCTTGCCGAGATCGGGCAAATAGTCGACCTCGATACCGCGGTCCTTGAATATCTGGACGGCGGTGGTGGAGAGTTTGTCAGAGACGAGAACGCGGGGCGCCATGGCGGCCTCCTTGAACTGGATTGTCGGGAAAGGGCGGCCCGCAGGCCACCACGAAATCTCAGGCTGCGGCCTTCAGCGAAGCCTTCTGCGTGGCGAAGGCCCAGTCGAGCCAAGGCAGCAGCGCCTCGAGATCGGATGTCTCGACGGTGGCACCGCACCAGATGCGCAGGCCGGAAGGTGCATCGCGATAGGATCCGATGTCGTACGCGACGCCTTCCTTGTCGAGCATAGAGACGATCGCCTTGGCGAAAGCCGCCTGCCCGTCGGCGTCGAGCGCCGCGACATCGGCGTCGGTGAAGGACAGACATACGGACGTGTTGGACCGTGTCGCCGCATCGACCGCGAGATGGCCGAGCCAGGACGACTTGTCGACAAAGCCATCGAGCACGGCGGCATTGGCATCGGCTCTGGCAATCAACGCATCGAGACCGCCGATCGACTTCGCCCAATGAAGCGCATCGAGATAGTCCTCGACGCACAGCATCGACGGCGTGTTGATGGTCTCGCCGTTGAAGATGCCTTCGATCAGCTTGCCGCCCGAGGTCAGGCGGAAGATTTTCGGCAGCGGCCACGCCGGCTTGTAGGTTTCCAGTCGCTCGACGGCGCGAGGCGACAGGATCAGCATGCCGTGTGCGCCCTCGCCGCCCAGCACTTTCTGCCAGGAGAAGGTGACGACATCGAGCTTCTGGAAATCGAGCTTTTGCGCGAATGCCGCTGAGGTGGCATCGCAGATGGTCAGGCCCTTGCGATCCGCCGGTATGAAATCGCCATTCGGCACGCGCACGCCTGAGGTCGTGCCGTTCCAGGTGAAGACCACATCGCGGTCGAAATCGATCTTGGTGAGATCCGGCAGTTCGCCATAGCCTGCCTCGATCCTTCTGATATCGGCGAGCTTCAGCTGCTTGACGACATCGGTCACCCAGCCCGAGCCAAAGCTTTCCCATGCCACCATGTCGACACCGCGTTCACCGAGCAGCGACCACAGCGCCATCTCGACAGCACCCGTGTCCGACGCCGGCACGATGCCGATACGGTAATCCGCCGGAACCTGGAGAATTTCGCGAGTCAGCTCGATCGCCTGTTCGAGCTTGGTCTTGCCGATCTTGGCGCGGTGGGAACGGCCGAGCGCGGCATTCTTCAGCGCCTCGACCGACCAGCCGGGGCGTTTTGCGCAGGGACCTGAGGAGAAATTGGGATTTGCCGGACGGAGTCCGGGCTTCGTATGCGTCGTCATCGTGGTCTATCCTTCCAGATAGTGGCCCCTCGTTGGGGAGGGGTGGCCCACGGACGGCGATATGCGTTCAGCCCTCAGGCGTCAAGAGGAAAGTTTTTGTCGCTGACAAGATAGAAGCAGTCCGGGATCAGGATGTCGTGAGCCCAAACGCAAACGGCGGATCGAAGAGATCCGCCGTCGGGTTTCGTATCTGCAGCCAGCCTACCAGAGGTCGTAGCGCAGCCCGAGCTTGACCGTCTGATAATTGATGCCCTTGTGGATGTTGAAGGCGCCGCTGTCATAAGCGACGTATTTGGCGCCCGGCACCGAGAAATATTCGTAGCCAAGGTCAACCGACACGTTCTTGGCCACCTGATAGGAAAGACCGCCCCCGATCGAATAGGCAAGGTTGAATTTGCCCTCCTTATCCGTTGCACCCTCGTAACCGGCCGGATCATCACAAGAGAACCCGCCCGTGCCGGACGAATTGGGGGCCACTTCCACGCAATCCTTCGCCCCAATGCTCCTGTAATATTTATTGTATGCGACACCGACCCCTCCGCCAAGATATGGAGTGATTCCAACATAGGTGCCGAGATCGACATAGCCATTGGCCATGATGCTGTAGCCTTTGTTGGAAGCATTGTCGGAAAGATCGCATGCCTGCGTAGCCGCGACGGAATTGATGGTGCCAAAACCGTCGTCCACAAGCGTATGGCCGTCGCAAGTGGCTGCCAACTTGGCGTGTTCCCCGAATTTGTCGGTCGGAAGAATCCCGCCGTTCAGCTCGACCCGAAGATAGTCGTTGACATGATACCCCATACCGAAACTGCCTGTGAAAAGGCTGCTCTCATCGGTAAAGCTGTTAAGCGGGCCGGTTGTCGCTTCCTCATGCTCGAAGGGATGGCTGAACGCGTAGCCGACATCGCCGCGCAGATACCAGCCCGAGCCGACCTCGACCGGTTGATAGTCCGGCGCCTGATCGACATAGATCGGCGGATCGTAGTCCGCGGCTTGCGCCGGCGTCAGCAGCGCAAGCGCGAGTGCGGCAAGTGCCGGCGCTGTCAGCAATTTGAAATTCATGGGTCCCCGGCTCCTGAAATTGGCGCTCTTCATTTTGATCGCAAGCGCCGTTTCAGTGGGCATTGTTAACCATAGTGGTTAAGTGCGGGTTAAGGATAACGCGACGTTACCGATTTGATTTCGATAGGCTTTCTCTCCGCACGCCGCGGCCTGGAAGTGCACCGCAATCGGCAAACAAAAACCGCCCGGCATGGCCGGGCGGTTCGCAAATTCCTGGATTTCGAAGCGACTACTTGGTGTAGACCGGCTCCGGTTCGGGAACGTAGGGCTCCGGCGGCGGGGCGCAGTCCGACCGGCCGAACTGGTAGCGCAGGCCGCCGCGCACTTCGTGCACGTTGATGCCGCGATCGAAGCCCGGGCCGACATCGCTGTCGGAGGCGTAGTTGAACATCTTGCCACCATTGATGTGGCTGTAGCGATAGCCGAGATCGAGCTTGACCCGGTCGGTCAGGCAGTAGGAGGCGCCGGCCATGAGGGCATAGGCAAAGCGCCAGCCCTTGCCGCCGCTGTGCTCGAAGGAGCCATCGAGATCGGTATTGTGCAGCGTATCCCACTTGACCCAGGCACCACCGATGCCGGCGCCGACATAGGGCGTCACGCCGTGCCAGGTGCCGATATCGACATAGGCATTGGCCAGGAGCAGCATCGCCGAATAGGACGATGTGTCGACGGAGGTACAAGCTATGCCGCCGCCGCAGAAACCATTGGTCGAGCCGCGGAAATTGGACTTGCCCATCCAGTCGAAGGTCAGATCGGTGCGGAAGTACCGGTTGACCTGGTAACCGACACCGGCGCCGGCCGAGAAGGAACTCTTCAACTTGCCGGAGGCGAACGAACCGGGGAGTTGGGGCGGTGCCGGGCTGTAGGTGGTGTAGTCACCACCGCGGAACTTCGACCAGTGATAGTCGATATCGCCGCGGATGTACCAGCCGCCGAAATCGGCCGGCTGTTCATAGGCGATCGGCGCCGGCGCCTCTTCGACCACTGGCGGCTCCGCCAGATCGGCGGCGAATACTGGCCCGGCCACGCCTGCGAACAGCGCGGCAAGGAAAGCCCTTTTTGCTGTATTGAACATGTTTGTCACCCCTGAGAACCCGTCGGAACTTTGAATCCGCTCGAATTTGTTTGACCTCAGTTGTGGATAATGAATTGCAAAAGTTAAAAGGCGTTTAACCCTGTCGATTAACCACAAATTCTCGACATTTTAGCAAACGGCCTCCGCCGGCATGACGCTGGGACCAACCCTGGCCGAAACAAAAAGCCCGCCTGCAGGCGGGCTTGAAGTCTTGAGCCGGCAGTTCGCCCCTCCCGTCGGAGGCAGCGCAATCAGGCGGCGCTGCGCGTTTCCGAGATGATGTCGACGATGTCGTTGACCACGGCCTCGACCAGCTGTGGGTCGTCGCCCTCGGCCATGACGCGGATCAGCGGCTCGGTGCCCGAGGGCCGGATAACCAGGCGGCCGGCCTTGCCTAGACGGTTGCGCGCATCTTCGATCGCCGCCTTGACCAAGGCTTCTTCAAGCGGCTTGCCGCCGGCGATGCGGACATTCTTCAACAGTTGCGGCACCGGCTCGAATTTCTTCGACAATTCGCTGACCGGCCGGTTCTGCCGCTTGATGCAGGCCAGCACCTGCAGAGCCGAGACCAGCCCGTCGCCAGTGGTCGAGAAATCGGACAGCACAATGTGGCCCGACTGCTCGCCGCCGACATTCAACCCGTGCGCGCGCATATGCTCAACGACATAGCGGTCGCCGACCTTGGTGCGATGCAGCTGCAGCTTCATGTCGCCAAGGAAGCGTTCGAGGCCGAGATTGGACATCACCGTCGAGACGACGCCGCCGCCGGCCAGTCGCCCGCTCTGGTGCCAGGACTCGGCGATCAGCGCCATGATCTGGTCACCGTCGACGATGGTGCCGTTCTCGTCGACGATGACGACACGGTCGGCATCGCCGTCGAGTGCGATGCCGATATCGGCGCGCACTTCATGCACCTTCTTCTGCAGGCCGGCCGGATGGGTCGAGCCGCATTCCTTGTTGATGTTGAAACCGTTCGGATCGACATTGATGGCAATGACCTCGGCGCCCAGTTCCCAAAGTGCGGCGGGCGCCACCTTGTAGGCTGCGCCATTGGCGCAATCGACGACGATCCTGAGACCCGACAGCGACATCGAGCGCGGCAGCGTGCGCTTGGCGAATTCGATGTAGCGGTCATGCACGCCGTCGACGCGCTTGGCGCGGCCGAGCCCGTCGGAATCGGCGAGCGCCAGTTCGATATCCTTGTCGAGCATGCTCTCGATGCGCTCCTCGATCTCGTCGGAGAGCTTGTAGCCATCCGGACCGAACAGCTTGATGCCGTTGTCGTAATAAGGGTTGTGCGAGGCCGAGATCATGACGCCGATATCGGCGCGCAGCGAGCGCACCAGCATGGCGACCGCCGGTGTCGGGATCGGGCCGAGCAGGAACACATCCATGCCGGCCGCGCACAGGCCGGACACCATGGCGTTTTCGATCATGTAGCCGGACAGCCTGGTGTCCTTGCCGAGCACGACGCGGTGGCGATGGCTGCCGCGCTGGAACGACAGGCCGGCGGCCATGCCGACCCGCATCGCGATCTCAGCCGTCATCGGAAACTTGTTGGCGCGCCCGCGAATGCCGTCGGTGCCAAAATAACGTCCTGCCATGCTTGCCAGAATCCCCGTCGGTTTTCAGCCGGCTCGTAATGCCACAATTGGTCCGAGCCCGACTATCACATTGTGTGATTGTATATTACCAATTCTTAGAAAATCATTGTAGCAGGCTGTTCGGAGCGTTGGCAGCGTATCATGACACGGTGTTGCCGCAATATAGCATTCACACTGGGCCACACTGCGCAGATTGGGCCGGTAAGCCGGACTGTTGGAGGGGCAGATCGCAAGGGTCCATCACCTTATCGGGAGAACGCCGTTTAGCATCTGGCGCAGCCTAGCGTTGAGAGCTATTGATTGACACAGGTACAACCTATGGGCGCAGCAACGGGAGAACGCCATGCTCATCCACCGACTTGCAACTTTGACGGGTCTTGCCGTCGCAACCTTGTTCATGGCGGCGCCCGCCAGCGCGCTGACCATGGCCCAGTGTAGTACCAAGTATAATGCCGCCAAGGACGCCGGCACGCTGAACGGGCAGACCTGGAATCAGTATCGGAAGGCCGAGTGCGGCACCGACGCGGCGGCCACCACCGAGACCGCAAAGCCGGCGGCCAAGAAGGCCGCTGCGGCCAAGATGGACACGACCAAGGCCGCCGCCGCTGCTGATGACGGCGCCAAGGCTCTGACGGCCAAGGAATGCAGCGCTAAATACCAGGCTGCCAAGGCCGCCGGTACGCTCAATGGCGCAAAGTGGAACGACTTCCGCAAGACCGAATGCGCCGCCGGCGCATCCGCCGCGGCAGAACCCGCCAAGGCCACGACCAAGGCCGCAGCCACAACCGACGATGGCGCTAAGGGCCTGACGGCCAAGGAATGCAGCACCAAGTACCAGGCGGCAAAGGCCGCCGGTACGCTCAATGGCGCAAAGTGGAACGACTTCCGCAAGACCGAATGCGCCGCCGGGGCCTCGGCCGCGGCAGCACCCGCCAAGGGAACCACCAAGGCAGCTGCCGACAGCAGCGGCAAGGGCCTGAGCATGGCCGATTGCAGCGCCAAGTACCAGGCTGCCAAGTCTGCCAATACTCTGGGCGGCAAGAAGTGGAACGACTTCCGCAAGGCCGAATGCGGCGCAGGCGCAGATGACGACGACACCGTGCCCGCTCCGAGCGAGGCGACCTATACCAGCGAGCCCGAGAAGCCATCGGTCACCGCTCCCAAGGGCGTGAAGTTCCCGGCCGCGATCTCGAAGAAATACGCCGGCGAGACGCCGGCCAAGGGCCGCATGCACACCTGCCTCGAGCTCTACTACGCCAATAAGGACGCCAACACGCTGAATGGCCTGCGCTGGATCCAGAAGGGCGGCGGCTTCTACAGCCTCTGCAATGCCAAGCTGAAGAGCTGATCGCGTAGCCATATTCTCCAGACAGAGGCCCGCGCATCGCAGCATGCGCGGGCCTTTTTATTGCGCTCGAACACACCCGGCGTTGATCGACGTCTACATATCGCGGGAGCTGTCGGCATCATCTATTCGCCCACACTGCCCACCCCAGACATATCGGTGGTTCGCAAAGATTTCAATTGAACATATGCAGAACAAATGGCATACAAAAGGACATCGAACTTTTGTCAACCAGGAGGGTCTTATGTCCAGATTGAAATTGGCGGCATTGGCTGTGACGGCATGGATTGCGTGGAGCGTCACCCCTGCAAGCGCACTGACAATGAAGGAATGCGGCGAGGCCTATCGCACAGCCAAGGAAGGCGGCACTCTGAACGGCATGGATTGGACCGCTTTCCGCACCGAGAAGTGTGCGACGTCAGCTGCGGAGAGTGCCAATGCGGATGCGGTCAAAACCGAGCCGCAGCCGCAGAAGGAAACCAGCGCGGCGGTCGCCCCCGCTGTAGCGCCGACGGGCGTGACATTCCCGACCACCCTCGCGGCCGAATTCAAGACCGAGAAGCCCTCGAAGGCGCGGATGAAGACCTGCCTGCAGGGCTACCACGGCAACAAGGACGCGGGTACGTTGAACGGCCTTCGCTGGATCCAGAAGGGCGGCGGCTATTACAGCCTCTGCAACGCCAAGCTGAAGAGCTGATCGACCAGCAGCGTTTGAAGATCGAAGGCCCCCAACCGCAAAGGTTGGCGGGCCTTCTCTTGGGTCTTGCCCCGTCAAGCGCCTTGTTTCGAGAGCAGTGCGACCAGGCTTGTAAGATCGGCATCGGCCTGGCCGGCAGCCACCCCGCGCTTCATCAGGCTTTGCATCGGCAGGACGAGTTCGGTGCTGACATCAGCCGACCTGCTGGCATCGATGAGATTGACGTAGGCATCAGCCTGCATGCCCAGGTTGGAAACGACATTGCTGGTGTGATCGCCACTGTCGATCTGTTCCGCCCATTTCGGCAGCAGGCCTTGCATCGACTGAAGCCAGGAGGCCAGCAGCGGCATGAACTCGCCGGCCGGGATCCCTGCTGCGCCCGTCAATGCCAACGCCTGCAGAACGCCCGCGAACATGCCGTACATGCCGGTCAGAAGCGAGATATCATAGAGCGGCGCGAGCCCAGCATCCTCACCGAGGAATTTGCTGGTGCCGAGCGCTCCGAGCTGCCCCGAACAGGCATCGAACGCCTGGCGCGAACCGCTGTAGAGAATCAGGGCGTGCGGCCCGCCGATCATCGGCGGCACCGCCATGATGCCGCCGTCGATATAGCTGGCGCCCTGGCTCACCGCCCAGCCCGACATCGCCCGCGCCTGCTCGGGCGTGCCGTTGGTGAGATTGACCAATGTGCGGCCCGACAGCGCCTCTCGGCTTGCGCCGAGCACCTCACGAACGGTGTCATAGACAAGCAGGCACGCCACGATCAGTGGACTCGATCTGACGGCTTCCTCGACACTCTTGGCCACAATGGCGCCCTTGGCTGCCAAAGCCTCAGCCTTTGCCGGAGAACGGTTCCACACCGTCACCGCATGTCCCTGGTTCAGAAAGGCTTCGGCAAGCGCAGTGCCCATGGCGCCGAGACCGATTACTGTTATGTCGCTCATTCTGCTTCTCCTTGGTTTGGTTGCGCGGTTACGCCGGTGACGGGGTCAGGTCCTGGCCAAGGCCACCGTCCACGGTCAGCCGCGCGCCCGTGGTGAAGGTCGCGTCGAACGCCAGGAACGGCACTGCGCGCGCCACCTCCTCCATCGTGCCGTGGCGCTTCATCGGCGTGACCGCGTCACCGATCGCCATGAAGGCGGCCCGCTCCTCGGCCGAGGCGTCGGCCACACCCATCGTCGGCGTATCGATGAAACCAGGGCTGACCACATTCACGCGGATCCGGCGCGGCAGAAGCTCGGCGGCCAGGACCTTGGCGAAGGCGCGCAGTGCCGCCTTCGATCCGGAATAGACGCTCATGCCGCCAGTGCCGGATTCGTCGGCGATCGACGAGGTGAAGACTATGGCGCCACCATCCCTGATGAGGGGCAGCAGGCGCTGCGCGGTGAAGAAAGCGCCTTTGGTGTTGATGTCGAAGGTGCGATCGTAACTGTCCTCGGTGACCCGCTCGACGGGTTCGAGATTGGCCACCCCGGCATTGACGTGAAGGAAGTCGATCTGGCCAAGCTTCTGCCCCACTTCGGCACCGAGCGTGACGATATCGGCCATGTCTGAGATATCGGACCGCACGACATGAGCTCGCGAAAGCAGCTTGGCTCGCGCGGCCTCGATGTTGCGCTGGTCGCGGCCGGTGACCAGGACCTCGGCGCCGCTTTCGATCAGGGCTTCGGCAACGGCGAGCCCCATGCCGTGCGTCCCGCCGATGACAACGGCCTTCTTGTTTGCGTATCGTGTCATGATCCATCCGTTTTTGACAAAATCCGGCCGCCGACGGCCTTTGCAGGTCGAAGCGAGGTACCGATATGATGTTGTGGTGTTCGCCGATGCCGGCGAGCTGGTTTGAAGCTATGGACCGGCTTGGTTTTTCTCAAGTACCGACAAAAATGTAAGCTACCCACCGATTGCTCAGAATTGGATGAAACATGGGAAAGAAACAGCCAGATAGTTGCGGATTGGGGCCGGCGCTGGAGGTCATCGGCGGCAAATGGAAGGCGCTACTGCTCTGGCAGATTCACAAGGCGCCGGCACGATTCGGTGAGCTGAAGCGGCTGGTGCCTGACATCAGCGAAAAGATGCTGATCCAACAGCTGCGCGAAATGGAGGCCGACGGCATCGTCCATCGCGAAATCTTTCCCGAGGTGCCGCCGAGGGTCGAATACTCGATTACCGAATTCGGCATCGAGCTGGACAATGCCCTGATCCCGCTGGCCAGATGGGGCAAGCAACATGCTGGCCGGACTGACGGTGTGCGCCCCGGCAAAGCAAATGCATCCGTCCCGCATGCTATTTGAGAGACCCTGAACAGCAAAACGCCGCGGATTGAGCCGCGGCGTTTTCTTGCATCAAGTGATGTCAGCTCAGCTCGACGGCTGAGGCTCCATGCCGCCTTCGGGCTCGGGACCCTTCTTGCGGCGGCCGGACTTCGGCACAGCCGAGCCGCGGCTTGTGGGGGTGTCATCCCCCAAATCTCGCGCGGGCTTCTGCCCGGCGATCAGCTGCTTGATCTCTTCGCCCGAAAGCGTCTCGTATTCGAGCAGGCCCTGCGCCAGAGCGATCCATTCCTTCTTCTTCTTGGTCAGAATGGACTTGGCCGTGACATAGGCCTCGTCGATCAGCCGGCGCACTTCGGCGTCGATGATCTGCGCGGTCTCTTCCGAGACGTTCTGCGTGCGCGCCACCGAATGGCCGAGGAAAACCTCTTCCTGGTTGTCGCCATAGGCGACATGGCCGAGCTTGTCGGAGAAGCCCCAGCGCGTGACCATGGCGCGCGCCAGCTTTGTCGCCTGCTCGATGTCCGAAGAGGCGCCGGAGGTGATGTTCTCCTTGCCGAACTTGAACTCCTCTGCGACGCGGCCGCCCATCATGATGGCAAGCCGCGAGATCATGTATTTGTAGCTCATCGAATAGCGATCGCCTTCCGGCAGCTGCATGACCATGCCGAGCGCGCGACCGCGCGGGATGATGGTCGCCTTGTGCAGCGGATCGGCCGACGGCACGTTGAGCGCCAGGATGGCGTGGCCGGCCTCGTGATAGGCCGTGAGTTCCTTTTCGGCCTGGGTCATGGCCGACGAGCGGCGCTCGGCGCCCATCATGATCTTGTCTTTGGCGTCCTCGAACTCGGCCATGGTGACAAGGCGCTTGTTGCGGCGCGCCGCCATCAGAGCGGATTCATTGACCAGGTTCATCAGGTCGGCGCCCGAGAAGCCCGGCGTGCCGCGTGCTATCACCTTGAGGTCGACATTCGGCGCCAGCGGCACGTTGCGCACATGCACCTTGAGGATCTTCTCACGACCGACGATGTCGGGGTTCGGCACCACCACCTGGCGGTCGAAACGGCCCGGACGCAGCAGCGCCGGGTCGAGCACGTCGGGCCGGTTGGTGGCGGCGATCAGGATGATGCTCTCGTTGGACTCGAAGCCGTCCATCTCGACCAGCAGCTGGTTCAGCGTCTGTTCGCGCTCATCATTGCCACCGCCGAGGCCGGCGCCGCGATGGCGGCCGACAGCGTCGATTTCGTCGATGAAGATGATGCAGGGAGCATTCTTCTTGGCCTGGTCGAACATGTCGCGCACACGGCTTGCGCCGACGCCGACGAACATCTCGACGAAGTCCGAACCGGAGATGGTGAAGAACGGCACATTGGCTTCGCCGGCGACGGAGCGGGCGAGCAGCGTCTTGCCGGTGCCGGGAGGTCCGACCAGAAGCACGCCGCGCGGGATCTTGCCGCCGAGGCGCTGGAACTTCTGCGGATCGCGCAGGAACTCGACGATCTCTTCCAGATCTTCCTTGGCCTCGTCGACGCCGGCGACATCCTGGAAGGTGACGCGGCCATGCGCCTCAGTGAGAAGCTTGGCCTTCGACTTGCCGAAACCCATGGCGCGGCCGGAGCCGGACTGCATCTGGCGCATGAAGAATATCCACACGCCCAGGATCAGGATCATCGGCAGGTAGGAGATCAGATAGCTGAACAGCGAGTTGGAACCGTCCGACTCAGGCCGCGCATTGATGGTGACGTTCTTGTCCTGCAGCCGCGAGACCAGCTGCGGATCGCCAGGCGAATAGGTCTGGAAGCCATTGGCGTTGTCGGCGTAGGTGCCCGTGATGCGGGCGCCGGCGATGACCACCGTCTTGACCCGGCCGGCCGCGACCTCTTGCAGGAACTGCGAATAGGGAACGTCGGTCGAGGCCCCGCGAGTCTGCGGCGTCTGGAACAGATTGAAGAGAGCAATGAGCAGGACCGCTATGATCGCCCAGAGCGCGAGATTGCGATAATTCGGATTCATCAATTGTCCCGTTGGTGCCCGCTGGGACACGCGTCATGAGAGGAAACTTGCGCCTAACATAGGGAGAGCGCCCCCCCTTGCCAAGCATAACAGCACGTCTGGGTTAAGCTTTCGCGCCATGATCAACCGGCACTGTGGCGGCCAAAGGGCAAGCCGGGACAGGCGGTGCGCCGATCAACTCGGCCACGGCCTGCGCCAACACCAGATCGAAGCGCGGCAGGAAACGGGCAAAGGGCGCAACGACCGGGCTGACGGCGATTGCCGGCGCCGCCGCTACATCCCCTGCAAAACCACGGCATTCGCCGCCGCGCCACAGCGCCGGTTCCGCAGCCAGGGCGGCGCGCACAAGGCTTGGCGGCGCGCCATCCCCGGCAATCGGCGTTTTGGCGGCGGCAGCGGCGCCAAGCGGCGCGATCAACCATGCACCCGGACTGTCGTCCAATGTGATCGCCCCGGCTTCGATGTGTGGCGTGATCCGCCGGCGACCGTCCCAAAGCAGAGCGCCAGCTACCGGCGCGGAACGCGGCAGGTCGCGCGATTCACGGCGCAGGAAGATGCCGTTTCGCCTGATATCGACGACCGCCCGCGACAATGTGGCGCAAAGCCGACCGGCCCGCATTTGCTCGAACAGCGCTTCGCTGCGCGCCTGGTCCGGCAACAAGGCGGTGCCGCCCGTCGCCGCCAGCAGGACACGCAGCGCATAGACCGCGGCTCGCGTGTCGTCAGCTTCGGCAAGACCGGGATCGAGACGGATGAGACCCCTCGCCGGCCGGCTGGCAAATTCACCGATCAGGGCGGCGGCGCGGCGACCGAGTTGTTCGCGCTCGCCGGCGGCCCGCCTGGCCAGGCCGATCGCTTCGGCAAAACGCTGCCCGCTCCGGTCTTCGCCGAGCACGGCCCGGATGCGCGGGCGTTCGAAATTCGTGTCGATGTTGGTCGGATCCTCCGCCCAGCCGACATGTTCGCGCTGCAGGAAGGCGCGCAACGCCGCGCGCCGAGCGCCGAGCAGCGGCCGCGCGATCCAGATCCGCCAGTCATAGAGGGTGGCAGGCGCCATGCCGGCGAGACCTCGGCCTGCAAGCTCTCGCCCGTCATTCCGCGCGGCTCGCATCAGGACGGTCTCGGCCTGGTCGTCGGCGGTGTGGCCGGTCACGATCACACCAATGCCTTGCGCCTGCGCTGCCTCGGCCAGCAACCGGTAGCGCGCCTCGCGCGCCGCCGCGGGCAGGCCGGCCGACGGCTTGGCGCCGGACCAGTTGAGCGTCCGGTGCGCGATGCCGCGCTCGGCACAAAGCTTTGCCACGCTGCGCGCTTCGGCTGCTGCTTCCGGACGCAGGCCGTGGTCGATCGTCACCGCCAGCAGCCGGGCTGTCGGGGCGCTGCGGTCGAGGTGAGCCTTGAGGAGAAGAAGGAGGGCGGTCGAGTCGCTGCCGCCGGACACGGCCGCAAGCGCGCCGTTGGTAAAGTCGATCTGCGAAAAATTCGAAAGGTCAGGCTCGGTATCGAGCATCAATGCATGTCGCGCAAAAGTGGTCCCGGTTCTGGGACAACACGGCAAAGACTAGCACGCCGCCAGCGCCCTCTCCTGCTTGACGCGTTCCTTGAGCGCGGCCGAAATATCGGGATAGCGCTTGCCGATCTCGCCGAAGGTGGCGCAGGCGACATCCTTCTGCTTGAGGCCGACCAGCGACACGCCAAGCTTCAGGAGCATGTCAGGCGCCTTCTTGGCCTTCGGATAGTCCTTGCTGGCGGAGAGGAAAACCTCGGCAGCGTCATGATACTTCTGCTGGCCAAGCAGCGATTCGCCAAGCCAGTAATGCGCGTCCGCCGCCTTGGCGTCCTTCGGGAACCGGGCGATGTGGTCGCGAAAACCCTGCTCGGCGGTGCTGTAGTCGCCCGACAGGATGAACTGGTAGGAGTTGCGGTAGATCTCTTCCGGGTTGTTGGTGGCAGGCAGCGCCGCCACCACCGTGCCGTCGGACTTGCCGGTCTTAGCCCCGGTAGCCGGCGCCTCGGCGGCGGGGGCCGCACCTTCCGCCGGCGCCGCTGCCTGCGTGTTACCGCCGGCGTCGATTACATTGCCGTTCTTGTCGACGGTAATGGTGCCGAAGGTCTTGGGCGGCGTGCCGTTGATCACCTTGCCGGGATCGCCGGTCTGCGATTCGACGATGACCTCGCCGACGCTCTGGCCGCCATCCGGCTGCGCGCCGGCATCGGCCGGCGCCTGGTCTGCCGGGGCCTCGGCGACGCCGGTGCCCGCGCCACCGTCCTGCGGCGCGGCCTCCGATTTCTTCTGGGCCGGCGGCTGCCCGCTGGAGCCGCCTTCCAACTGCTGGAAGCGGAACTCGTTGTCTTCCTGCTGCTTGCGCATCTGCTCCTGCATCTGCAGGATCTGGAAGTTGAGTTCCTCGAGCTTGCCGTTCATCTGCCGGAGCTGATCTTCCAGCCCCGCGGCGGCGGTGCCGTCCTGCTGCTGCGCGATCTGTTGCTGCTCCGGCTTCTCCTTCTTGCCGAAAATGCCGAGCGTCGGCAGATGGAAGGAAAAGCCGCTATCCGCGGGTTGTCCGGTGCCGCTCGCAGAAGCCGCGAAGCCTGATACGAGCAGCAGCGCAAGCGTGCCGCTCAAGACCGATCTGAAATGCATGTGCCTCTCGCCGTGAAAATCGTGAGCCTGTTCGCGCCTTCCGATCAAAGTGGGACCGGCACGACGCCCTCGGCTCTTAGCAGGAGGCGAGACTTCGGCCAAATTTTGTTTCCGGGTTTGTTTCCGGGGCCGAAAGTGAAAAAGGCGGCCACAAGGCCGCCTTTCGCATGGAGGTGTTGCAATTATGCGACTAAGGCGCCGCCGTCTTGCCTATCAGGAGCCGGCGCCGGAGAGCGTGGTGACCGCGCGGCGATTCTGCGACCAGCAGGAGATGTCGTCGCAGACCGCGACCGGACGTTCCTTGCCGTAGGAAATCGTCTTCAATCGGCTCGCCGAGACGCCCCTGGCGACCAGGAAGTCGCGAGTGGCGGCGGCGCGGCGGGCGCCGAGAGCCAGATTGTATTCACGTGTGCCACGTTCGTCGGCATGGCCTTCGACGACGATGGCGTACTGCTTGTACTGGTTGAGCCACTGCGCCTGGCGCGACAGCGTCGTCTGCGCATCCGCGCGGATTGCCGTCGAGTCCGTGTCGAAGAAGATGCGGTCGCCAATGTTGACGGTGAAGTCCTGCGCCGAGCCCGGCGTTGCGGCACCCGCGCCATTGAGGCCGAGATCGGCAGCGTTGTTCGGGGTTTTCTTCGAGGCGCAACCGGTGATGGCGAGCATCGCGATCAGGGCGATCATCGCCGGGTTTCTGGTAAGTGCTGCGATACGGCCCATGCCGCCTCTCCTTCGTATTCGAGTGATCGTATTTCGAGTGATTTCGTTGATCACCCAGTAACCACGTTTGGGTTAACCGGCATTCAAGAAATACGGTTAATGTTTGGTTTCGATCGTCCGTCCACGACCTTCAAATCCACGGTCACAGTTGGCGCGGACCCTAGGCGGAAATGCGGCCGAAACGCGACCAATGAATGGAAAAGGGGCCAAACGGGCCCCTTTTTAGCAGGTGTGGCAATTCGGCCGAACCTACTCCAGCAGCGGCGACCAGGCGGGATCCGACGCGAAATTCGCGGTCGGGATCGACTGTTCGTTGCGGCCGGTGAGATCGACGGAAACCAGTTTTGGGCCGCCGGCGGAGTCGCGGAAGAACATCAGCACGCGGCCGTTGGGCGCCCAGGTCGGTCCCTCCTGCTGGAAGCCCGAGGAGAGGATGCGCTCGCCCGAACCGTCGGTCTTCATGACGCCGATCTGGAATTCGCCGCCGGTCTGCTTGGTGAAGGCGACGAGGTCGCCGCGCGGCGACCACACCGGCGTCGAATAGACGCCGTCGCCGAACGAAATGCGGGTCTGGCCCGAGCCGTCGGCGCCCATCACATAAATCTGCGCACGGCCGCCACGATCGGAAGTGAATACCACCTTGCTGCCGTCGGGCGAATAAGAGGGCGAGGTGTCGATGGCGGTCGAGTTGGTCAGCCGGGTGGTCGAGCGGCTTCGCAGATCCATGGCGAAGATGTTGGAATTGCCGTCATCGCGCAGCAGGCTCATGATCACCTTCTGGCCGTCGGGCGAGAAGCGCGGCGCAAAGGTCATGCCGGGAAAGTTGCCGACCAGTTCGCGCTGTCCGGTCTCGATCTGCAGCAGATAGACCCGCGGCTGGCCGCTTTCGTACGACATGTAAGTGATTTCCTGCCGGTTCGGCGAGAAACGCGGCGTCAGCACGATCGAGCGGCCATCGGAGAGATAGCGCACATTGGCGCCGTCCTGGTCCATGATGGCGAGCCGCTTCTTGCGCGCATTCTTGGCGCCGGATTCGTCGATGAAGACGACGCGTGTGTCGAAATAGCCCTTCTCGCCGGTGAGCTTCTCATAGATCGCATCGGCGATGATGTGGGCGACACGGCGTTGATTTGCGTCGTTGGCGAAAAACTGCTCCCCGGCTATCTGCTGGTTGCCAAAAATATCCCATAGTCGGTACTGGGCGCGGATTCGGCCGTCCGCCTCCTTGCTCACGCTGCCGGTGACCAGCGCCTGCGCATTGATCACCTTCCAGTCGTCGAAACGGGGCTGCGCATCCGGATTGGCGATCTTCTCGATGAAGGCGTTCTTGTCTATCGGTGCGAAGAGACCGGAGCGCTTCAAGTCGGCGGTGACGATCTCGGAAATCTGCGCGCCGAGCCCTCCCTGGAAATCTGGGATGGCGATCGGCATCGGTTCGACATTGCCTTTGTTGACGTTGAGCTCGAGGGTTGCTCGAGCAGGCAAGGTGACGACGGCGTTCATGCCCATCGCCATCGCGGCGACCATCAGGAGCGGCTTGAGGATGGATTTCATGTCTTCTCGCTTCTCTTGCTGATTTCTGGGTGCTCAGGCTACAGGCCAAGCATCGCTCTGGGATCGAAGTTGACGCGAACGTCGGACCAAATGTCATGCTTTCCGGCGGGCACCTGCAGGCCGGCGACATCGCATTTCTGCACAGCGCGAACCGCGCTGCTGTCGAATTGGGGGTTGCCGCTGGACTTCTCGACGGTCGGACGGCCCTCCAGCTTGCCGGAGGCATCCAGGCTGAAACGGATCACCACGGTGAAATCCTCAGAACCCTCAAGCCCAACCGGGAGGGTCCAGCAGCCACCGAGCTGTTCTTCCAATGCCCCTTGCTCGGACTTCGACAGCTTCTGGCCTTGATCCTTGTCGCCGCCTAGCGATGCCTGCTGGGTCGAGCGCTTGGCGCCGCCGCCGGATGGCTTCTGCTTGTCGAGCAAAGCCTTGATGTCAGCCTCATTGAACTGCTTGTCATCCGACTTCGGCTTCGACGAGGCTTCCTTGACTGGCTTGTCAGCGTCCTTGCGGTCCGGTGCCTTCGCGCTTTCGGCCTGCGCCGGCTGCGGCCTCGGCCGTGCTTCGGGAGCAGGAGCGGAAGTCGGAAGCTGCGCTTCTTCCAGAGGCTGCTGATCCGATATGGCTTCGGCGACCGCATCGGGCTTCACGCGTGGCTTCGGCTCTATGGCGGCGGTCGTGTCCGGCTGCGGTGTTGGTGCAGGCTCCTTCACCGGGGTCGGCTTCGGTTCAACCTGCTTCACCGGCTCGGGCTTGACCTCTTCCTTCGGCTGCGGCTCCGGCGCCACCTCCGTCGCAGGTGTCGGCTTCGGCGCTTCCTTTGGCTTCGGCGTGTCCTCGGTCTTCGGCTTTTCGGTCGGCGTCGGCGCCGGAGCAGCCGTCGCTGTTTTCTCCACCGGCTTCGGCTTAGGCTCGTCCGTCACCGGCTTGTCGGTATCAACGCTGTTCTCGCCGATTTTCTGTCCATCTGGCACGATGTCGGGACGCTTGGTCGGCATCGGCGCCGGCTTTTCGTGCATCACCGCCTTCTTGTCGCCCTGCAGCGTCTGCGCAATGGCTTCCATGGGAACGATGTCGACCGCTATTGACTCGACATCCGTGGACGGCAGCGCGGCCGGCGCCGACAGGGTGAACAGGCCGAAAGCCAGTGCCACCGTATGCAGTATCACCGATGTGGTGAGGCCGGTCTTCATCGTGCGTCTACTGATCCTGTTGCTGCAGTGAAATCAGGCCGATATTCTTGTAGCCGGCGGCCTGGATGAGGGCCATGACCTCCATCGCGGCGCCATAGTTGGTCGCCTTGTCGCCGCGGATGAAGATGCGCTCTTCGTAGCCGGTCTTGGAAATCGCCTGCAGCTTGGCGACCAGCTCTTCCCTTGGGATTTCGGTCTCCTGCAGGAAAATCTTGCCGGCCGCGTCGATCGAAACGGTGATCGGCTGGGTGTCGGCGTTCATAGCCTTGGCCTTAGTCTCCGGCAGGTCGACCGGCACGCCGACCGTCAACATAGGTGCGGCGACCATGAAGATGATCAAGAGCACCAGCATCACATCGACCATCGGCGTGACGTTGATTTCCGACATCAATGCATGGTGGCGGCCGCGTCGCCTGTGTCCGCGTCCGCCGCGTCCTGCCATGCCAACCGACATACCCATCTTCTTACCTCAGCCCTTAGGCGCTACTTTTTCATCGATTTGGCGCGAGAGTATGGCGGAGAACTCGTCCGAGAACCCTTCCATCCGCACGGCGATCTTGTTCGCGTCGGATGACAGCTTATTGTAGGCGATAACCGCCGGTATGGCGGCGAGAAGACCGATGGCCGTCGCCAGCAGCGCTTCGGCAATGCCGGGTGCAACAACCGCGAGACTGGTGTTCTTCGAACCGGCAATCGCCTGGAACGAGGTCATGATGCCAATGACGGTGCCGAACAGGCCGATGAAGGGTGCGGCCGAACCAGTGGTGGCGAGAAAGCCGAGACGGCCCTCCAGCTTCTCCATCTCGCGCGTCAACGCCAGGTCCATCGCCTTGTCGATGCGGGTCTGCAGGCCGAGCGGCGATTTGGCCCCCTTCTCGAAGCTCTTCTTCCATTCGCGCATGGCCGCAACGAAGATCGCACCCATGCCCGTGGTCTTGCGGTCGGCAAGCGTGCGATAGAGCTCTTCCAGCGACTGCCCCGACCAGAACACCTGTTCGAAGCGATTGAGCGACAGACGCATGCGGGCATAGCTGACCAGCTTGTCGACGATGATCGCCCAGGTCCAGACCGAGGCGCAGAGCAGACCGATCATGACCAGCTTGACCACCCAGCTGGCCTGTGTGAACAGCGCCCAAATCGACAATTGCGCTGCCGGATCGGCGAGTGCGGTAGTTTCCATGCTTCAGTCCTTAAGATTTTCCGGGCATCGCTGGCGGCTGGCCCATGGGCATCCCTTGTGGTCCGTTCGCGCTTGGCTTCCGGATTAACCCCAAAATGCACCGTTGGCGGCCTTTTCAGGGCAAATATTGGTGAAAGGAAGGCGCGCGGATTCTTCCAATCTTCACCGATCTCTTCATGAACCGTTATGGTTAAGGATGGGTTAGGAAATATGGCGCGGCGCATTGCCGCGCCAAGGCACGACGCGGGCCATCCATCCACAATCGAATGCGCTGCCGATTGGCCGCCCGTTGCCGGCCGGCAGGCTTGGATATCAACTTGCTCCTGGTAGAAAGGCCGCGATCCATTCTTTCGGAAAGCGCTTCGGCCGGCCGTTCTCGCCAATGATCGCCGCCTCGACCTTTGCTTCGACCAGAACCTCTGTCCCGCGTTTCAATTGCTGCGCCATGACGATGCGGGCGCCGGAAATATCCTGCGTTGATGTGTCGATGGTCAGGATGTCGTCCATGCGGGCAGGCGAGCGGAAGTCGATCTCCATGCGCCGCACCACCCAGACGATCCGTTCGCCGTGCTTGCCTTCGTGAAGTTCTGTGTGGTGGACGCCCGCCAGCCTGAGATAGTCCGAGCGCCCACGCTCGAAGAATTCGAGATAGCGCGCATGGTAGACGACGCCGGAAAAATCGGTGTCGGCATAATAGACTCGCGCCATCAGCCGATGGCCGAATTCCGTCAAGGCTCCGGAAAGCCCGGCAGCAAGCGCAGCCGATTCACCATGATCGTCCATCGCGCTTTCCTTTTTGCCCCCGGCGGGGCACCTGTCTTGCCAAAATCACCAGCGCAGCAAACCGGATGGCACTGTTGACGGCGATGATCAAGACCTTGATGGCAGCGCTGCTGGTGCTGGCGGCGTCTGCGCTTCCCGGTCAGGCCGCGACCTTTTCGATGAAGCGCGGCCTCAACCTCGACCAGTGGACGACCTGGGTCGGGGAAGACAAATGGAACGACCGACAAGCCATCCTGCCCTATCCGGAATGGCGCAAGTTCCTCGACGAGGGTGACCTCAAGGCGCTGAAGGCCGCCGGTTTCGACTTTCTGCGCATGCCGGTCGACCCCTCGCCGTTTATGTCGGACCAGACGCTGGCGCTGCGCGACGACCTCTATGCCAGCGTGCGAGACTCGGCGCGCATGATCAACCGGGCCGGTCTGAAAGTGATCGTCGACATGCATCTAATCCCCGCCGGCGGCGGCCGCGAGATCGGCATGGGCCAGGTGATGGACGATCCCGCAACCTTCGACGCCTATGTCGAGGTGATCCGCAAAATGGCGCGCGCGCTGGCCACCGAGGACCCGGCGCAGGTCGCTTTCGAGCCGATGAACGAGCCGATCGTCGACTGCGACAGCGATGGCACCAGCCTGTGGCCGGAGCGTCAGCAAAAGCTGTTCGCGGCCGCGCGCGCCTCGGCCACCAGGCTGACGCTGATCCTGACCGGCGCCTGTTATTCCAGTGCGGTTTCGCTGGTCAGGATCGATCCAAAGTCGATCCCCGACGACAACATCATCTGGACCTTCCACTCCTACGACCCGTTCCTGCTGACGCATCAGGGCGCGACCTGGGCCGGCGATTTCATTCTCTATGTTACCGGCCTGCCCTATCCGCTGACCGCGGTGCCGCGCGCCGAGCTCGATGCGACGCTGGATGCGATCCGCGCCAAGATAAAAGCCGAGGCGCCACGGACCAGACGGAACGGCCTGCTCGCCTATCTCGATGAACAAGTCGCCAGCATGGACACGAACGAAAAGCTGCTCGGCGTCATGGATGCGCCGTTCGAAAAGGTCGAGGCCTGGGCGAAGGCCAACGCCATCAAGCCGGAAAACATCACGCTGGGCGAGTTCGGCATGATCCGCCAGGAATATGGCAATCCCTATGTGATGCCGCCCAAATACCGCGCGGCCTATGTCAAGGACATGATCGCGCGCGCCGAGGCGCATGGCTTCTCATGGTCGGTGTGGAGTTTTGGCGGCGCCTTCGGCATCGTCGACGCTTTCAACGGCGAAAAGGCCGAACCCGCCGTGATGGATGCGATCCGCTCGCTCCATTAGCCCTAGGGCATGTCGAGATTCAGGTCAGGCCGAGTCGAAAATGAGGGGTCCGAAAACCGGAACGGAGCGGACTTTGGTCCGTGACTACCGGAAGCGCAGGAACACCTCATTTGCAGGCCGGCATCACCTGAATACCGGCATGCCCTAACCGAGGTCGATCTGCAGGATCTCCGGCCGCATGCCAAAGCGCACCGGCGCGATGCTGAAGCCGAGTCCGCCTGACACGATCAAATTGCGGTCATTCTCGACGACATGGCCATAGGCAAAGCGGTTGCCGAAGCGGGACGGCACCACCGGTGAATAGCCGAACAGCCTGACCTGCCCGCCATGTGTGTGGCCCGACAGCGTCAGCGAAACCCGCCACGGCACTTTCGGGAAAATGTCAGGCTCATGCGCAAGCAGGATGATCGGTGCCTGGTCGGTGATCTTGGCCAGCGTGCCGTCGAGATCGTCCAGGCCTTCAAATCTGTCGCGGCCTGCGGCCTTGTTCGGTAACAGTGCCAGCTGGTCGGCGAGCCCGGCGATCCAGAAGCCGTATCCATCCTTTTGCAGGCGCACGGCGTCGTTCTCCAGAACCGAGATGCCGGATTCCTCCAATGCCTTGCGCGCCACAGTCCCCGCTCCGGCCTGCTGCGCGAAAGGATCGTGCCACCAGTCGTGATTGCCGAGGATCGACAGCACACCAAGCGGCGCCTTCAGTCCTGACAAGGCCGGCGCCCATTCATGGGCCTCCACCCGGTTCGTCACCAGGGACATGCCTGAGAAATAGTCGCCGAGCAGTACGATCAGATCGGGCTTCAGCACGTTCGCATCTTCGACGAGCGAAGCGATCCGCTCAGGCGTCATCCAGGGACGGCAGGCGTGAATATCGGCAAGTGCTACGACGCGCAGCTTGAGATCTGCAGGCCAATGCGGCGGCGTCAGCTGGTAGCGCTTCACATGCGTCAACAGCATCGGCTCGATGCCGACCGCATAGGCACTGAGCGAAGCCAGCGAGAGGAACGAACCTCCGGCGAATTTCAGGAACCCGCGTCTGGTGATCACTTTTCTGGCTCCGACCTTGATCGGAGCAGTTCGCGCCGACATTGCGACGCCCGATACAATCGAGGAATGCGCCTTCACGCTGGCAGGTTTGAGGAGATTCTGCACAGAAATCCGTTCCGAAGAACAAATGTCCGTTACTCTTCCTGGAACAGGTTGATCTGCTGCTGTGCCAGATCCTTTGGCGCGTCGAGGCCGAGATGGCGCCAGGCGTTGGCGGTCAGCACGCGGCCGCGTGGCGTGCGTTGGATGAAACCCTGCTGGATCAGATAGGGCTCGATAATGTCCTCGATGGCGTCGCGCGGCTCGGAGAGGCCGGCGGCGATGGTTTCGATGCCGACCGGCCCACCACCGAAATTGCGCGCGATCATCGAGAGATAGCGGCGGTCGAGTGCGTCGAGGCCGAGCGCGTCGACCTCGAGCCGGGTGAGAGCTTCGTCGGCAATCTGCTTGTCGACGTGGCCGTCGCCGGCGACGGAGGCGAAATCGCGCACGCGGCGCAACAGCCGGCCGGCGATGCGCGGCGTGCCGCGGGCGCGGCGCGCAATCTCAAGCGCGCCGTCGTCGCCGAGCGGCATTTGTAGGATACGGGCGCCGCGGCGCACGATCTGCTCCAGTTCCTCGACCGAATAGAAATTAAGCCGCACCGGAATGCCGAAGCGATCGCGCAGCGGGTTGGTCAAAAGGCCGAGCCTGGTGGTGGCGGCAACGAGCGTGAAGCGGGCAAGATCGATCTTGACCGAGCGTGCCGCCGGACCTTCGCCGATGATCAGGTCGAGCTGGAAATCCTCCATCGCCGGGTAAAGGATCTCCTCGACTGCCGGATTGAGCCGGTGGATCTCATCGATGAACAGCACATCGCGGTCTTCGAGATTGGTGAGAAGTGCGGCGAGATCGCCGGCCTTGGCGATCACCGGACCGGAGGTCGAGCGGAAATTGACGCCGAGCTCGCGCGCCATGATCTGCGCCAGCGTTGTCTTGCCAAGCCCCGGCGGCCCGACGAACAGCACATGGTCAAGCGCCTCGCTGCGGCCCTTGGCGGCCTCGATGAAGACTTTGAGATTGGCCCGCACTGCGGCCTGGCCGACGAAATCGGCGAGCGTCTGCGGCCGCAAGGTCTGCTCAGCATCCTCGCCGCGCTTTTCCGGGGCAATGAGGCGGGGTGAAAGGCTCATGCGGCCTTCCTCGCACAGGGCAAAGGACCGGACAAGCAATCACTCACCGCGCCAGTTCCTTCAGCCCGAAACGAATGAGCTTCGAGGCATCGGCGTCCTCGCCGGCCGTCTTCAGCGCCGCCGCGACAGCATTGGCTGCTGTGTCGCGCGAATAGCCGAGATTGACCAGCGCCGAGACGGCGTCGGTAATCGGCGCCGGCGCCACGCCTTCGCCGAGCTCCTGCTTAAGGCCGATGGTGCCGGAGGCGGTTCCGGCATAGGCCGGCGCCTTGTTCTTCAACTCGGTGACGATGCGCTCGGCCACCTTCTTGCCGACGCCGGGCGCGCGGCTGACCATGGCGATGTCGCGCAGCGCGATCGCATTGGCGAGGTCTGCCGGCGCCAGCGTCGACAGGATGGCCAGCGCCACCTTGGCGCCGACGCCTTGCACATTGCTCATCAACAGCCGGAACCATTCGCGCTCAAGCACCGACTGGAAACCGTAGAGCCGGATCATGTCCTCGCGCACATAGGTCTCGATGAACAGCACCACCGCCTCGCCGGGCGAAGGCAGCGCGGCCAGCGTGCGCGCCGAGCAATAGGCGACATAGCCGACGCCGTGCACATCGACGAGGCAGAAATCCTCCTCGATCTCGTCCAGCGTGCCTTTCAATTTGCCGATCATGCGTGATCCCTCATGCCAGCGCCATCCTGTAGGCGACGCTTTGCCGGTGATGCGCGTGGCAGATGGCGATAGCCAACGCGTCGGCGGCATGTTCGGTGTCGAAAACGGCTTTCGGCAACAGCACCTTTACCATCATGTGGATCTGCTTCTTGTCGCCATGGCCAACGCCGATCACCGCCTTCTTGACGGCATTGGGGGCATATTCGGCGACGACAAGGCCGGCGCGCGCCGGCACCAGCATGGCTATGCCGCGCGCCTGGCCGAGCTTCAGCGTCGCCACGGCATCCTTGTTGACGAAGGTCTGTTCGACGGCCGCTTCCTGCGGCATGGCCGCATGCAGGATCTCGGCCAGCCCGTCATGCAATTGGCAGAGCCGTGTCGCCAGTGCCGCCTTGTCGTCGGAGCGTACAGTGCCGGAGCTGATAAAGCGCAGCGAGTTGCCGAGGCTCTCGACGATGCCCCAGCCGGTGCGCCTCAGCCCCGGATCGATACCGATAATGCGAATCGCTTCCCTCATGCGCGAAGTCTACCTCCGGCGCACAGCGATGTCAGCGAAATGTGAACAAACCGGAAACGGAGGCGTTTAACCTCGAGCGAAAGCCGTGTTCAGCAGCGTGATCTGGTCGGAAACCGGATTGGCGCGGCGGGCGGCGGCAGGCGTCTCGGCAAACGCGCCGCCATAGATCTCTTCGTCCATGCGGCGCACCAGCGCCTGCAGGCGCAGCGAGCGGGTGACGAGGTCGAGGAAATCCTTCGGCAGTTCGCCCCAGCCGACCGCTTCGTCATGCGCCGAGGCGGTGTCGAGACGCACCTTGGATTTTTCCGAAGCGACCTGATCGCGGGTCATCTCGCCGGAATTTGCCGCCCGCTGCAAAAGCAGCCAGGAGGCGACCTGCATCAGCCTTGTGGTCAGCCGCATCGATTCGGCCGCATAGAGCGTCGCCGCCAGTCTGGACAGCTTCTTGGCCTCGGCCCGGCCCTTGCCGTCAAGATACTCGGCTGCCTGTTCGACCAGGCCCATGCCTTCCTGGTAGAGCGGTTTGAAGGATTGGGAGAAAACCCGGCGTTCCGCCAGCTTGATGGTTTTCGCGATGCCCTTCGAAGGCTCGTTCATCGATACGCCCCTGCACTGCCCCGTCGGCTGATTCGGCTTCTCGCCGTCACGCCGGCACCCTAGATGACTGAAGCTTGAAAATGCGCTTCGCCGCCGGCGAAGGCAAGCACATGTTTAACAAACGGTTAACGCCTGCGCAGGGGCGCCAAGCGGACCAAAAGCAGACAAAAAAAGAGCCGCGGATAAGGCGGCTCTCAGGAGTTTAACAGGGAGGCGTCAAACGAAGTGGCTCCAACCACTCGGTAAGAATCCAGATCACTGGATGGACATAGTAAACACCTGTAAAGCTTAATGAACCCTTAACGGCGCGGATATTTCTTGATCGACCGCTGCCCTTCTGTGCCGTATCAGCACAACGGTGCCCTAAGCCTGATCGTCGGCTTGTTCATGCCTTCTTCCACACAGCCGGCAAGGAAATGAAGGCGAACAGCAGCATTGCCGCATAAAACCCCATCGAGGAGGAAGCCAGCACCGGCTCGATCTCCGGATGGCCGGCAAGTTCAAAGTAAAGCCCAATCATCAGTGCGATGCCGCAGATTGCCGTCAGCCAGAAATGCACGACGGCAATCGTCTTTTGCCCGACCGCTGGAAACAGGTGGTAGAAGAAGGCAAACACCGCCGACATCAGCCAGCCCGCCACCATGGTGTGCGCGTGGGTCGGCATCTGCCCATGGTCATTGGAGATCGCCATATGCAGGCCGAGCGCCATGCCGCACAGGGAATAGATGACGGCCAGGGTGAAGAAATTTCGTGCTACGCCTTGCATGGGATACCCTCGTTGGTTGTTGCAGACTTGGTCCGACCGCGCGCGGCCAAAATGGAGCGTCGGTCGCGAGCGGCTTAGTCCCCGCAGGTTTCAGGATCATGCCGCGAAACCAGCCAATGCCGACACGGCGTCTATCCGGCAAATGCCGGGTATTGTGCGGGCTGGCGGTAAAATCCGGCGACGGCGCCACCGCAACAAGCCGGCACCCACGCGGCATCTTCTGGATACATGTACGGAGATAATCCGCCCTCCTTCGGAAGCAGACGCGCGATAGCAGCGTTTACCCCCGGAACGATGCACAAGGAGCGGCAATGGACTGGTATTCTCTCTTCAAATTCCTGCATGTCATGGCAGCGATCCTCTGGCTCGGCGGCGGTTTCGCCATGCTGCTGGTTTCGATACTCGCCGATCGCGACGGCGACGACGAGACGCTGATGGTCATGCTGAGAACGACGGACAAACTCGGCTTGCGTCTGTTCGTGCCGGCGTCTATCGCGACCCTGGCTTCTGGTCTGGTGCTGACTTCGCTATGGACCGGCTTCTCCGACCTTTGGGTCGTCATCGGCCTTTGCGGCTACGCCGCCGCGTTTCTGACCGGTATCCTCGTGCTGAAGCCTTCGTTCGAAAAGCTTGCCACAATGCTTGCCGCGGACGGCATGACCCCGGCTGCCATAGCGTTTGGGCGCCGCATGATACGGATCGTCAAGTTCGATTTCGTCATCATGATCGTCGTCGTCGCCGACATGGTGCTGAAGCCGACCGCGCACGACATCGCCACTCTCGGCGCCATGGCGGTCGTGGTCGTTGGTGGTGCATCGCTGACCTTTGCGAGCGCCCCGCGAACCAAACCGGCAGCCGCCTGAGCGGGATTTAGAGCAGGCCGGCGATCCCGTCCCAAAGCAGCTTGACCGCGACCACGGCCACGGTCGCGTAGGTGAAGGGATAAAAAATCTCCGGCCGCATGCGCCGCACCAGCCAGGCGCCGGCGATGGTGGCCAGCGGCGCCAGCGGCATCAGCACGGCCGACGCCGTCAGGTTGGCGGTGTCGAACTGGCCAAGCGCGAAGTAGGGGATCAGCTTCAGCGCGTTGGTGGCGGCAAAGAAGATCGCCGATGTCCCCGACAGCACCTTCGGATCGAGCCGTATCGGCAGCGCATAGACCTGGAAGGGGGGCCCGCCGACATGGGCGACGAAGCTGGTGAAGCCGGCGACGGTGCCCCAGAAGGCGGCGGCGATGCGGTTGGGCGCCGCCGCATGGTCGGAACCGTGGCGGAACTGGAGATAGAGCCAGCGCAGCACGAAGATCAGCGCGACAGCGCCGACGATCAGCCGCACCATCTCTTCGGTTACGAGCGCTGCCGTCAGCCAGCCGAGCCCAATGCCGATCACCGCGCCCGGCATCATGTCGACCAGCATCTTTCTGTCGTAGACGCCCCACCACGTCCACACCGAAACGATGTCCATCAGGCACAGGATCGGCAGCAGGATGGCCGCCGCCTGCACCGGCGGCATGGCCAGCGCCATCAAAGGCACGCCAACGAAGCCGACAGCGCCGCCGAAGCCGCCTTTCGACAGCCCGACAAGTATCACCGCCGGAATGGCGGCGGCATAAAACCACGGATCGGCGAGCAGACCTGACATGAACTGGAAATGCTGGAGGGAAGACGGTTGCCCTGCAATAGCCCAGAAACCCTTGCGCCGCGACCGGGAAAATGCCGGCCGTGTCGATCAACTGTGCGTAAAGCGACGGTTCCGGATTTACGGCAAGATCGCCGCCGATGCATAAGGGCGCCGTCCGATGCACATCAGGTTTTGACCCCAGGTTTTGGCCCCAGGTTTTGACCCCAGGTTTTTGACCCCAGGTTTTTGACAATGAGCGAACCCCACATCCGCCGCGCCGAAGCGGCCGACCTGCCTGCCATCGTAGCCATGCTCGCCGACGATCCGCTTGGCCGCAGCCGCGAGGATGCGACCGAGCCACTCGCCAAGGCCTATCGCGACGCCTTTGCCGCCATCGACGCCGACCCCAACCAGTTTCTTGCCGTGATGACGGATAGCGGCCGCGTCATCGGCACGTTGCAGATCAGCTATCTCGCCGGGCTGTCGCTGCAGGGCGCCTTGCGCGGCCAGATCGAGGCTGTGCGCGTCGCCGCGGACCGCCGCGGCGAACGGCTGGGACAGCGTCTGCTGGAATGGGCGGTCGAACAGTGCCGTGAACGCGGCTGCAAGATTGTCCAGCTGACCACCAACAAGAGCCGCCAGGACGCGCATCGCTTCTATGACCGGCTCGGCTTCAAGGCCAGCCACATCGGCTACAAGCTGGAGCTTAATTCAGTGGCGGCGGACGGCGCCGGATCGGCTGCGCCTTGATGATGGCGGTGCTGGTCTCCGCCTTGTCGGCGATGCGGTCGAGAAGCTTGTCGAGCTCGCCGATGGAGCGCACGTAGAGCCGGGCCACGAAACAGTCGTCGCCGGTGACCTTGTCGCATTCGCCGAATTCCGGGATCTCCTCAATCAGCTTCTGCACGATGTGCAGCTTGCCCGGCAGTGGCCGCACCCGCACGATCGCCTGCAGCGGAAACCCCAGCGCCTCCGGGTCGATCTCGATGGTGAAGGCGCGGATGACGCCGCGTTCCTCGAGCCGCCGCAGCCGTTCCGAGACGCTCGGCGACGACAGCCCGACCTGCTGCGCCAGATCCTTCAACGAAGTCCGCGAATCCAGGATCAGGATGTCGAGAAGCTTTCTGTCCAACTCGTCCAGCATTTTCATCTCCTAGCAAAAGGGCAGCGCGCGCCTTATTAAATAAGGTGTTGTGCGCTTATCACCTTTCATAAGGCATATAAACCCTCAAGGCGGCATGAGATTATGGCCTCAACAGATAGAGGTATTGTCATGGACAACACGGTACGCGGCACGATCGAGATGACGGCGGCGATGACGATCGTCGGCACGATCGGCTGGTTTGTCGTCATGTCGGGCCAGCCCGTCATGGACGTGGTGTTCTGGCGCTGCGCTTTCGGAGCGGTGGCGCTGCTGATCACCTGCGCGGCACTCGGGCTGCTGCGCGGCAGGCTGACGCTGCGCATTGTTGCCATCGCCGCTCTTGGCGGCGCGGCCATTGTCATCAACTGGCTGTTGCTGTTCAGCGCCTTCTCCCGCGCCTCGATCTCGATTGCCACGGCGGTCTACAACACGCAGCCCTTCATGCTGGTCGGCTTCGGCGCGCTGTTCTTCGGCGAGCGGCTGACCCTGGCCAAGCTGACCTGGCTCGGCATCGCCTTCGCCGGCATGCTGCTGATCGTGCAGACAGGGCCCGATGCGGGTGTCGGTTCCGGCATAACCGGCACAGATTATGTCATCGGCATCGTCATGGCGCTCGGAGCGGCCTTCTTCTGGGCTGTCGCGGCAATCGTCGCCAAGAAGCTCAAGGGCACCCCGCCGCATCTGATCGCGCTGATCCAGGTCTGCGTCGGCGTCGTCATGCTGGCGCCCTTCGCCAACCTCTCGCATTTGCCCGCAGATGCCTGGAGCTGGGCCATGCTGGCCACGCTTGGCGTCGTTCACACGGGCCTGGTGTACATATTGATGTACGCCGCCATCCAGAAACTGCCGACGCATCTGCAGGGGTCGCTGTCCTTCATCTATCCTGTCGTGGCGATCCTGGTCGATGTCATGGCTTTCGGCCACCGGCTGCATCCGGCCCAGCTCGTCGGCGCCGCCGCGATCCTGGTCGCCGCCGCCGGCATGAACCTCGGCTGGACTTTGTGGAAAGCCAAACCAACGGTCGAAAGCCCGCAAGCCGTCAAATGAGCGGCAGAGCGTCTTCTTGCGGGCTATCGTAAACCAAAGCCATCTCATCGATCCCCGCCCGCCTGTTCAAGGCGGGCGCTTTGTTCTATGCCGCAATGCAACCATCTTCGCCCGGCATAGGCGAAACCCGGGATCGAAAGCCATGAACGACGCAACACCCCCCAACCGCTGCCGCATCGTGCTGATCGCACCCAAGGACGCTCCGGCGCAGCGCATTGCGGCTGCCTTCGACGGCGGTGATATCGCTTCGCTGATCCTGCCTGAAAACGGCATGGACGAGGCTGCCTTCCAGGCTTTTGCAGAACAGATCGTACCGGCCGCGCAAGCGGCCGGCATCGCCGTCATCATCGCCGGCGATACCCGCATTGCCGGCCGTGTCCAGGCCGACGGCATTCATGTCGAGGTTTCCAAGGACGCGCTCGCTGAGACCATCGAACACTTCCAGGGCAAGATGATGGTCGGCGCCGGTGGCGCCAAGACGCGCGACGACGCGCTGGAACTCGGCGAAACCAGGCCCGACTACATCTTCTTCGGCCGCTTCGGCTACGACAACAAGCCGGAACCGCATCCGCGCAACCTGTCGCTCGGGCAATGGTGGGCGGACGTGATTGAGATCCCTTGCATCGTCATGGCCGGTTCCGCCATCGCTTCGGTAGAAGCAGTGGCCGCCACTGGCGCCGAGTTCGTGGCGCTGTCCAGCGCCGTCTTTGCCGAAGGCGCCGATCCGAAGGCGGCGATTGCCGCCGCCAATGCGCTGCTCGACCAAACCGCGCCGCGCTTCGAGGGCTGACGTGCGCCGACATGGACTTCCTCTCGCGGTTCTCGTTGCGGCCTTGATGAGCGGGGCAGCGATCGCGGCGGAGACCGTTCCGCTGCCGCAGCCGAGGCCGGACACCAGCGCGCCCGCCCTCAGCGTGCCGGATGCGATCGCTCCCGATGCGGGTGCTCCAAAAGCCGGTGCCACCGATTCCGGCGTCCATATCGAAAAGCCGATCGACACCCCGCTGCCGCAGCCCGCGACAACCGCGCCGCTGCCGTCGGCCGACGCGATCAACCCGGAGCGTTTCGGCGCCAAGCCGGCGGACCCCGCCTATGGCGCTTTCCAGCGCGGTCTTTACAAGACCGCCTACAATCTGGCGCTGGTGCGGGCCAAGAATGGCGACCCGGCGGCGCAAACGCTGGTGGCCGAGATTCTGTCGCGCGGGCTGGGCGTACCGCTTAATCCCGCAGAGGCGGCCAAATGGTACGCGCAGGCCGCCGAGCAGGGAATTCCTGAATCGCAGTTCCAGTATGCGCTGATGCTGCTCGACGGCCGCTACGTCAAGAAGGACGAGAAGGGAGCCTACGCGCTGATGCAGGCCGCCGCCGAAGCCGGCAACCGGCTGGCGCAGTTCAACTTCGCGCAATTGCTCGTGCAGCAGGATCCGGGCGATGCCGGCATCGCCAGGGCTGTGCCTTATTATGAGCGTGCCGCGGCGACAGGGCTTGCCGATGCCCAGTATGCGATGGCGCAGGTCTATGCCAATGGCGTCGGCGGCAAGACCCGCGACGATGCAAAGGCCCGCAGCTTGCTGGCACAGGCTGCCAGGCAGAACTACGACACCGCGCAGATCGATCTTGCCGCCTGGATGATCGAGGGCCGGGGCGGTGTTCGCGACCTGAAATCCGGCTTCAACTGGATGAAGCAGGCAGCTGAAGGCGGCAATGTCGCTGCCCAGAACCGGTTGGCAAAGCTTTATATGGGCGGCATCGGAACCGACCCCGACCTGATCCTGGCCGGGGCCTGGTATGTGGTCGCCCGCCGCGCCGGCCTTATCGATCCGGAGATGGACGATTTCCTGCAAGGGCTGACCGACGATCAGACAAAGCAAGCCTTGCAGAAGGCCAACCGCCTGCCCTGACACGCAACGTCACTGTGTATGATCCAGCACGACCTTGCCGAAGGGAGAGCCGTGTTCGAGATGGCGAAAGGCCTGCGCTGCCTCTGCCCATGGGAAGACCCGGTCGATCACCGGCCGCAGCCCATTGACGGCGAGCGCCCGGTTCATCGCTTCGAAGGACTCGCGCGAGCCGACCGGTATGCCGCGTGCTTTCACCTGGCGTCGGAAGATGTCGAGCGGATTGATCACCCCTTCGCTGCCGCCGAGATAGCCGATGACGTTGATCTGGGCGCCGCGCGCCGACGCCTTGAGCGACTGCGCGAAACTTTGGGGACCACCGACTTCGATGATGTGATCGGCGCCGCGGCCATCGGTCAGCGCCAGCACGGCCGACGACCAATCCGGATTGTCGCGGTAGTTGACGCCATCATGCGCGCCAAGCCCCTTCGCCCGGGCAAGCTTCTCATCGCTGCTCGACGTAACAATGACGCGCGCGCCGGCCGCCCTTGCCAACTGCACGGCAAACAGCGACACGCCGCCGGTGCCGAGGCTGAGCACGGTTTCGCCTGGCTTGAGCTTGCCCTCGGTGAACAACGCATGCCAGGCAGTGACGGCGGCGCAAGGCAATGTCGCCGCCTCGACATCGCTGAGATGTGCCGGGACGATGACCGCCGCCTGTTCGTCCAGCCGGGCGAATTCGCTCAGCAAACCGTCGATCGGGCCGCCGCGCTGGTAGGAAGGTTCGGCCATGGCGAAGCTGCCGCCGACCCATCGCTGCCAGAACGTGCCGCAGACCCGGTCGCCGACCTTGAAGCGGCTGACCTCGGGGCCAAGCGCCACGACCTTGCCGACGCCGTCGGAAAGCGGCACCAGCGGCAAGGGGAATGTCGTGTGATAACTGCCGCGCGCGATCTCGACATCGCGATAGTTGAGCGCCGTCGCCTTGACGCGGACGATCATCTCCTGACGGCCGGGCTCCGGCATTGGTCGTTCGACCATCTTGAGATTGTCGATGCCGCCCGGCTTCTGCAGTTCGATTGCCTTCATTGTCGTCGTCCTTTCGTTTGAAAGGAAAATTGCTTGCCATGCGATGGATTTCAAATTCATAATGTTTACAATGATTATGCTTACGAGACATAGTTCTAGCTATGCTTGAGGAATTGCGCACGCTCGCCCTGTTTGCCGAGGAGGGCTCGATCCAGAAGGTCGCCCGGCGCCTGCCGCTGACGCAGCCGGCTGTGACCCGGCAAATCCAGCGGCTGGAGGACATGCTTGGCACGACGCTGCTCGACCGCCGGCAAAAGCCGCCGCGACTGACGCCGACGGGGCTGGAAGTGCTGGCGCGCGGACGCGATATCATCGCTTCCGTAGAAGCGCTGAAATCCTTCGCCGGAAAGACCGAGCCGGAAGGACTGTTCCGCCTGGGTCTCGCCCATGGCCTCTCGGACCGCGACATCGCCGGGGCCATCGCCAACGCCGCGGCGGCGTTCCCGAAAGTGTCGCTACGGCTCAAGACGGGCTGGAGCGCCGAACTAATCGGTCAATTCGAACGCGGCGAGCTCGATGTGACGATTGTTCTGCGATCGTCGGATAAGCCAGGCCCGGAAGCGCTTGGCACTGAACGTCTTGGCGTCATAGCTGCGTCCACCGTCCCCGATCCGGAAGACGGTGGCCGGACACCCATGCCGTGGGTGCTTAGTCCGGCCCCTTGCGACGCGCGCCAGAAACTCATGTCCGTTCTGGTCGGCGGAAGGCGTTATTTCGAGATCGCGGCGGAGATACAGGATCCGGCCTTGCAGATGGAATGGGTCCGTCGGGGGCACGGCCTTGGGCTAGTGCCGTTGCGTCTTGCAAGGCGCGGACTTCCCGACGGCCTCATGCTGGTCAACACGGAAGATGTCGACCTTTCCTTGCAGGTCGCCGCACTTCGTTCGCCTCATCTCAACCGGCTGACTGAGGCTGCGGACGCCATCGTCGAGGCTGTCGGCAGAGTCATTGCGGCCCAGGTTTGAGGCTACCAGCCCTTGTCGGGCGATCTGGCATCCCCTTGCCTCTCCTGCCGATTTGTGGTCTTGGGAGCCCGAAATCGCTTGTCCAGCGACCATCCCCATACCAACGGCCAAGCCGTTGGTAGCATCCCGGATCAATCTCATCATGGCCAAGATCAATGGCAACGAAATCCGTCCCGGCTATGTCATCGAGCACGATGGCGGCCTTTGGGTGGCGGTCAGGACCAACACCGTCAAGCCCGGCAAGGGCGGTGCCTATAACCAGGTCGAACTGAAGAACCTGATCAACGGCACCAAGCTCAACGAGCGCTTCCGCTCGGCCGAGACCGTCGAGCAGATCCGGCTCGACCTGAAGGATTTTTCCTTCCTCTACGCCCAGGACGACGCACTGGTGTTCATGGACACGCAGAGCTACGAGCAGCTCGAGCTGGCGAAGGATTTCGTCGGCGACCGCGCCGCCTTCCTGCAGGACGGCATGATGGTGACGGTCCAGCTCTATGAGGACAGGCCGATCGGCATTTCGCTGCCCGACCAGGTGACGCTGACCATCACCGAGGCCGACCCGGTGGTGAAGGGCCAGACGGCCGCGTCCTCGTACAAGCCGGCGGTGCTGGAAAACGGCATCCGCGTGCTGGTGCCGCCATTCATCGGCGCTGGCGAACGCATCGTCGTCGACACCAACGAACTCACCTACATGCGCCGCGCAGACTGACGCGTAGGCAGGAACAGATACGATGGCACGCTCCGCACTTCTCAATGTCATGGTCCAGGCCGCCATGAAGGCCGGCCGCTCGCTGTCGCGCGACTTCGGCGAGGTGCAGAACCTGCAGGTGTCGATGAAGGGACCGGGCGACTATGTCAGCCAAGCCGACCGCAAGGCCGAGGACATTCTGTTTGCCGAACTGTCGAAGGCACGGCCGGGCTATGCCTTCCTGATGGAAGAGCGCGGCATGATCGCAGGGGACGACGACCAGCACCGTTGGATCGTCGACCCGCTCGACGGCACCACCAATTTCCTGCACGGCATTCCGATCTTTTCCATCTCGATCGCGCTGGAGCGACAGGGCCAGTTGGTCGCCGCCGTCATCTACAATCCGGCAATGGATGAGCTCTACACCGCCGAGCGCGGCGGCGGCGCCTTCATGAACGATCGCCGGCTGCGCGTTGCCGGCCGCAGCAAGCTCACCGACTGCGTCATCGGCTGCGGCGTGCCGCATCTCGGCCGCGGCCAGCACGGCAATTTCCTCGTCGAGTTGCGCAATGTGATGGCCGAGGTCTCGGGCGTGCGCCGCCTGGGTTCCGCCGCGCTCGATCTCGCTTATGTCGCCGCCGGCCGCATGGACGGCTTTTGGGAAACCGGCCTTTCGGCCTGGGACATTGCCGCCGGCCTGCTGCTGATCCGCGAGGCCGGTGGCTTCGTCTCCGACATGGATGGCGGCCAGGATATGCTCGAAGCGGGTTCGCTCGTCGCCGGCAACGAGGTCATACAGCGCGCGCTGCTCAAGGCGGTGAAGAAGCCGCTTTCGGCGCGCTGATCACTTGGCATGCCGGCGCGGCGTGCTGAAGCGCCGCAGTCGCAAAACCGCAATCAAAGCTTGAAATACTGCCCGGCGGCCGCCCAGATAAGGGTGACGCAGGATTTTTTATGACGAGCATACCTTCACTATCCTCGCGAGAAGCGCAGCCAGACCAGCCAGTTGAAATCCCTTATGTCGGGCGTTGGCACTACTCGCGTGCGGAGATGATCGCCGATGGCATCGTCCATGCGGTCGGCATCGTGCTGGCGATAGCCGCCGGCTCGGCGTTGCTGGCGCTGGCCGCCTTCCATGCCGGTCCCGGCGAATACATCGCCGCCGCCTTCTTCGTGGTGTCGCTGCTGACTGTGCTGTCGATTTCGCTGACCTACAATCTGTGGCCGGTGACGTCGCCGGCGAAGTGGATCTTGCGGCGCTTCGATCATGCGGCGATCTATCTCCTGATCGCCGCGACCTACACGCCCTTTCTGGCCCAGCTCGACGGCTCGCCGCTGGCGCTGCCGATGATTGTCCTTGTCTGGACCGCTGCTTTGACCGGCATTGCCATGAAAGTGTTCCTGCCCGGCCGCTTCGATCGTCTGGCCATTGTCTTCTATCTCGCCATCGGCTGGAGCGGCGTCGTCCTGGTCAAGCCGCTGCTGGCGACGTTGCCGACGACCTCGATCGCGCTGATTGTCGCCGGCGGCATCGTGTACTCCTGCGGCGTCATCTTCTTCGCCTGGAAACGCCTGCGCTTTCACAATGCCCTCTGGCACGGCTTTGTCGTCACCGGCGCCGGGCTGCATCTTGCCGCCATGGTCGACTGCCTGGTCGTCAACCGCCTCTGAACGGCGTGGTGCGGCCCGACAGTCGGGCAATATTGCCAAGCGCCATTCAATTTGGTCACAATTCCGTTTAGAGTCGCGAATTACGTGATCGGCGGCACTGGAGCGGTTCCAGGGAAGTATGAGCGGCTTCCCGTTCGGAATTGCGTCAAGGCAAATAGAGCATCGGAAACGGGGCACGGATGGCTTTTCTCAGATCCTTCGGCGTGGGCAGGCGTTCTGATGTCCTGATGTACGATCCGCACAAACTGTCGAGCCCGCAGGTCTTCCTCCTGACCATGGTCATCTTCCTGGTCATCGTCGCCTTCATCGCCGCCATCCTCACCCGCCAGATCTCGACCGCTTTCGGGAGCAATCCCGGCCTCAACGGCCTGATCGTCGGCGTCCTTGTGGTCGGCATCCTGCTTGCCTTCGCCCAGGTCGGACGACTGTTTCGCGAAGTGCGCTGGGTCAATTCCTTCCGCGCCGGTTCCGAAACCACCGAGCCGGTGCTGCTGGCGCCGATGAAGGCGATGATCGGCCGCTCCTCGACGGTCGCCTTCTCGACGTCTTCGATGCGCACCATGCTGGATTCGATCGCCACCCGCCTCGACGAAAGCCGCGACACCTCGCGCTATCTCGTCGGGTTGCTGGTGTTCCTCGGTCTGCTCGGCACCTTCTGGGGCCTGCTCAACACCATCGGCTCGATCCGCGAAACCATCGAATCGCTCGATCCCGGCACCGGCGACGCCGCCGCCGTGCTCGATTCGCTGAAGCAGGGGCTGTCGGCGCCGCTGGCCGGCATGGGTACGGCCTTTTCGTCCTCGCTGTTCGGCCTTTCCGGGTCGCTGGTGCTAGGCTTCCTCGACCTGCAGGCCGGCCGCGCGCAGACCCGCTTCTATACCGAGCTTGAAAACTGGCTGTCCTCGGTCACCGATCTCTCCTCCGACATCGCCGTCGCCGACCCGGCCAAGACTGAATCCTCCGACGAGATCCGGGTCCTGTCGGAACGGCTGCGCAGCATGCAGGAAAGCGGCGGCGGCTCCAATCCGCGCGTCGCCACCGCCATGGCCAATCTCGCCGACGGCATTTCCGGCCTGGTCAAGAACATGCGCTCCGAGCAGCAGATCATGCGCGACTGGGTCGAGGCCCAGTCGGACGAGCAGAAGGCGATGCGCAACACGCTGGAAAAGATCGCCGACGCGCTGAAGAAACCCGGGGTCCACTAGCATGGCTCTCGCCAGGGGCCGGCGCACCGATCGCCGGATCGACTATTGGCCGGGCTTCGTCGACGCGCTGTCGACGCTGCTGCTCGCCATCATGTTCCTGCTCACCGTTTTCGTGCTGGCGCAGTTCCTGCTCGGACGCGAACTCTCCGGCAAGGATACGGCGCTCACGCGCCTCAACTCGCAGATCAACGAACTGACGCAGTTGCTGGCGCTGGAGCGCTCGAGCGCGCAGGACAAGGACGATTCGCTGGCCAATCTGCAGGCGTCGCTGTCGGCCGCCGAAGCTGAGAAGAGCCGGCTCGAGCAGCTGCTGGCGCAAGGTGCCGGCGCCGGCGACGCCGCCACCCAGCGCGCCGCGGAACTCGGCGGCGAACTCGACAGCCAGCGCCAGATCAGCCAGCAGGCGCTGAGCCAGGTCGAGATCCTGAACCAGCAGATCGCAGCACTGCGCAAGCAGATCGGCGCGCTCGAGGACGCCCTCAATGTGTCCGAAACGCGCGACCGCGATTCCAACACCAAGATCGCCGATCTCGGCCGTCGGCTCAACGTCGCGCTGGCGCAGCGCGTGCAGGAGCTGAACCGCTATCGCTCCGACTTCTTCGGCCGCCTGCGCGAAATCCTCGCCGACCGCGAGAACATCCGCATCGTCGGCGACCGCTTCGTCTTCCAGTCGGAAGTTCTGTTCCCGACCGGGTCGGAAGTGATCAACGATGCCGGCAAGGTCGAGATGAAGAAGCTCGCCGATGCCATCATCGAGTTGCAAAAGGAAATCCCGCCCGAGATCAACTGGGTGCTGCGCGTCGACGGCCACACCGACAACAAGCCGCTGTCCGGCGCCGGCCGCTATCGCGACAATTGGGAATTGTCGACGGCGCGTTCGACCTCGGTGGTCAAGTTCCTGATCGAGAACGGCGTGCCCGCCAACCGGCTGGTTGCGGCCGGCTTCGGCGAATTCCAGCCGCTCGACCCCGCCGACACCGAAGACGCCCGCAACAAGAACCGACGCATTGAACTGAAGCTCACCGAACGGTGATTTTCAGTCACGCGAAATTGTTTGCCGGCTCAACTCTAGGGCGCAACGCCAGGTCGGCAAGGCCTGAAAACATTATCTTTCTTTAATTACACTTCGCGTTTCCGGGCTCCTACTTTGACGCGCAGGGCCGAGAACCGCCGGCGATGCCTCCCATCGCGACGCGACGGAACCGGACGGCCCGCTTCCGGAAGGCGGAGCGAAAGCGCTTGCCCCTTCCATAGCAGGAGGAGACGCACATCATGCGCTCTTTGAAGACTCTCAGGACCGCAACCCTCACGACACTTCTGATCACTGTTCCACTCGCCGGCGCCTATGCCGCCGGACATCACAAGGGCGCCCTCGACGCCAGCGACCCGACCGACATGACCGGTCCGCGTGTGACCGGCCTGATCGAGCAGGTGCGGGGCGTCGAACAGGGCATCGCGGATGCGCGCGAAACCAAGGGCATCTCGACCTCGGAAGCGCAGTGGCTGCATCTGCGTGCGGCGCATATCGGCCAGGCCGCCGAACGGGTCGCCGCTTCGGACCATGGCCGGATCCCGGCCGCGCAATATCACGATCTGCTGCGCCGCCTCGACAATGTCGATCAGAGGCTGATGTCCGACACCGGCAGCGGCTTCATGATCGGTGATGGCTCCGACGGCGGGAATTATCCGAACGGCTGAGATCCGCTCTGATATCTCCAGGAATGAGGAAGGGACTGTCTGACGCCCCCGGATCTGGCTCCGAGGGCGTCTTTTTTGTCACCAGCCCAGCCACAGCGCAGCGAGGGCCAGCACCGCCGGCACGGTCTGAATATAGAGGATCTTCCGGCTGGCAGTCGCCGCGCCATAGAGGCCGGCGACGGCGATGCAAAGCAGGAAGAACACCTTGATCTGGAATCCCGCCGCGCCGAGATAGAGGCCCCAGATCAGCCCGGCGGCAAGGAAGCCGTTGTAGAGCCCCTGATTGGCGGCGAGCACCTTCGATGCGCTGGCGAAGTCCGGCTTGAGGTTGAACGCCCTGTGCCCGCGCGGTGTGTCCCACGCCACCATCTCCAGATAGACGATAAAGAGGTGGATCAGGGCCACCAGCCCGACCAGGATATTGCCGATCATCTTAGTCTCCCCTCCATGGCGGTGTTCCACCGTCAGCCAGCATTCCACGCACCAGCTCACCGGCGCAAGCTGCATAGCCACCTTTGAGGGTTGCCAATCCTGGCGCGTTGGTATCTTTTCCCGCGGTCCAAAACGCGGAACCTGTCATGTCTTTTCAGAAGCTCGATGATCTCGGCCACAAGCTCGAAGCGCTGGAACATGCGCTCGCTATCCTCGGCGCCGACGAGGCGACCCACATGGCCGTCGGCGGCGGCGAGAAGCGCGCCGAAGCCATGTCGTCCCTGGCCGGGATGCTGCATATCAGGGCAACGGCGCCGGAGATCGCCGACTGGCTCGCCGCCGCCGAACAGGAGGCGCTGAACGAGGAGCAGCAGGCGGCGGTCCGCGAACTGCGTCGCCAATACACCAACCTGACCTGCCTGCCGGTCGAATTCGTCGAGCGCCAGACGGTGGCGCGTATGCGCTCCGAGCAGCTCTGGCGCGACCTGCGCGGCAAGAATGACTGGGCCGGATTCCTGCCGGCGCTCGAAGGTGTCATCGCGCTGGTGCGCGAGGAAGCCGCCCTGCGCGCCGACGCGCTCGGCCTCGATCCCTACGACGCACTGATGGAGCAATACGATCCTGGCAACCGCGCCGCCGACATCACGCCGGTCTTCACCGAGCTGAAGACATTCCTGAAGGGCTTCGTGCCGGAAGCGCTGGCCGTACAGGAAGCGCGACTGGCCAAGCGCCCGCTGAAGCCGCTCTCCGGCAGCTATGCGATCGACAAACAGCGCGAGCTTGGTCTCGCCATGATGGCTTCGGTCGGCTTCGACCTCACCCATGGTTCTCTGTCGGTATCGCACCATCCCTTCTGCGGCGGGGTGCCGAGCGACGTTCGCATCACCACCCGCTACAAAACGTCCGATTTCCTGTCGGCTTTGATGGGCGTGCTGCACGAGACCGGCCACGCGCTCTACGAGCAGAACCTGCCGAAGGCCTGGGCGCACTGGCCGCTCGGCAAGGCGCGCGGCATGGCGGTGCATGAAAGCCAGAGTCTGTTCGTCGAGAAACAGGTCGGCCGCAACCCCGAATTCTGGCGCTGGGCGCTGCCCGTGGTCGAAAAGCATCTCGGCGAAGCCTGGTCGCTCGACGACATCCTGCCGCATGTGCACCGGGTCGAGCGCGGCCTGATCCGCGTCGACGCCGACGAGGTCACCTACCCGCTGCATGTCATCCTGCGCTACGAGTTGGAGCAGGAGGTGGTCTCGGGGCGGCTGCAGGCGGCCGACCTGCCCGAAGCCTGGGACGCCAAGATGCGGGAGTATCTTGGCCTTTCGACCATCGACAACCCAGCCGACGGACCGATGCAGGACGTGCATTGGCCAGGCGCCGCCTTCGGCTATTTCCCGTCCTATACGCTGGGCGCTATGATGGCGGCGCAGCAATGGGCTGCGCTGACGCGCGACCATCCTTCAGCCGACAGCGACCTCGCCAAGGGCAATTTCGCCGCCATCAATGACTGGCGCCGCGACAATATCTGGTCGCAGGGATCCCGCTGGTCGACGCCCAAACTGCTTGAGCGCGCCACCGGGGAAAAGCTCAACGCCGCGTATTTCACCGAGCATCTCCGCAAGCGGTATGGTCCCGCCTGATTGCGGGTTGCTACTCCGCGGCACCCCTGAAGGCGCTTGCTCCGGTTTCGAACTGCAGCTTGGCCAGCCTTGCATAGATTCCGCCCTTGGCGACCAGGCTCTGGTGCGTGCCTTCCTCGACGATGCGGCCGCCATCCATGACCAGGATGCGGTCGGCCTTCAGCACGGTCGCCAGCCGGTGGGCGATGACGATGGTGGTGCGGCCCTGCATCAGCCGTTCCAGCGCCGTCTGCACCAGCGTTTCGCTTTCGGCGTCGAGCGCCGACGTGGCCTCGTCGAGCAGCAGGATCGGCGCGTCGCGCAGGATGGCGCGGGCGATCGCCACGCGCTGGCGCTGGCCGCCGGACAAGGTCACACCGCGCTCGCCGACCTGGCTGTCGTAGCCCTTGTCGAGCCTGAGGATGAACTCGTCGGCCAGCGCGTCCCTGGCGGCGGCCTCGATCTCGGCATTCGTCGCGCCCGGCCGGCCAAAGCCGATATTGTCGCGCGCGCTTGCCGCAAAGATGGTGACATCCTGCGGCACGATCGCAATGCGCTCCCGCACTTCAGCCGGATCGGCTTCGCGCACGTCGACGCCGTCAATGGCGATGCGGCCAGTTTCGGGATCGTAGAAGCGCAGGATCAGCGAAAAGACGGTGCTCTTTCCGGCGCCCGACGGGCCGACGATCGCCACCGTCTCGCCGGGCTTGACCTGAAAACTCAAGCCGTGGACGGCGGCACGGTCCGGCCTTGCCGGGTAGGAGAAGGAGACGTCGTCGAAACTGATCGCGCCTGTCGCCTTGGCGGGCAGCGGCAGCGGATTGGCCGGCGGTTGAATCGCCGGCGTCTCGTCGAGTATCTCGGTCAGCCTTTCGGCCGCACCCGCCGCCTGGGCAAGCTCGCCCCAGACTTCCGACAGTGCGCCCAGCGCGCCTGCGGCAAACACGGAGTAAAGCAGGAACTGGCCGAGCGTGCCGGGCGACATCGTGCCGGCAAGCACGTCACGCGAGCCGAACCACAACACCGCCACGACCGAGGAAAAGATCATGAAGATGGCAAAGAAGGTGAGCAGCGAGCGGGAGAAGATCGACGAGCGCGCCGCCTGGAAGGCGGCTTCCACCGCGGCCGAGAACCGCCCGGTGACCAGCGTCTCGTTGGTGAACGCCTGCAACGTACGCACCGCGCCGATCTGCTCGCTGGCATAGGCGGTCGCTTGCGCCAGCGTGTCCTGCGCCTGCCGTGACCGGCGCCTCACCGAACGGCCGAACGCGACCAGCGGCAGCACGATGAGCGGAATGGCCGCGATCACCAGGCCCGACAGTTTCGGGCTGGTGACGACCATCATCGCCACCGCGCCAAGGCCGAGGATGACGTTGCGCAGCGCCACCGAGGCGGTGGCGCCGACGGCGGATTTCACCTGCGTCGTGTCGGCGGCAAGCCGCGAGACGATCTCGCCCGATTGCGCGGTGTCGAAGAAGGACGGCGAAAGCGTCGTGACATGCGAAAACACGTCGCTGCGGATGTCGGCGACGACCCGCTCGCCGAGCGTGATGACGAAGTAGTAGCGTCCGGCCGACGCCGCCGCCAGAATGGCTGCCATCGCAACCAAAGCGGCGAAATATTCGGCGATGAAGACGGTGCCGGAAGCACTGAAACCGTGGTCGATCATGCGCCGCACGGCCAGCGGCAGCGCCAGCGTCGTCGCCGCGGCGATGGCGAGCGAAATGAGGGCGCCTATGACCAGTTTGCGGTAGCGGAATATATAGGGATACAGGCGCCTGAGCGGCCCGAGCGAGCGCCTGCGCCCGTCTTGCTCGCCGCTGATGTCCGCCATGACCGTTTCCTCTGGCCGCTTCCAGGTGGGCGCGTTCAATATGCGCCTGCCGTGGCCTTGTGATTCAATTCCGGCTGATGTATAGGCTCGCCGACCGTTTTAGAAGCCGTGGCTTTTCAATAGCTGCGGCTTCGAGTTTTAAAAAGGGGCGCATCGACGCAGGCCACGGGCCCGTCTGTAGCGCCACAAGCCAGGAAGCACGACAATGAAGGCCGATATCCATCCCGACTACCACACCATCAAGGTCGTCATGACCGATGGCACAGAATACTCGACCCGTTCGACCTGGGGCAAGGAAGGCGATACGATGAACCTCGATATCGACCCGACCACGCACCCAGCCTGGACCGGCGGCCAGCAGACCCTGCTCGACCGCGGCGGCCGCCTGTCGAAGTTCAAGAAGCGCTTCGAAGGGTTCGGCCTTTAAGGTTTACCTTTATCGCAGAATCAAGAACCCGCCCTTTGTGGCGGGTTTTTTGTTGCCGCCAAAGTCAGTCGCTTCAAGCTAACGCGCCGATACCTCCCGCTTGTGGGGAGGTCGGCCCAAGGGTCGGGTGCGGTCCGACGCCTCCACCCTGCTGCTTCGAAGCGACCCTTCCCAGAGTGGTGCGAGCCTACCCGTCCACCAATTCCCGCAGCGCCATGCGCTTGTAGGCGGCGACCAGCCTGTCGCCCTCCTGCCGGTCGACCGAGATCGCCAGCCGCACGGCAGCCTCGCCCATCTGCCAGACCAGAAACGCTGTGGTCTCCAGCGCCACCGGATCGGCGCCGGGATGCAGCCGCTTCAGCACCATCGTCAGGAATTCGGCATTCGCCCGGCTGTCGGCGAGTTCGAGCTGGCGCAGCGCCTTGTCGGCCTGGGTGCCCGACCAGATGTCGCGCATCACCGGCTCGGCCAGGAACAGCTGATAGTAGATATCCACCAGCTCCGAAAACGCCTGCCGCAGGCCCTCGGCGTCGACGACATCCTTGAGCGCCGAGGAGATGCAGGCCTGGCTTTCGGCGGTGTGTCGCTCGGCCAGCGCCCAGACGATCGCCCGCTTGTCGGGAAAGAACTGGTAGAGCGAACCGATCGACACCGCGGCCCGTTCCGCTACCTCGCCCATGCGCATGGCGTCGCTGCCTTGCTCGGCAATCAGCGCCGAGGCTGCGGCCAGCATGCGCTCGACCCGCTCGCGGCTGCGCTGCTGGGTGGGCGCCCGTCGCGGCGATGCGACCTGCTCCTCAGATGCGGGCGTTGCTGTGTCTTCCATGACGGCCTCCGGTCTCGACAAAATCTGCCAACAAACGGCTTGACTCCCAAAATACGAGGGTTTATCACATTTTGCAAATGTGAGGATTATTCATATTTGTAACAAAGGAAAACCACCATGACCGACACCAAACCAGTCCTGATTCTCGGTGGCACTGGCAAGACCGGCCGTCGCCTCGCCGGGCGGCTGACCTCACAGGGCATTCCCGTGCGCATCGGCTCGCGTTCCGGCAGCCCCCGCTTCGACTGGGAGGTTCCGGCGACCTGGGAGCCTGCCATGCAGGGCGTGGGCGCCGTCTACATCAGTTACTATCCCGACATCGCCGTGCCGGGCGCCGCCGAGACCGTCGGCGCCTTCGCCAGGCTTGCGGTGGCAAATGGCGTCACCCGCATGGTGCTGCTCTCCGGCCGCGGCGAGACCGAAGCCCAGCGCGCCGAAGAGATGGTCAAAGCCTCGGGCGCTGACTGGACGATCCTGCGTTGCGCTTGGTTTTCGCAGAATTTCAGTGAAGGTTTTCTCGTCGAGTCCTTGCGGCAAGGCGAAGTGGCTTTGCCTGTCGGCCCTGTTGGCGAGCCCTTCGTCGATGTCGACGACATCGCCGATGCTGCCTTCGTTGCGCTGACCGAACCGGGTCATGTCGGCCAGCTCTATGAGTTGACCGGGCCGCGGCTGCTAAGCTTCGCCGACGCGGTTGCCGAGATCGCCAAGGCGACCGGCCGCGACATCCGCTATATCAAGATCTCGCATGACGAATTCACCGCCGCGACGGCGGCATACGAACTGCCGCCCGAAATCGCCTGGCTGCTCAACGAGCTGTTCACCGAAGTGCTTGACGGCCGCAACGAGACGCTGACCGACGGCGTCCAGCGTGTGCTCGGCCGCGCGCCGAAAGACTTTTCCGCCTACGCAAATGAAACCGCTGCAACCGGCATCTGGAGCAACTGAGATGATCAAGCTTCTTCCCACCCTCACCATCATCGCCGCCATCGGCTCGGGCGTCGTCGGCGGCGTGTTCTTCGCCTTTTCCAACTTTATCATGGCGGCGCTTGCCCGGCTGCCGGTCCCCCAAGGCATCGCAGCGATGAATTCGATCAACATCACGGTGATCACGCCCACCTTCATGACGGCGCTGTTCGGCACCGGCCTGCTCTGTCTGGTGCTTATCGCCGCCGTTATCATGGGCTGGAGCCAGTCCGGTTCATACTGGCTGCTTGCCGGCGCCGTGATCTATTTGATCGGCAACCCGATCGTGACCATGGTCTTCAATGTGCCGCTCAACGATGCGCTCGCCGCCGTCGACCCGGCCAGCGCCAATGGCGCAGCCGTGTGGGCGAACCATCTAAATCAATGGGTGATGTGGAACCACATCCGCACCATCACCGCCATCGTGTCGATGGCCTGCTTCATCTTCGCATTGCTCTGAAAAATGACACTTCGCAAACGCAAGGACCTCGCCTCAAGCGGGGTCCTTTTGCGTGTGACCCTTGCGGTCGGAATGACCGAGATCGCGGCCCGGATCGATGACGTCGCGCACCAGCTGCTTGAGCTTGGCGGCATCGGGAAAGCCGCCGTCGCGCTTGCGGTCCCAGACCAGCACATCGTTGCAGGAAACGGTGAAGATGCCGCCTGTGCCCGGCACCAGCGTCACTTCACCAAGATCCGTGCCGAAGGTGGAGAGCAGTTCCTGCGCCATCCAGCCGGCCCGCAACAGCCACTGGCACTGCGTGCAATAGGTGATGACCACGCGGGGCCTCTCCGGCACACTCATGTCTGGGCCTCCTGTATGCGCACCGTGGTATTTGCGAATCGATCGTGTATCGGGTCGTCGCCCAGAGCTATGGATATCGCAATCCAGACCGGCCAGATCAGCACCAAAACGAGGGCAGCGGATGCAACCACTATTTCCAGGCTGGAGTAATCCTGCACGCCACCGGGAGCGGTGCCCCAAGCCTGAAAAGCATACCAGCTTCCCGTCAGGACGATCGGTAATGCGCCGAGAAACTTGATAAGTTGCCGCCGAACAGCCTTTCTCGCCGGCAGGCCGACCCTATGTCTGTCGTCCTCATCATGTACAGTGAGCTCCGTGAGCCGCTTGCCGATTGATTGGCCGGACTTCAACTCCATAATGAGGAGATAAGACGCCAGAGCGATCTGCTCGAGGAAACCCAGGTCCAATGCTGCAGGCCTGAAATTCCCTTGCGAATCCAGATCGATCGAGATGGAGGAGGTTTCTCCAGGCTTTGAGCCCGGCGCCGTACCCACGCTCCATATGGCGACCGGCAAACCGAGTACTGATGTTCTACACACCTGCCAATCATAACGGGCAAGTGTCGGGGCACCGTGAACCGTACCCTCCTGGCATAGTTTCCAGTTCAGCCAAAAGCTGCCTTTTACGCCACCGTTGGTCAGCAGAAATAGAGCCCCTACGAGCAAATAGAGGGCGATCAGGATTACAAGGTAGTCGATGAGTGCAGCGAGAAACCGTCGCCATATGCCGGGCCGGCGAGGCCAGGCCACCGCATCGGCAAAACTTGCCTCTTTATAGTCGGTCATCGGCCCCCCCTGAAAACTGACTAATCTATAGGCAGGCCGCCGTCATACAGCAATATTCGCATCCGACTGTATTGCACGGACCTACGCCGCGCTGAGCTTGGCCATGGTCTCGTCGTCGACCTCGAAATTGGCGTAGACGCTCTGCACGTCGTCATCGTCCTCGAGCGTTGCCACCAGTTTCATCAGCGATTGCGCCCGCTCTTCGTCGACCGGGACATTGTTCTGCGGCTGCCAGATCGGCTTCACCGATTCGGCCTCGCCAAGCGAGGCTTCCAGCGCCTTAGACACTTCGCCCATACTCTCGAACGCACAGTAGATGGTGTGGCCTTCCTCGTCGGACTCGACGTCATCGGCGCCGGCCTCGATCGCCGCGTCCATCACCTTGTCGGCGCTGCCGGCGGAGGCCGGATAGTAAATCTCGCCGGCGCGGTTCCACATGAACGACACCGAGCCGGTTTCACCAAGCGCACCCCCGGCTTTGGTGAAGGCGGCGCGCACGCTCGAGGCCGAGCGGTTGCGGTTGTCGGTCAGCGCCTCGACGATCAGCGCCACGCCGCCTGGCCCATAGCCTTCATAGCGCACCGCTTCGTAATTCTCGGCATCGCCCATCGATGCCTTGTTGATGGCGCGCTGGATGTTGTCCTTCGGCATCGACACCGCCTTGGCGTTCTGAATGGCCAGGCGCAAACGCGGGTTCATCGACGGATCCGGTGTTCCGCTCTTGGCGGCGACGGTGATTTCGCGCGCCAGCTTGGAAAACATTTTCGACCGCACCGCGTCCTGCCGGCCCTTGCGGTGCATGATGTTCTTGAACTGTGAATGGCCGGCCATGGCACCCCTGTCGTCTTCGGCTAGAGCATCCCGAAGCGAGGTGGTCTCACCTCGTCCTCCCGGGTACTCGAATTCAAATTTTCAGAGCCGTCCAAGGTGCAACGCGATGGATGCACGGCGTTCTCTGTCGGAATGGCCGGCTTATAGATAAATCGGCTCAATTCGTCCAGCCGCGCCGGTTCAGTCCTCCAGATCGGACTTCAGCCGGTCGATAATGCTGAGCGCATGGCCGGCATACTGGCTGATCCAGCGGTCGTGGATGTGCTTGATCGGCAGCGCGTTGAGATGGTTCCAGCGCTCTCGCCCTTGGCGCTTTGCCACCACCAGTTCGGCTTCTTCCAGCACCTTGAGATGCAGCATGACGGTGCAGCGATCGATGTCGGGAAACGCCTCGCACAACATGCCGGTCGTCTGCGGCGCATCCTTCAGCCGATCCAGCAATTCGCGACGGCGCGGATGCGCCAACGCCTTGAAAACGTGATCGTCTGCGGTTTGGCTTGACATGTTATGTTTCTATAACATATCGTCGAGCCAATCAAGGAGGAGCTGTGGATATGTCTCTTGGATTCAGAGTTTCCGGGCGCATCGGCAAACCGGTCGCCGAAGTCTTCGACGCCGTCGTCAATCCCAAAAAGCTGAGTGGCTATTTCACCACCATCGGCGGCGCCAGCGCGCCGCTGAAGGCCGGCACCGGGGTGGTCTGGTGGGGCAAGGTGCCCGTCGAAGTCGATGAGGTGATCAAGGACCGCCATATCGTGCTGCGCTGGGATGCCACCGATGCCGAAGGCAAGCCCGCCTACAAGACACGCATCGAGATGAACTTCGAGCCGCTGGACGATGGCGGCACCCTTGTGACCATTGCTGAATCCGGCTGGCCGGAAGGCGTGGTCGGCCTGCAGAAATCCTACCTCAATTGCGAGGGCTGGTCGCAGATGCTGGCCTGCATGAAGGCCTATGTCGAATACGGCATCAATCTGCGCGACGGCTACTACCGCGGCGAGATGAGGGGCGAGCCGGCCAACGAGACAAACAGATGAACAGCGCAACGGAGCCCGCAATGACCGCGAAAATGACAGGTGGAATCAACATCGCCATGAAAGTCCCGTCACATCAGTACGAGGCGACGATCGCCTTCTATCGCGACGTCGTCGGCTTGAATCCATTCACCGCCAAGACGCCGGCCATCGGCTTCGAGCTTGGCCCAAACCGTCTGTGGATCGACGAGGCGCCGATGCTGAGCCAGGCCGAAGTCTGGCTTGAGCTTTTCACCGACAATTCTGCAGCCATTGCGGATCATCTCGCCAAGGCCGGCGTCGTCCGTTGCGACGCGGTCGAGCCCCTGGGCGAAGGCTTTCGCGGCTTCTGGATCGCCAACCCGGCCAGCATCGTTCACATGGTGCGCGAGCCTGACGCCTGGTGAGCGCAAACCGGACAAGGAAAGGAGCATCGATGGAAATTCACAAAACGCCGACTGCCGAAGCCGGCATGCTGATCAGGCGGCCGGTCGCCGAGGTCTTCGAGGCGATCGTCGACCCGGCCATCACCACGAAATTCTGGTTTACCCACAGTAGCGGCCGGCTGGATAGCCGCAAAGAGGTTCGCTGGGAGTGGCGCATGTACGGGGCCTCGGCGATGGTCAATGTCAGCGAGATCGTCGAGAACAAGAAGATCGTCATGCAATGGAGCGATCCGCCGACCACTGTGGTCTGGACATTCACGGAGATGCCCGGCGCCGAAACGCCTGACGGTGCGACCTTTCTTGAGGTCAGCAATTTCGGCTTCGCCGGCACCGCCGACGAGCAGGTCAAGCAGGCGGTCGGCTCGACCGACGGCTTCGCACTGGTTCTTGCCGGCGCAAAGGCATGGCTGGAACAGGGCCTGTCGCTTGGCCTGATCGGCGACCGTTATCCGAAGGGCGTGCCGGGGCGCTAGGATCGCCCCGATCGCCCAGCCTCAATGCCCACCGCTGGATTTCTTCCTTCGCCGCGCCAGCATGTTGAGGCCCTCGACCAGGGCGGAAAAGCCCATCGCGGCGTAGATGTAGCCCTTCGGCACATGATAGCCCATGCCGTCGGCGATCAGCGTCATGCCGATCATCAGCAGGAAGCCCAGCGCCAGCATGACGATGCTCGGGTTCTTGGCGATGAAATTGGCCAGCGGCCCGGCCGCCAGCATCATCACGCTCACCGCCACGATCACGGCGATGTACATGATGGCAATCTCGTCGGTCATGCCGACGGCGGTGATGATCGAATCGATCGAAAAGACGAGATCGAGCAGCAGGATCTGGAAGATGGCGCCGGCAAGCGAGATCTGCAGCGTCTCGCCCATCATCGTATCCTTGTGGTCGTCGGGATCGACGGTGTGGTGGATTTCCTTGGTCGCCTTCCAGACCAGGAACAGGCCGCCGGCAATCAGGATCAGGTCGCGCCAGGAAAAGCCATGGCCGAACGCTGTGAACACCGGCGTCGTCAGCTGCACGATGATGGAGATGGTTGCGAGCAGCACCAGCCGCATGATCAGCGCCGCCGAGATGCCGAGACGGCGGGCGCGGGCGCGCTGCGCCTCAGGCAATTTGTTGGTCAGGATCGAGATGAAGATCAGATTGTCGATGCCGAGCACGACCTCGAGGACGATCAGCGTCAGCAACGCGACCCACGCGGTTGGATCGGAAACAAATTGAAAATGCGGCGCAAAGAACTCGATCAGCTGCATGGAGGTCGTCCCCTCTTTAACGATCTAGCGCAGTTTCGTCGCCAGTTAGGTACTTTACTCGACTATATCAATGTCAAGACCAGAAGGATGGCGCGGTTTCTTCGAGCCGCGGCCCGCGACGAAAAGGCGCGATCTTCTCGGTCAGGCCGGTGCGGTCGGAAATAGTGACGCCGACGCCGCACAATGTCGCCGGTCCGGTCGCCGCCTCGAAGCGGCCTTTCGGCACTTTCGACAGGAAGCGGTTGAGCGGCTCTTCCTTGTCCATGCCGAGCGAGGAATCATAGTCGCCGCACATGCCGGCATCGGACATGTAGCCGGTGCCGCCGTTGAGGATCTGGTGGTCGGCCGTCGGCTGGTGCGTATGGGTGCCGATGACGAGGCTGGCGCGGCCGTCGACGAAATGCGCGAAGCACATTTTCTCCGAGGTCGCTTCGGCATGGAAGTCGATGACCACGGCATCGGCCTGCTCGCCCAGCGGACAGGCGGCCAGCTCGCGCTCGCCGGCCTGGAACGGATCGTCGAGCTCGGGATGCATGAACACCCGGCCCATGATGTTGGCGACCAGCACGCGCGCGCCGTTTTTGGCGATATAGACGCCGGAACCGCGCCCCGGCGTGCCCTTGGGGAAGTTGGACGGGCGCAAGAAGCGCTCCTCGCGCGGCGCGAAGACCAGTGCGTCGCGCTGGTCCCAGACATGGTTGCCGGTGGTGACGACATCCGCACCGGCGGCGATGGTGTCGCGAAAAATGTCTTCGGTGATGCCGAAGCCGCCGGCGGCGTTCTCGCCATTGACGATGACGAAGTCGAGTTTGAAATCCGAGATCAGGCCGGGCAGTTGTTCCCACACCGCCGTACGTCCCGATTTGCCCACCATGTCGCCGAGGAAGAGAAGTCTCATGCCCACTTCTATCCAGAGGCACGGACGCTAGGCAAGCGCTACCCGGGCGATTGGCGCTAACGCCGGCCGAAAGTACCACGCTGCTGTTGAGGCGGCTTGGCGCTCGCGCCCGCAACGCGAACTGCCGAAGGCATCATCGGTGACGCCGGCGGTGCGGTGCGTCCGCGCAGCCAGAAGAACCACACGTAAAAAACAGTGAACCCACCAGTAGCGGCCAGGAGCAACAGCCCGCCGCGCCAGCCCTTCATCGCCGCGGTATCGAGGATCGATGGATTGGCAGGGTTGTAATACAACTTCACCGCGTCGCCTTTGGACGCCGTGTAGAGGCCGATGTCCTTTCCCTTGCCGGACCACGTCATCGGTGCATCGTTCGCGACATAGGTGACAGCGACGTTGATGCCTTTCGCGGTGAGGCCATTACCCTGGGCTTCGCTGTAGGAACTGACATCCGTCACTGTGGCAACCGTCTGATGCCAGGCGAACTGGTGGTGCAGGGCCGTTCCGGAAATGTGCAATGCCATCGCGAACAGCGTTACCGCGATGAGGACGAACGGCATCAGCAGGAAGCGTGCGAAGACAAACATGATGGCCGCCATCGGCTCGGACTGTGTTGCCGGAATACTATCCGGCACGTCTTGGAAACGCGTTAAGCGGGATCGCGGTCTTTTAAGCGATGTCGAAGCGGCGCAAACCGCTCTCGGTGAGTATTTCCGGGATGATGACGTCGTGCGCCTCATCCGGCACCAGACCCACCTCCTGGCAATCGAAAGCGATGCCGATCAGTCGTGGCGGCTGGCCCTTGTCGATCAGCCTGGCGATGGCGCGGTCGTAATAGCCGGCGCCATACCCGATGCGATGACCGCGGCTGTCGAAGGCCGCGAGCGGCACCAGCATCACCGCGGGATCGAGAACCTCGGCCTCCGCATGCGGACCGACCGTGCCAAAACCCATCTCGACCATCGGCGCGCCGCGCACCAGTTCGCGAAAGACGATGGTGGTCTTGTCGAGGATGGCCGGCAGGCAAAGCCTGGCCCCGTTCTCGCGCAAGGCGAACATCAGCGGCCTGACGTCGACTTCCGATCGCATCGGCCAGAAAGCTGAAACGATCTGACCCGGCTCGATGGCGAGGTGGTCGCGCGCCGTCTCGGCCATTTCAAGCGCGATCTCCACCCGCCACAGCGGATCGAGCGCATCGCGACGGCCGAGTGCCTCGAGGCGCAACTGCTTTTTCAGGTCTTTGGGAGATGTCATGCGCGGACGATAGAAAAGGTCGGATCTGGGTGACGTTTCATGAGCGACGTTTTCTACCACATCATCCGCCAAACTGGGCGGATAGAGGTAAGTGACGATCCACACAACCGGTGGAGAGAGCGATCCCGGGAACCTACAAAGTAGGTGGGCGCCGTATGAGAAAACCCAAGGGTCTTCCCAGGGACAGCTCCCTAAGGATCGTTAAGGCCCCGGGGAAAATGTTCTCCTGCCGGGAAGCGCAGACCGCCAAGCCCAATATAGGCGGCTGGTCGGTCAAGCGCTAGTGACATGAGCCGATGTTTCCATTTCGATCTCACACGCTTTGGTCGCAGCCGGCTCGCCCTTGCACAGGTCAAGCAGCGTCCTTACGCTCGCGCTGACCAACCGAGGAGCAAGTATGCGTTTCGAAGGCACGGCGGCCTATGTCGCCGACAAGGATCTGATGGTGGCGGTGAACGCCGCGATCGCGCTGGAGCGGCCGTTGCTGGTCAAGGGCGAGCCGGGCACCGGCAAGACCGAGCTTGCCCGCCAGGTGGCATCGGCGCTCGGCCTCGACCTGATCGAATGGCACGTCAAGTCGACCACCCGTGCGCAGCAGGGACTGTATGAATATGATGCTGTCTCGCGGCTGCGCGACAGCCAGCTCGGCGATGCCAGGTTCAACGACATCAAAAACTACATCAAGCGCGGCAAGCTCTGGCACGCCTTCGCGGCCGGTAAGAAGGTCGTGCTGTTGATCGACGAGATCGACAAGGCCGATATCGAATTCCCCAACGACCTGCTGCAGGAACTCGACCGGATGGAGTTCTTCGTCTACGAAACCGGCGAAACGATCCGCGCCGCTGTGCGCCCCATCGTCATCATCACTTCCAACAATGAGAAGGAACTGCCCGACGCCTTCCTGCGCCGGTGCTTCTTCCACTACATCCGCTTTCCCGATGTCGACACGCTGCACAAAATCGTCGACGTGCACTATCCCGGCATAAAGCAGAATTTGGTGCGTGCTGCCCTGACCCAGTTCTACGAGATCCGCGATGTGCAGGGGTTGAAGAAGAAGCCGTCGACCTCCGAGGCGCTCGACGGGATCCGCCTGCTGGTCGCCGACGACATCGCACCCGAGGATCTGCGCGCCGACCCCAGGAGCGCGCTGCCGAAGCTGCACGGCGCACTGCTCAAGAACGAACAGGACGTGCATCTGTTTGAACGCCTGGCCTTCATGGCCAGACGGCAGGGGTGAGGATCGAGGGTTGGCTGACAGCTACGGGCGGCTTTGGCCGCTTACTCCGCGGGAGCAAACCCTCTCTCCTGCGGCGCGACGCGCTTCGGCCCGAAGATGACGAAGCCGATGACCGACAGGGCGAGAACGCCGATCCCGCAATAGAGCATGACCCAGCCGAAACCATTGACCAGCGCGGCATGCACGATGGCGCCGGATGGGTCGAGGGCTGCGAGCTTCGGCGTCCCCTGCGCAAGGCCCTCCAGATTGCCGGTGGCGACCCTTTCCGCCAGTGCCCGCAACTCATCCGGCTCCAAAGCCGCGCCGAGTGTGGCCCGCAGGTGGGAAACGATACCTTGCGTCAGCAGCAGGCCGAGCACCGCGATGTTGATAGCGAGCGTGATCAGGCGTGCGCTGATGTCGATGCCGGACGCCATGCCGGCACGATCCGGCGATACCGCGCCGGTCGTGGTATTGGTGGTCGGCGAATTGGTGAGACCGATGCCGATGCCGGCAATCAGCGTGCCGGGCAGCATGGTCAGCCAGGTGGCGCCCTCGAGCCTGGAGCCGATCCACATGGCGATGAAACCGATCCCTAGCGTCAGCAGACCGAGCGGGATGGCAATTCGTGCCTGATAGCGCGCGCGAATGCGCTCGGCGATCGGCGGCATCACCATGAAGGGCAGCGTGTAGACGAGCAACAGCAGGCCGGTCGTCGTGCTGTCATAGCCGAGAACGCCCGAATAATAGATCGGCAGATAGATGATGAACGGCCAGTAACTGAAATTCATGCCGATGGCGCCCATGATCGCGCCGGAAAACTGGCGGATGCGGAACGCGGAGAAATCGAACATCGGATAGGGATTGACCCTCTCGGCCACAAGGAAAGCGATGAACGCAGCCACGGAGGCTGATATCACGCCGATGCGGGCGCTGGTCCCGAGATCCGCACCTTGCGTGATCAGATAGGAAAAGCCGAACACCGCCGCCGACAGCGTCAGCATGCCGGCCCAGTCGAGCTTCTGGGCGTTGTGATCGCGCGATTGCGTGACACCGGCGCCGATAAAGGCGAGCGCCAGGATCGCCAGCGGCACGTGGATGAGGAACACCCATTGCCAGTTCGACAGCGCCACGATCAAGCCACCGATGGCGGGCCCGAAACCGAGCCCGATGCCTGAGACGACGCTCCAGGCGACGAAAGCCTTGCCGCGTTCGCGGCCGTCCTGGAACTGGTGAGACAGCACGGCGACGCTGCAGGTCAGCATCGCGCCGCCGGCGAGGCCTTGCAGGAAGCGGGCGGCTATCAGCAGTGCAGCACTCGGAGCCAGGCCGCACAGCAGCGAGGCGAGGCCGAAGGCGACGGTGGTGATCACCATCACGCTCTTGCGGCCGAAACGGTCGGCCAATGTCCCTGTCGCCATCAGCACTGTCGTGCAGGCGATGGTGTAGGCATTCATGATCCACTGCAAATCCCTGAAATTGCCGGCGAGCACGCTTTCCAGTTTCGGCAGGATCACCGGCACGCTGGAGATTTCGAGCCCGAACAGCAGCGACGCCAGGCACACGCCGGTGAGCGCTATGGTGTTTCGTTGAATTGGCATATCGATCTCTTTCCATCCGAGCATGAGGCGCTCTTCAAACCGCGACCAGTTTGAGATAGAGGAGACTCGACCATGAAAAAAGGCTATGCTCGGCTATATCAGAAATGACAAAACGGAATGATCGGCCCAATGGAGTGCTGCGATGACCAGTCTTGATGTGGACGCCGTACGAACCTTTGTGATGGTGGCCGATCTGCAGAGCTTCACCCAGGCGGCATCGGCGCTGGGCAGCACGCAGGCGACGATCAGCGTCAAGCTGCGCCGCCTTGAGGAGAAGCTCGGCGCGCGATTGATTGAAAGAACGCCGCGCCGCGTCAGCCTGTCGGCACGAGGCGCCGTCTTCCTCCCCGCCGCGCGTGACTTCCTTGCCGCGCACGAGCGCGCCATGGCGGAGTTTGCGTCAGCACCGTGCCGGCTTGCGCTCGGCTTTGTCGATCATGCCGCCGGTCCGGCGCTGTCCATTCTGATTGCCCAGCTCCATGCGCACGATCCATCGCTGACGCTCAGTTTGAGGATCGATACCAGCACGGTGCTCAAGGAAGCTTTCGATCACGGCGAGCTCGATGCAGTCATCGTGCACCGCGAAGGCGACAGCCGTCCTGGCCGGACCTTGTCGCGCAACCACTATGGCTGGTTCGCAGCACCTTCCTTCGAGTGGCAGCGCGGAACGCCGTTGCGCCTCGCGCTCTTAAGCACCGTGTGCAACTGTCCGGATCGTGTGCGGGCGGTCGAGGCGCTGGACAAAGCAGGCATCGCCTGGGAGGAGGCCTTCGTCGGCGGCGGCGGCGCGGCCGTCAACATTGCGATATCGGCGGGCTTTGCCGTTTCGGCGCTGGCTCACTGCGTCGCTCCGCCCGGCCTGATCGAGGTTGGCCGCAAGCTCGGCCTGCCGTCGCTTGACCCCTCCGAAGTGGTCCTGCATTCGCACAATCTGGCGCCGCGGGCGCGTGACGCGCTGCAAATGCTGGCGACCGCATTTCGCGAGTACAATTCGCCGGTGGATTAGGCGATGGTGTTTCCGATCTGATTCCGCCGGAATCCGATAAGGCTTTGGAGGAACCGAAATGACGGAGATCACCGTCCGTCCGCTGGCGCTGGCCGACCATGCCGACTGGCGGCGGCTGTGGACTGCCTACCTCACCTTCTACGAGACCAAGCTGCCGGACGAGGTCTACGACATCACCTGGAAACGACTGTTCACGGAAGGTGAATTCGAACCGAAGGGGTTTATCGCCACGCTCGACGGCAAGGCGGTCGGCCTGACCCATTATCTCTATCACCGCTCCGGCTGGTCGGAGAAAAACAACTGCTACCTGCAGGACCTGTTCGCCGACCCTGATGTGCGCGGCAAGGGCATCGGTGCGGCCCTCATTGAAGCGGTCAAGCAGGAAGCCGGCAAGATCGGCGTCAAGAACGTCTATTGGATGACCCACGAAACCAACGCCACAGCGCGCAAGCTCTACGACCATGTCGCGCGGCGGACAGGTTTTATCGAGTATGATCTGCTATGATGCGAGCGCGATCGAAATAACGCGGAAGGAGCCGAATGATCCGCTATGTCGGAATCGTGGATGGCAGTGACGGCGTTTGGGGAGTGCGGATGCCCTATCTCGCCGGCTGCCACGGGGCCGGCGCAAACCCGGCTGAAGCGATAGCCGATGCCGCGTCGGCTATGCGCGAATGGGGCGGAAGCCCGCATCGCAAAGCACTTGCCCATGCCCAACCCACGTACTGTGGCAAATCTTCTGCAATCCGGCGAAATCGACAGTGCCCGTGGCGACTCCGCCGTGACCGTTCGGCATAGATAACGGCCAACCATGTTCCTCCCCTTCTTTCTCGAACTAAAGGCCGCGCGGGTTCCCGTTTCGCTCAGGGAATATCTGTCGCTGCTGGAAGGGCTGGAGGCCGGGCTGGTCGACTATGACGTCCAGGGTTTTTACTACCTCGCCCGCGCCGCGCTTGTGAAGGACGAACGCCATATCGACCGCTTCGACCAGGTGTTTGCGCATGTCTTCAAGGGGATCGAGGCGCTCACCGGCCCCGATGCCGTCGGTGTCGCCAACATCCCTGAGGAATGGCTGCGCCGGCTCGCCGAAAAGCACCTGACCGAGGAAGAGAAGAAACTGATCGAGGCGCTCGGCGGTTTCGACAAGCTGATGGAGACACTGAAGCAGCGGCTGGAGGAGCAGAAAGGCCGCCATCAGGGCGGCTCGAAATGGATCGGCACCGGCGGCACTTCGCCTTTCGGCGCCTATGGCTACAATCCCGAAGGCGTGCGCATCGGCCAGCATGAAAGCCGCAATCGCCGTGCGGTGAAAGTCTGGGACAAGCGCGAGTTCAAAAATTTCGACGACGCCGTCGAGCTCGGCACCCGCAACATCAAGGTGGCGCTGAAGCGCCTGCGCCGCTGGGTGCGCGAGGGTGCGGAGGAAGAGTTCGACCTGCCCGGCACCATCCATGCCACCGCCGAGCACGGCTATCTCGATGTGCAGACGCGCCCCGAACGGCGCAACGCCGTGAAGCTCTTGATGTTCTTCGATGTCGGCGGCTCGATGGACGACCACATCAAAAGCGTCGAGGAGCTGTTTTCGGCCGCCCGCGCCGAATTCCGCCAGCTCGAATATTTCTACTTCCACAACTGCCTCTACGAGGGCGTCTGGAAGGACAACCGCCGCAGGCATGCCGAGACCATCCCGACCTTCGACCTGCTCCACAAATACGGCCCGGACTACAAGGTCATCGTCGTCGGCGACGCTTCGATGAGCCCTTACGAGATCGCGCATCCCGGCGGCTCGGTCGAGCATTGGAACCCGGAAGCCGGCAGCGTCTGGCTTGGCCGGCTGCTGCAGCAATGGCCGAATGCGGTCTGGCTGAACCCCGAAAACCAGAAAAACTGGGGCTTCACCCATTCGATCGCGATGATCCGCGATCTCTTCGGCGGCCGCATGTTCCCGCTGACGATGGCCGGGCTGGAAGCCGCGACCAAGCAGCTTTCACGCAAGCATTGATATGAGAGGAAAACCGATGACCTGCTTTCTTTGCCCGCAATGCGGCGTCCAGTTCGCGGCAACGCAGACCCCTCCAGAAAATTGCCCGATCTGCGAGGACGAGCGGCAATATGTGCGCTGGGAAGGCCAGGCCTGGATCACTGGGGAAGAACTCTCTGCCGGGCATAGGCTTGTGATGAAGGACGATGCCGGCGTTCTCGCTTTCGGCATCGAGCCGCGCTTTGCTATCGGCCAGCGGGCGCTGCTGGCGCAGACGCCGCACGGCAATGTGCTGTGGGATTGCATCTCGATGGTGAGCGACGAGGCGGTAGCCGAAATCAACCGTCGCGGCGGCCTGGCCGCGATCGCCATTTCGCACTGCCACTATTATTCGGTGATGGTCGAGTGGAGCGAGGCGTTTGGCGGCGTGCCGATCTATCTCCATGCCGACGACCGCCAGTGGATCATGCGGCCGCACAACGCCATCGTCAGCTGGGCGGGCGAGACGCTGGCCATAAACCCGTCGCTGACACTCGTGCGTTGCGGTGGCCATTTTGCCGGCGGCCAGGTGCTGCATTGGAAACGCGATGACGGTAACGCCCTGCTGTCCGGCGACATATTGCAGGTGACGCCGACGCGTCGCCATGTCAGCTTCATGTACAGCTATCCGAACTACATTCCGCTCAATGCGCCGGCCGTGCGACGCATCGCGGCGGCACTTGAGCCTTTCGAATTCGACGACATCTACGGCGCGTGGTGGCAGCAGAACATCATCGGCGGCGCAAGAACGGCATTTCATGCGTCGATCGCCCGCTATCTTCAGGCGATTGGGTAGGAGCTCGGCTGAAAATGCGAGCAAAACACGTAACAAACGCCTATCTCTAAGCGAATATAGCTTGCAACCAACAACAAGCCGCCAAGGCTGAGGAGATCAAATGGACACCCACACCTACCCTGTCACCCGCACCGACGCCGAATGGCGCGCCCGCCTGACGCCCGAGCAATATGCGGTCATGCGCGGCCATGGCACCGAACGGCCCGGAAGCTGCGCGCTGCTCTACGAAAAGCGCGCCGGCACCTTTTCCTGCGTCGGCTGCGACCAGCCGCTGTTCGAATCCAAGCTCAAGTTCGAGAGCGGCACCGGCTGGCCGAGCTTCAATGATCCGGTGCCCGGTTCGGTCGAAAACACCGTCGACCGCAGCTACGGCATGGTCCGCACCGAATGCCACTGCGCCCGCTGCGGCAGCCATCTCGGCCATGTCTTCGAGGACGGCCCGCCGCCGACCGGCCTGCGCTATTGCATCAACGGCGTGGCGCTGAAATTCGAGCCGGCGGCTTAAGCCGCAGCTTGACCACCATCTTCAAAGGGCGGCTTCGGCCGCCCTTTTTCGTGTCAATCTTCTCAGACAACCACCACCAGGATCAGCCAAAGCGTAGCCCCGAGCGTCATCAACGAAGCCTTGGCGCCACTGGATTTTTCCGTGGTTCGCCAGACGGCAAACGTCAGAAAGATGTTGTAGGGCACGGGCGCGAAATGCACCGCCAGGACGACGGCGAGCGGCAGCTTCAAGCCGAGCAGAATGAGCGCGGCCACCGACGAGGCGATGTTGATCGCCGTGCCGACAAGGACTAGATCGCGCCAGAACAACCGCTCGACCGGCACCGCGCCTTGCCAGCGCGAGCCGAAGAAGGATCCGATGCTTTGCCCCAACACCTGATAGCTATCCCTCTCCCAGCACGTCGGTGACGGCGCGCTCGAAGCGCGAGCATTCCGTCACCAGCCAGTCGGCCATGGCCGGCCAGTTGTCCTCGGCATAGCAGTTCACCCGCCACATCGAATTGATGCCGAGGCCCTCGCAGCTCTGCTCCGGCCTGAGCTTCAGCCTGTCTTCGATTGCCGGTTGGAACGGCTTCAGCCGCGACCAGACCCCGGTCGCGCCGAACTTCTCGTTACGGCCGAAAAAGACGCCAACTTGGCTTTGCGCCGGCGCGACATACAGGGACAGGACCAGAGCGAAGTCAGGCAGCCCGCGCTGCCAGAACCAGGGTCCGCGCCGCGCCATGGAAGCGCGTTCCTCCGGATGCCGTTCGGCGAACAGCGCCCAGAAGCTGCGTTGGCGGAATTCAGAGGCGCGGCGGGCGCCGAAGTCGAATGCGCTCATGGTTCGATGCCCGTTCCAGCATCATTCCTTGGCCCGAGACTGTTTCGAAATTCGCTCCGGCGATATCAACCGGAGTAGAATTTCCAGACAGCCTTACACCATGCCGAGCGCGGCCTTGTAGAGATCGAGGATGGTTTCCTCTTCCTGGCGCTCGGCCTGGTCCTTCTTGCGCAGCCGGATGATCGACCGCATCGCCTTGGTGTCGAAGCCGGTGCCCTTGGCCTCGGCGAACACTTCCTTGATGTCGTCGGCGATGGTCTTCTTTTCTTCCTCGAGCCGCTCGATGCGCTCGATGAAGGCGCGCAACTGGCCGGCGGCAACAGTCTGGCTGGTATCTGTGATGTCGTCGGCCATGTTTTTTCTCCGCTACTTTTTAAGCACCGCGATTCTGGCGCGGTAAATTGGGAGCGGGTTCGATGCCCGAGCAGGCGCGGCGGGTCAAGCCATTATCGATGCTCCATAACGGCTGCTGCCAGCCGTCCCCAGTGTGATGGATCCGCGCGTCAGCCAAACGCGATCAACAGATCCTTCGCATCGATCTGATCGCCGGCCTTGACCAGCACTTCGGCCACTGTGCCGTCGCGCTCGGCATGCAGGGCCGTCTCCATCTTCATGGCTTCGATCGACAACAGCACGTCGCCGGCCATGACCGCTTGGCCGGCGGCAACCGCAAGGGCGGAGACCACGCCCGGCATCGGCGCGCCGACATGCGCCTCGTTGCCGGGCTCGGCCTTGCGCCGAGCCTTGGCCGCCGAGGCGCCATGCGCCCTGTCTGGCACCCGGACACGGCGCGGCTGGCCGTTGAGCTCGAAGAACACGGTGACCATGCCCTTCTCATCGACGTCGCCGATCGCAAGGCAGCGCACCACAAGCGTCTTGCCTTTTTCGATGTCCAGGAAGATCTCGTCTTCGGACTTCATGCCGTAGAAATAGGTCGGCGTCGGCAGCACACTGACCGGCCCGTAGGTTTCCTGCGCGGCGGCGAAGTCGGTAAACACTTTCGGATACATCAGCCAGGAGGCGAATTCGTACTCCGAGAGCTTGCGCTCCAGCTTCTGCTCGATCTCCTTGCGGCTGGCCTTGAGGTCGGCTGGCTTGAGCAGCGAGCCCGGCCGCTCGGTGATCGGCTTGCTTTCCTTCAGTGCCTTCTTCTGCAGCTTCGCAGGCCAGCCGCCGGGCGACTGGCCGAGATCGCCGCGCAGCATCGAGACGACCGAGTCCGGGAAGGCGATGTCCTTGGCCGGGTTTTCGACGTCGGCAACGGTTAGATCCTGGCTCACCATCATCAGCGCCATGTCGCCGACCACCTTGGACGACGGCGTCACCTTGACGATGTCACCGAACATCAAATTGACGTCGTGATAGGCTTGTGCCACCTCGTGCCAACGCGTTTCCAGCCCGAGCGAACGCGCCTGCTCCTTGAGGTTGGTGAACTGGCCGCCCGGCATTTCGTGCAGATAGACTTCCGAGGCTGGCCCCTTGAGATCGCTTTCGAAGGCCGCATACTGGTTGCGCACCGCTTCCCAGTAGAAGGAGATGTTGCGGATCCATTGCGGATCGAGACCGGGATCGCGCTCGGTTCCCTTCAGCGCCTCGACGATCGAGCCCAGGCAAGGCTGCGAGGTGTTGCCGGAGAAGGAATCCATCGCCGCGTCGATGGCGTCGACGCCACTTTCCACGCCCGCCAGCACCGTCGCCGCCGACAGGCCTGACGTGTCGTGGGTGTGGAAATGGATCGGCAGGTCGGTGGCTTCGCGCAGCGCCTTGAACAGCACGCGGGCGGCGGCAGGCTTCAAAAGCCCGGCCATGTCCTTGACGGCGATGATATGGGCGCCGGCTGCCTGCAATTCTTTCGCCAACCCGACATAGTATTTAAGGTCGTATTTGGCGCGCGCCTGATCGAGGATGTCGCCGGTGTAGCAGATCGCCGCTTCGACCAGCTTGCCCTCCGCGCCCACCGCGTCCATGGCGACGCGCATATTCTCGACCCAGTTCAGGCAGTCGAAGACGCGGAACAGGTCGACCCCACCGGCCGCTGCCTGGCTGACGAAATGCTGCACGACATTATCGGGATAGTTGGTGTAGCCGACGCCATTGGCGCCGCGTAGAAGCATCTGCAGCAAAAGATTGGGGGCTGCTTCGCGCACTTTACTCAGCCGCTCCCACGGATCCTCGGTGAGGAAGCGCATGGCGACGTCGAAAGTGGCGCCGCCCCAGCATTCCAGCGACAGCAGCCGCGGCAGCGCCCGCGCATAGATGCCGGCAATGCCGGCAATGTCATGCGTGCGCATGCGGGTGGCGAGCAGCGACTGGTGGCCGTCGCGCATCGTCGTGTCGGTGACCAGCACCTCTTTTTGCTCACGCATCCAGGCAGCGAATTTCTCCGGCCCCAGCGCGTCGAGCTTCTGCTTGCTGCCATCAGGCACATTGCCGTTGAGATAGGGCACGACGGGCGCTGCCGCATCGGCCTTCGGCATCGGACGGCCGCGGGTTTCGGGATGGCCGTTGACGCTGACGTCGGCCAGATAGTTGAGCAGCTTGGTGGCGCGATCCTGCCGCTTCACCTGCGCGAACAGCTCCGGCGTCGTGTCGATGAACCTGGTCGTGTAGGAATTGTCGGCGAAGCGCGGGTGGTTGATGATTGCCTCGAGGAAGGTGAGGTTGGTCGCCACGCCGCGGATGCGGAACTCGCGCAAGGCCCGGTTCATGCGGGCGATCGCCTCGCCCGGTGTCGGCGCCCAGGCAGTCACCTTCTCCAGCAGCGGATCGTAGAAGCGGGTGATGACCGCGCCCGAATAGGCGGTGCCGCCGTCGAGGCGGATGCCGAAACCGGCGGCTTCGCGATAAGCGGTGATGCGGCCGTAGTCCGGAATGAAACTATGCTCCGGATCCTCGGTCGTGATGCGGCACTGCAGCGCATGACCGTTCAGCCCGATGTCGGCCTGCGCCGGCACGCCCGACTCTTTCGTGCCGATGGCAAAGCCGTCCAGTATGTGGATCTGCGCCTTGACGATGTCGATGCCGGTCACCTGCTCGGTCACGGTGTGCTCGACCTGGATGCGCGGATTGACCTCGATGAAGTAGAACTTGCCGGTGTCGGCGTCCTGCAGGAATTCCACCGTGCCGGCGCCGATATAGCTGGTCTCCCGCGCGATCTTGAGCGCATAGCCGCAAAGCTCCTGGCGCAATACCTCGCTGAGATAGGGCGCCGGCGCCCGTTCGACGACCTTCTGGTTGCGGCGCTGGATCGAGCAGTCGCGCTCGAACAGATGTACAGCGTTGCCATGCGTGTCGCCGAGCACCTGGACCTCGACATGGCGAGCGCGCTCGATCAGCTTTTCGAGATAGACCTCGTCCTTGCCGAAGGCGGCCTTGGCCTCGCGCTTGCCTTCCATCACCTCGCGGGCGAGGTCGGCTTCCGCGCGGATGGCGCGCATGCCGCGCCCGCCGCCGCCCCATGATGCCTTGAGCATCACCGGATAGCCGACTGTCTTGGCGAGCTGCTTGACTGCTTCCATGTCGTCCGGCAGCGGTTCGGTTGCCGGCACCACCGGCACGCCGACCTCGATGGCCAGATTGCGCGCGGCGACCTTGTTGCCGAGCCGGCGCATCGTGTCGGGCTTCGGCCCTATGAAAGTGATGCCGGCCTCGGCGCAGGCATCTGCGAATTCAGGGCTTTCCGACAGGAGGCCATAGCCCGGGTGGATGGCGTCGGCGCCGGACAGTCTGGCGACCCGGATCACTTCCTCGATCGACAGATAGCTTTCGATCGGCCCCATGTCCCTGGCCAGATGCGGCCCGCGCCCGACTTGGTAGCTTTCATCGGCCTTGAACCGATGAAGCGAATATTTGTCCTCCTCGGCCCAGATCGCCACGGTTTTGAGGCCGAGCTCGTTGGCCGCGCGAAAGACGCGGATGGCAATTTCGGACCTGTTGGCGACGAGGATCTTCGTGATGGCCAAGGAAGGAGCTCCGGACAGGGAGGGATGGGGCAGAGGCATGATTAACGCGAAAATGTTGCAGTGCAACCAAAATCGAGGAGAGATTAAACCGATTTAAATGCGATTCTAGCACCACGGCTCGAAAAGCTGCGTGCGATTGGCGCCTCGAGGTGACGCTAATTGTCGTGCCCGCACAAATTCGACCCCGGCTAACGGCTTGTCCAGCCACCCTCGCTGCCGCCCTGTCACCAACAAAAATGCCCGGCGCGAGCGCCGGGCATTCCATAGAGCTGCGTTTCGAATTACGACTTCGGGAACCAGGAGATCTTGCCGTCCGGACCCTTCTTCCATTCGTACATGATGTAGCCCGGGAGCTTCGGATCGCCCTTCGCGTCATAGGCGAGATCGCCCAGAACGGTCTTGAACGGGCCCTTCTCGTGCAGCGCCTTGGCCACTTCCACGGGGTCGTTCGACTTGGCCACGGCAGCAGCCTCGGCGATCACCTGCATGGCGGCGTAGGAGTAGAGAGTGTAGGCTTCCGGCTCGAAGCCCTGAGCGCGGAACTTCTCGACCAGTGCCTTGTTCTCGGGGATCAGGCGCGGATCGGGACCGAAGGTGTTGAGCGTGCCGATAACCGCATCGCCGGCGATCGCAGCCAGCTCGTCGGTGACGATGCCGTCGCCCGACATCAGGGTAGCCTTGAGGCCCTGGTCCGCCGACTGGCGGATGATCAGGCCGGCTTCGGTATGCAGGCCGCCCCAATAGATCAGGGTAACACCGGCATCCTTCATCTTGGCAATCAGCGCCGAGAAGTCCTTGTCGCCGACATTGACGCCTTCGTACATGACTTCGGTCAGGCCGGCAGCGTTCATCGCCTTCTTGGTCTCGTCGGCAAGGCCCTGACCATAGGGGGTCTTGTCGTGGATGACGGCAACCTTGGCGTCCTTGAAGTTGGTCGCGATATAGCCGCCGGCGATGCCGCCCTGCTGGTCATCGCGTCCGCAGGTGCGGAACACGTTCCACAGGCCGCGCTCGGTGAATTTCGGGTTGGTCGCCGCAGGCGTCACTTCGACGATGTTGTTGTCGACGTAGACTTCCTGCGAAACCGGGATCGAGACGCCCGAGTTGAAGTGGCCGATCACGAACTTCACGCCGTCGCCGACGAACTTGTTGCCGACCGAAATGCCCTGCTTCGGATCGGAGACGTCGTCGCCGACTTCGAGCTTGATCTGCTCGCCGTTCATGCCGCCTGCTGCGTTGATGTCGGCAACGGCCGCTTCCGCACCCTTCTGCAGCTGCGCACCGAAGGCCGCATTCGGACCGGTGATCGGACCTGCGACGCCGACGATAACGTCAGCCCATGCATTGCCACCGAACGCCACAAGCGCGGTCAGGGCAACGGCGGACAAAAGTGATTTCTTCATTTAAACGCTCCCATTTACGAGGTGGGCGTGGATGAAACTTTCATGCGATGCCCACCCTTATCGCAGAAAGCGTACTTTGCCGATTTTCAGGCCCTTGTCACGCCGATTCATCCCCGGAACGGCGTTAATGATGAACGTCAACCTTTCGGTTTCCAGCTTAAGATCGAAGCCCGTTCGTAAAGCCAATTATACTGCGTCACCATCTGGTTCGTACGCGTGTATTGATAGCCGACAAACCCCAATATCATGAGCACGATTGTGTCCACGACATAGTATTGCAGCGAAAACATCGTGCCGCCGAACAAGGCATGATGGATGAACCTGATGCCGATGCCGAGACCCAGCAGATAGGCGAACAGCGCCGGCAGGCTGCGCCATGTCTGGGCGCTGGCCTTGCCGGTCATCCATGCCGCCCAGCCGCCGAGCAGACAGGTGACGAAGAAGAACTGCCAGATGGAAGGTTCCTCGTGAAGAATGCCTTGCATGATGAAGACTCCTAGCATGATCCCGAAAAGTTGCAGACTTTTCGGACAAAGGTCATGCGACAAACAAACAAGTTGGAGCGGAATACCGTATGCATACATTCCGCTCCAAAATCAGTGATGGCCGCCTTCGAGATAGGCCGCCCGCACTTCCGGATTGGCGAGCAATTCCTTGCCTGTGCCGCTCATGGTCACGTTGCCGTTGACCATGACATAGCCGCGCGTGGCGAGCTTGAGCGCACCGAAGGCGTTCTGCTCGACCAGGAACACGGTCAGCCCTTGCGTGCGGTTCAGCTCGCGGATGGCATCGAAGATCTGCTTGACGATGAGCGGCGCCAGACCCAGCGACGGCTCGTCGAGCAACAGCAGCTTCGGCCGCGCCATCAGCGCACGTCCGATCGACAGCATCTGCTGCTCACCGCCCGACAGCGTGCCGCCGCGCTGGGCAATGCGCTCCTTGAGGCGCGGGAACAGCGCGAACACCTTCTCAGCATCTTCGTCATAGTGCTTGAGATTGTCGAGACCGGCGCCCATCTGCAGGTTTTCCATCACCGTCATGCGCGGGAAAATGCGCCTGCCTTCCGGCGACTGCGCAATGCGCATGCGGGCGATCTCGTGCGTCGGCATCTGGGTGATGTCGGTGCCGGCGAAAGTGATTGAGCCGGCACGAGCGCGCGGCGCACCGAAGATGGTCATCATCAGCGTCGACTTGCCGGCGCCGTTCGCACCGATCAGCGCGACGATCTCGCCCTGGTTGACGTGGACATCGACGCCGTTCAGCGCCTTGATGTTGCCGTAGTAGGTCTCGACGCCCTTGATGTCGAGGAGCGTTGTCTCGGCCATCACTTACGCCCTCCGCGCGGCTTGCCTGTCGGGGATTTGGTGGCCGCCGGCTTGGACTTGGCCGTTAGACGCTCGGACGGTGCTCTTGGCGCGGAGTTGGCTCTTGTATCGTATTGGGTGGCCTTTGAAGCTCCCTTCGACACTGTGACCCGCTCGCCCTGGCTGTGGCCGATCGTGTCGCTTACCGGGCCGGCGAGATAGGAAGACGATGTGCCTGGTCCGTGAGCCGAATCCGGCCCGATGTCCAGCTGCTCGATGACGTCTTCATCGCCGACCTCGGTCAGCACCGTCTCGACCTCCTCGTCGTCGACGCCGAGATAGGCGGCGATGACGCGCGGGTCGGTACGCACCGATTGCGGGCTGCCGTCGGAAATCTTGCGGCCATATTCAAGCACCACGACATGGTCGGAAATCTGCATGACCACCGACATGTCATGTTCGATCAGCAGGATCGAGGTACTACTCTTGATGTCCATCAGCAGCGAATTCAGCGCAGCCGACTCCTTCGGATTGAGACCGGCCGCAGGCTCGTCGAGGCACAGAAGTTCGGGCCCTGTGCACATGGCGCGCGCAATCTCGAGGCGCCGCTGCGCGCCATAGGGCAGGTCGCCGGCCGGATCGTCGGCGCGATCGACAAGATCAGCCTTCTCCAGCCAGTGCTTGGCAAGCTCCACCGATTCAGCCGAGGCCCTGCGGTAGCCGCCGATCCCGAACAGGCCCAGGATCGTATAGCCGGATGCCTTCATCAGCTTGTTGTGCTGGGCAACCAGCAGATTCTCCAGCAGCGTCATGCCCGAGAACAGGCGGATGTTCTGGAAGGTGCGCGCCACCTTGGCGCGCGCCGGGATCTCATGATTGGGCAGCCGTTCGAGCAGGAAGCTCGAGCCATCGGACCGGTTGAGCGTAATCATGCCTTCCGACGGCTTGTAGAAGCCGGTGATGCAATTGAAGACGGTGGTCTTGCCGGCGCCATTTGGTCCGATCAGCGCGGTGATCTCGCCGCGCTTGGCCTGGAACGACAGGTCGCCGATGGCGATCAGGCCGCCGAACTTCATCGAAAGATGCTCGACCTGGAGGATGGCGTCTTTCATACCCGGATTGGTCTTCTGAATGGAGGTCGCGCTCATCAGCCGTGCCCTTCCTTGGTGAAGGAGGAGGAGACCGCTTTTCGTTCACTGAGGAAGGCCGTCGGTTCACGGCTGCCGACAAAGCCGCGCGGCTTCCACAGCATGACGATGACCATCGCCATGCCGAACAAAAGCATGCGGTAAAGCTCCGGGGTGAAATCTTTTCCGAAGACACTTTTCAGGAAATCGAGTTCGCGCAGCGCCTCGGTGCCGCCGATCATCACCAGCGCGGCGACCGCGATGCCGACCAGCGAGCCCATGCCGCCGAGCACCACGATGGCCAGGATGATCGCCGATTCCAGGAAGACGAAGGATTCAGGGCTGACGAAGCCTTGCCGTGCGGCGAAGAAGGCGCCGGCAAAACCGCCGAACATGGCGCCGGTGGCAAAGGCGGTGAGCTTGGTGGTAGTGGTGTTGATGCCAAGCGAGCGGCAGGCAATCTCGTCCTCGCGCAGCGCCTCCCAGGCGCGGCCGACAGGCATGCGCCTGAGCCTGATGGTGACGAAGGCGGTCAGCAGCGCCAGCCCGAGAATCAGATAGTAGAGGAAGATCTTGTAGTAGGCGCTCGACTGGGCGATGTGCAGCACCTTGCCGATGTAGTTCGGGTCGGTCGAATTAAACGTCATCAGGCCGAAGAAGGTGACCTTCGGGATGCCGGAGATGCCGGCCGAGCCGTTGGTGACTTCACGCCAGTTGATCAGCACCAGGCGGATGATCTCGCCGAAGGCCAGCGTCACGATCGCCAGGTAATCGCCACGAAGCCTGAGCACCGGAAAGCCGAGCATAACGCCCCAGAAGGCGGCCATGGCGCCGGCGGCGGGCAGCAGGATCCAGAACGACAGGCCGTATTGCGAACCGAGCAACGCATAGGCATAGGCGCCGACCGCGTAAAAGGCGACGTAGCCGAGATCGAGCAGGCCGGCGAGGCCGACGACGATGTTCAGCCCCCAGGCCAGCATCACATAGATCAGGATCTGGATGCCGAAATTGTCGACCCACTTCAACGAGCCCTGCAGGCCGCCGGTTATCGACCACGCGTAGATCGACAGCACCACGACGACGAGGATCGGGTATAGCACCAGCGCCGCAATCCCGAGCTTGGTGAAATTGGCGTGGATGAAGGAGCGGAAATAGAAGATCACGCAAGCGAGCGCGTAAATGACGGCCAATGCGCGCAGGAACTGAAGGTAGCCGGCCAGATCGGGTCCCACCAACGCCGGCAGGGCGCTGCCAGACGCAACCAGGCCAACCGCCAGCACGACGGCGACGATGAAGGCCGGAAGCAGGAAGAAGCGCGACGCGACGCTCGCCGGCAACAGGCCGGTGGCGACATTGGTGATCTTCTGATTGGCCATGAACGGCTGGCCATAGGCAATGTAGAAGAAGCGGCCAAGCATGGTCAGCACGACCACGGTGATGAGCAGCAACCAGCGCTGCACCAGGATCAGCTGGTTGCTTATGTTCTGGTCGGTCTTCAGGCCGATGAAGAGAATGAACAACCCCAGCGAGATGGCGCCGGCATAGAACGCTTCGCGCAATGCACGCTGCGCGGGGGAGGCGACGGTGTCGCGCTCCGAGGATACGGAAACCGCCATTGTCTCAGACCTTTTCGACTTCTGGCCGGCCCAAAATGCCGGAAGGCAGGAAGATCAGCACGATCGCCAGGATCGAGAACGCCGCGACGTCCTTGTAGTCGATCGAGAAATACGCCGACCACATGCTCTCGATGAAGCCGATCAAAAGCCCGCCAAGCACCGCACCCGGCAGAGACCCGATGCCGCCGAGAACGGCCGCGGTGAAGGCCTTGACCCCCGGCACAAAGCCGTCGGAAAAGGCGATGACGCCGTAATACATCAGGAACAACGTGCCCGCGACGGCCGCAAGCGCTGCACCCATGATGAAGGTGATCGAGATCGTACGGTCGACATCGACGCCGAGCAGCGCCGCCATCTTGCGGTCCTGCTCGCACGCCCTTTGCGCCCGGCCGAGGGAAGTCCTGTTGACCAGGTACCAGAACAGCGCCAGCAGCAGGGCGGTGACGACGACGATGATGATCTGCTTCAGCGACACGCTGATGCCGTTGATGTTGTAGACTTGGCTGACCATCGGCGGGATCGGCTTGTTGCGCGGGCCTTGCGTCACCTGGATGAAGTTCGACAGCGCGATCGACATGCCGATGGCGGTGATCAGCGGCGCCAGCCGGAACGAACCGCGCAGCGGCCGGTAGGCCACCTTCTCGATCGTCCAGTTGTAGAGGCTGGTGAGCAGCATCGCCACGATCATCATGATCAGCAGCGCCAGGACGACCGGCACTGAATAGAACAAGGAGCCGAGGATGAGGAAGACGACGAGGGCGGCGAATGCCCCGACCATGAAAATGTCGCCGTGGGCGAAGTTGATCATGCCGATGATGCCGTAGACCATCGTGTAGCCGATTGCGATCAGCCCATAGATCGATCCCAGCGTCAGCCCATTGATAAGCTGCTGGACAAAGTACTGCATGTGTACATGGCTCCCCTGGAATGTCGCCCATGCAGACGCATTCCTTTTCGTATTTCCCCTAGTCGTAAAGTTTCGAGCCCGGATTGCAACGTGATTTTTCAAACGTCGAGCGTGTTTTGCCGGCACGCCTTCCGATTGCCCGTTTTTTTGCTCCCGACCCCTGGACTATCGCGGACCCTATCATTGGCATAACGCAATGTCTTTGACGATTCAGCCGGACCAGCGACCTCATTTCGCAGAAATCCCGGTCAAAATTAGGTGATGAGACGAATCTTTGCGTTGTTGGCGGGCTTCGTTTTTTAGCCACATTCCGTACTGACCAGCTGCAACATGGGTTACTTCCCGACTATGGCGGTGGATGCCTCGCCCAACGCGCTAACCTTTCGCTGACTGGTTTCGCCAAGAGGTCCCGCTCTGGGTCCAAGTTGGTCTCGGTGGATGATCGGCAGCCTACCGTATCACTTAACCACAAAACCGTGCGCGAACGGATCGCGGTCGTCGATGAAGATGGTGTTCAGGCCGGTCATCCGGGCCCAGCCGCCGATCGAAGGAATGATGGCCGGCTTGCCGGCAACAGTGACATCCCTCTCGACCTTGCCCTTGAACAGCGAGCCGATGATCGATTCGTGGACAAAACTGTCGCCGGCCTTGAGCTTGCCCTTGGCGTGGAGCTGCGCCATGCGCGCCGAGGTGCCGGTGCCGCAAGGTGAGCGGTCGATCGCCTTGTCGCCATAGAAAACTGCGTTGCGTGCGTCGGCCCCCTCCACCGTCGGCTTGCCCGTCCACAGCATGTGGGACAGCCGGTTGATGCCGGGGTTTTCCGGATGCACGAACGAGTACTTCTCGTTGAGCCGCTGCCGCACCACGGGGCTCCAGGCGATGAAATCGCCGGCGGAATAATCAGCCATGTCGCGAAAATTCGCCTGCGGCTCGACGATTGCGTAGAAATTGCCGCCATAGGCGACATCGACGGTGATCTCGCCAAGCTGCGGGCAGTCGACCGTCAGTCCCTCGGCATAAAGGAAGGACGGTACATTGGTGATGCGCACCTCCTCGACATAGTCGCCGACTTGTTTGTATTCGGCGATGACCAGCCCGGCCGGTGTGTCGAGCCGGAGCACGCCGGGTGTCTTCGGCTTGATCAGCCCGTGTTCGATGGCCATCGTCACCGTGCCGATCGTGCCGTGGCCGCACATCGGCAGGCAGCCCGACGTCTCGATGAACAGGATGGCTATATCGCAATCCTCGCGCGTCGGCGGATAGAGGATCGAGCCCGACATGACATCGTGGCCGCGCGGCTCGAACATCAGCCCGGTGCGGATCCAGTCATACTCCGCCAGGAAATGCGCCCGCCGCTCCATCATCGTCGACCCCTGAAGCAAAGGGCCGCCGCCGGCGACCAGCCGCACCGGATTACCGCAGGTATGGCCGTCGATGCAAAAGAAGGATTTTTTGGCCATGATTTCCTCGAACTCAAAACCGTTGCGGGCTGAAGGGAGCAAGATCGATCGGCGAAGTTTGCCCGAGAACAAGATCGCGGATCAAGCGGCCGCTGGCCGCCGCCTGGGTCAGGCCGAGATGGCCATGGCCAAAGGCGTAGACGACGTTGGACGCGGTGCGCGCCGTGCCGATGACGGGCAGCGAATCCGGCAGCGACGGGCGACACCCCATCCACTCGCGGCCACCTGACGCGTCCAGCCCCGGAAGGAATTGTCTGGCTTTTTCCAGCATGGCCTTCGAACGCGCAAAATTCGGCGGCCGGTCGAGACCGCCCAACTCGACGGCGCCGCCGACGCGCAAGCCCGTCTCGAGTGGCGTGATGACGAAGCCATGGCCGGAAAAGATCAACATCCGCTGCACGTCGAAAGCGGTCTTCGGCAGTGTCGTGTTGTAGCCGCGCTCGGTTTCGAGCGGGATGGTGTCGCCAAGCGCCTTCGTCAGCAGATGCGACCATGCCCCGGCGGCCACGACAAGATGTCTTGCCTGCCTGGTCGTGCCGTCCGTCAGCGTCAGCGTCGCGCCATCAGGATTGGCGGCGACGCGCTCTATGCGCGCCTTTTCGAAACGCGCGCCCAGCCTTTCGGCATAGGCCCACACCCCCTTGCCGAGCAGTTTCGGATCGGCGACGGTCTTCCAGCCCGGCACGAAGGTGCCCTTGATGAAGCGCGGCGACAGTCCCGGCTGCAGCGGCGCCAGTTCGTCGCCTTCGACATGGCGAAAGCCGATGCCGAAGCGCTCGCGCGCCGCCCAGCCCGGCAGCCCGGCCTGAAATTCGGCCTCGCTTTCATAAAGCTCCAGCGAGCCGTCCTCGCGCAGCATCAGCCGCGTGCCGGAACGGTCGAGCAGGCCCATCCATTCAGCCTCGGCGAGCTTCATCATGCCTGCCTGAGCAGCAAGGCTCGCCTCATATTTTTCTGGTGCGCCAGCGCGCCAGAAGCGCAACAGCCAAGGCAACAGCTTCGGCAAGTAGGCCGGCGGGATGCTGAGTGGCCCGAGCGGATCGGCAAGCCATTTCGGCAAGTGCCGCATCATGCCCTTATGCGCCAGCGGCAGCACGTCGGAGAAGGCGAAGGCGGCGGCATTGCCGGAACTCGTCTCCTCGCAGATGCCGGTGCGGTCGAAGACCGTGACGCTGCGCCCGGCCTCGGCCAGCATGGCCGCCGCGCAGATGCCGACAATGCCGCCACCGACAATGGCGATATCTACCCTCTCTCCCCGTTCACGGGGAGAAGGGGCCCGAAGGGCGGATGAGGGGCGGCGGCCCTCCTCTGTGTCCCTGGAATTTTCTTGCACGTCGGCGCTGCCCCTCATCCGGCTGCCGCCATCTTCTCCCCGTGAATGGGGAGAAGAAAGCCTTCAGAACTGCGGCAGCTTCGGCCGTACCGCCAGCGCGTCCTTGACGCTCTTCTCGACCGCTTTGCGGCGCTCGCCCGACAGCGGCTGGCGCGGCATGCGCACGCGGTCATTTGTGTCGATCGCGAGCACTTCGGCAAGCTTGATGTTTTGGACCAGATAGGTCGAGACATCGAGATCGAGCAGCGGCCGGAACCAGCGGTAGATCGAAAGCGCCTCCTCGCGGCGGCCCTGCTTCATCAGCTGGTAGATGGCGACGGTCTCGCGCGGGAAGGCGACGACCAGACCCGCCACCCAGCCGATGGCGCCCACCGACAGCGCCTCGAAGGCGAGATTGTCGACGCCGGTGAACAGATCGTAGCGGTCGCCGAAGCGGTTGATGATCTCTGTCGAGCGGCGGATGTCGTCGGAGGACTCCTTGATGGCGACGAAGCGCTTGTCGGCGGCCAGTTCCTCCATCTGGTCGACGGTGACGTCGACGCGGTAGGCGAGGCGGTTGGAGTAGATCATCACCGGCAGGTCGCCGGCCTGAGCGACGGCGCGCAAGGCGGCGACCGTCTCTTCCGGGTTGGTGTGATAGATCGGGCTCGGCACCACCATCAGCCCGTTGGCGCCTTCCCGGCTCGCGCGCTTTGCGATGCTCGCCGCCTCGCGGGTGCCCGCCTCGTTGACCGTCAGCAGCACCGGCTTGTTGCCTGCAACTTTCTGGGCAGTCTTCAGCACCTCGATCTTCTCGTCATGCGACAGCATCGGCCCTTCGCCGAGCGAACCGCAGACGATGATACCGTCGCAGCCTGCCTCCATCTGCAAAGCAAAGCAGCGCTCCATCTCGGCATGATCGAGGCGGTCGTCATCAGTAAACTTGGTCGTGACGGCGGGGAAAACTCCGGTCCACATAATCGTCTCTCCATCTGATATATCAGCCGTATATCTATTTGAAAACCGGCTGTCAACGCTGAATTAGTTATGATATTTGTAAGATATATCAGGAGCCCACCTTTGATATCCAGTGAGACAGCATACCCCGAGCCGGCCGCTGCCAAGGCCTACCATGTACTCGAGCATATGATCGTGACGTTGGAACTGGCGCCGGCGAGCTTTGTCACCGAAGGCGCCCTCATCGAGAAGCTGGCGCTAGGACGCACGCCGGTGCGCGAAGCGATCCAGCGCCTCGCCTGGGAAGGACTGCTGGATGTCAGGCCACGCGCCGGCATCGCCATTGCCCCGCTACATCCCGGCGACTGGCTGCGCGTGCTGGATGCCAGGCGCGGCGTCGAGGTGGTGCTGGCGCGCTCGGCCGCCCGCTTCGTCACCCGTGAGGCCGCCGACCTGTTTCATGAGGCAGCCCTTGCCATGCAGAAGGCCGTCATCTCGGGCAATGTGCTGGCCTTCATCCAGGCCGACAAGGCGCTCGACGAGGCCTTGGCGATGGCCGCCGACAACCCTTTTGCGGCCCGTCTGGCCGCGCCCCTGCAGACCCACAGCCGCCGCTTCTGGTTTCGCTACAAGGCCGACACAGGGCTGGCCGAATCGGCCGAGCACCACGTCGCGCTAATCCGCTCGATCCTGGCTGGTGACGAAGAGGCTGCCGCCAAGGACGCCAAACGCCTTATGGCACTGCTGCGCGGCCATGCCGAAGTGGCCGCTACACGCTGAACTCCGTCTCTGCTCCAGACTTCCGGCCGGTTCTTTTATCAGGTGCCCGGCAAGACTGCGGCCATAGCCGCCCCGTCCCAGCCTTCGCCAGCCGTGATGATGCAGCTTTGGCCGTGTGTGTCGGTGGCCAGGATGGTCCAGGTGCCCTGGTCGGAGACGAAGATCTCAAGCACCACATTTGGGTTCACCAGGCCACGTGCGGCTTGGTTTTCGTGGAACTTCTCGCTGAGCGCCTTGACCAAGTCGGTCCGCGCCGCGCATTGATCGGCTTTGGCCTGGGCGATGCCGGACATCGCGAACACCGCAAAGAACATAGCCGCCACAAGACGTCGTGTCATCTGACACCTCCTTGCGCCAGACGAGAACCCCGGCTGCTACCGGCGCTATTTTGATGGCCTGCACACGGCAGGAATGCAATTTAAGGCAAATGACAGGCTCTTGGTTCCATCGCTTGAACGTGATGGCCAATGTCGGTTTCGTACAAAGAAAGGCCCGGGACGTTGAACCCGGGCCTTCTTGCCGATCTTCGAAATCGTCGGTCAGTTCATCGTTGGGATGACGAACTCGGCACCGTCCTTGACGCCGGAGGGCCAGCGCGAGGTCACCGTCTTGGTCTTGGTGTAGAAGCGGAACGCGTCCGGGCCGTGCTGGTTGAGGTCGCCGAAGGACGACGCCTTCCAGCCGCCGAACGTGTAGTAAGCGATCGGAACCGGGATCGGCACGTTGATGCCGACCATGCCGACCTGGACGCGCGAAGCAAAATCACGAGCAGCATCCCCGTCACGGGTGAAGATGGCGACGCCATTGCCCATCTCATGATCGTTGGCGAGCTTGATGGCGCTCTCATAGGTCGGCGCACGCACCACCGACAGCACCGGGCCAAAAATCTCTTCCTTGTAGATGCGCATGTCAGCGGTCACATTGTCGAACAGGCAGCCGCCCATATAGTAGCCATCCTCGTAGCCCTGCATGGAGAAGCCGCGGCCATCGACGACCAGCTTGGCGCCTTCCTTGACGCCGGTGTCGACATAACCCTTGACGCGTTCCAATGCCTGCGCCGTGACCAGCGGGCCGAAATCGGCGGACGAATCCGTCGACGGGCCGACCTTGAGGCTTTCGACACGCGGGATGAGCTTTTCCATCAGCCGGTTGGCGGTGTCGTTGCCGACGGGAACGGCAACCGAGATCGCCATGCAGCGCTCGCCGGCCGAGCCGTAGCCCGCGCCGATCAGCGCATCGACGGTCTGGTCCATGTCGGCATCGGGCATGATGATCATGTGGTTCTTGGCGCCGCCGAAGCACTGCACGCGTTTTCCCGCGGCCGTGCCGCGCGAGTAGATGTAATGCGCGATCGGCGTCGAGCCGACAAAGCCGATAGCCTTGATATCAGGATCGTCGAGGATGGCGTCGACGACATCCTTGTCGCCATTGACGACGTTGAGAACGCCAGCCGGCAGGCCAGCCTCGAGGAACAGTTCGGCGATGCGCATCGGCACGCCAGGGTCACGCTCGGAAGGCTTCAGGATAAAGGCATTGCCGCAGGCCAGCGCCGGGGCAATCTTCCACAGCGGGATCATGGCCGGGAAATTGAACGGGGTGATGCCGGCAACGACGCCAAGCGGCTGGCGCATCGAATAGACATCGATGCCGGGGCCGGCGCCGTCGGTGAACTCGCCCTTCATCATGTGCGGCGCACCGATGCAGACTTCGACCACTTCGAGGCCGCGCTGGATGTCGCCCTTGGCGTCGGCGATGGTCTTGCCGTGCTCGCGCGCCAGGAGATCGGCCAGTTCGTCATAGTCGCGGGCAACCAGTTCAAGAAACTTCATCAGCACGCGCACACGCCGCTGCGGGTTGGTCGCAGCCCATTTGATCTGTGCTTCCTTGGCATTCAGGACAGCCGCACGCAGTTCCGCCGGCGAAGCCAGCGCCACCGTGCCGCGCACCGAGCCGTCCATGGGCTGCATGACGTCCTGCTTGCGCCCGCTGGTCCCGGCGACATGCTTGCCGCCGATGAAATGACCGTATTCGATCATGGTTTCTCTCCCTGAGTTTGTGATGGCGCATTCAACCCCTTTGCAGGCGCGAAGGCAACGCGAGGGGAAACGCAACTGTTGTGCAAGAAATAGACAACGAAGGACGAGTGTGCATTAATTGCCGCAAATTACAGATTGCTGAAAGGCCCGAAGGTTGCGCTCCGTCACACCCCCCTCTGTCCTGCCGGACATCTCCCCCGCAAGGGGGGAGATCAGATGTGGCCGCCGCCTTCGCAAATCTTCAACGCACCAAAAGAGACGCAGGTGGCGGAGCTGCCAATCTCCCTCCTTGCGGGGGAGATGGCCGGCAGGCCAGAGGGGGGTGGGCGGGAACGCCGCGTTCGCCGCTAGCCCGGACCACCCCCATGAACTGGGATGACGTCCGCATCTTCCTCGCCGTGGCCCGCGCCGGGCAGATCCTTGGCGCCGCCAAGCGGCTGGAACTCAATCACGCCACCGTCTCGCGCCGCATCGCAGCGCTTGAGGATGCGTTACGGACAAAACTGTTTCGCCGGCTTACCACCGGCAGCGAGCTGACGCCGGCCGGCCAGCGCTTTCTCGACATTGCCGAGCGCATGGAAGCCGACATGATCGCCGCGCGCTCCGCCGTGTCGGGCGAAGGCGACGATATCTCAGGCACGGTGCGCATCGGCGCGCCCGACGGGTTTGGCGTTGCATTCCTCGCCACGCGTCTTGGCGCGCTGACCGCGCTGCACCGCGAACTCACCATCCAGCTGGTGCCGGTGCCGCGTTCCTTCTCGCTGTCGCGGCGCGAGGCCGACATCGCCATCACCGTCGAGCGGCCGAGCGAAGGCAGGCTGGTGGCGGGAAAGCTGGTCGACTACACGCTCGGCCTGTTTGCCTCGCGCGACTATGCACAGGCGCACGGCTTACCCGAGACCGCTGCCGAACTCGGCCACCATACGCTGATCGGCTACGTCCCAGACCTGATCGTCAGCCCTTCGCTCGACTATGCGGCGGAGTTCAGCCCGGACTGGCGCACCAGCTTCGCCATCTCCTCAGCGCTGGGCCAGGCCGAAGCGGTGCGGTCGGGCGCCGGCATCGGCATCTTGCACACCTTTGTCGCCCGCTCGATGCCGGAGCTGATCCCCGTCAACATCGTGACGCCGATCCGCCGCGCCTACTGGCTGGTCTATCATGAATCGGTCCGGCCTCTGCGCCGCGTGCAGATCGTCGCCAACTTCATCACCAAGGCAGTCGAGAGAGAGCGCGGGCTGTTTGTCTGATGGCCGCGCCGCCTTGCCCTCGCCACAAAATCGGCCAGTGTGGCAACAAGCGCGATGTCGCCTATTATTAAGGATTGGCTGCGCCGGGTGGGACACTTTTTTGCAAAGCTGGTGCGGATCAAAATGCGAGCGGTGCTCGCCATCATGCCGCTTGTCGCGCTTTCCGCCTGCGCCAATCCATGGACCGAAGTTCCGGAAGCCGAACTGCCCAAGCCGGTCCGTATCGCAATGGCCCGCCCGTCGCCTTTCGTCTTCGGCAATTACTGCGGTCCCGGCACCCGCACCGGCGACCTCTCGGCTCGCCCTGTCAATCGCCTCGACAGCGCCTGCCAAATCCATGACGCCTGCTACATCGCGCGCCATAATCATTGCGACTGCGACGGCGCGCTCGTCGCCTCGGCAAAGGCGATCCGTGATGACAAGACAGCGCCGAAAAAGGTGCGCGGCGAGGCCGAGCTTTTGATCGCCACTTTCGCACTTCCCGTCTGCAAGGTCTTTCCGCAAGGCTTTATGCCGCCGCGCGACCCGGCTGAGCTGAAGACGATGAACGGGGCCACGGGATGAACCGCGCCATCTGCCTGGCTCTGGCCGGGCTGGGGCTGGCGGCCCTTGTCGGTTGCGCCGCCCCGATCCGGCACAGCTGCGATTTCTTCCCCGATGCGAAGGATTGCGGCCGGCCGTCGGTATCGGCCGGCACGCCCGGACCGCAGACTGCAGCAGCAGCGTTTTTCGGCGATGCCGGTGCCAGCGACTATGAAAGGCAGTTCCTGGCGCTGCTCGCCCACAACCAGATCGGCGCCATCGACAGGGCGAACGGCACCGGTCCGTTCGGCCATGACCGCCACGCCATCGCCAACCGCGATTTCCAGGCCACCTACCGGACGCTGGAACAGCTGGCGAAGCCGGTTAGCGCCGAACAGATGCCGGCAGGTAGGGGCACCGGCGAAGGCCATTTCAACGGCCGTTGGCGCGTGTCGCGGCAGACGCTCTATGTCAACGCCGCCGCGCGGCCCTCCGCGCCAAAGACGTTCAGCTTTTCCGGCCTGCAGGCGCGCTCGATCGAGATCGTGATGCGCCAGGCGGGAAAGCAGCCGGTTGAGATATCGGGCGCCTGCGACGGGGCGCTGGCGATTCGCGCCGGCGGTGGCTCGCGCAGCGTGGCGAGCGGTGCCGCCTTCCGCCTCCGCCTGTCGGCCGGGCAAACCGCCAGCCTGTTCCCCAGCGATGGCCTGAACCGCTGCAGTCTCAAGCTCAGCTCCAGCCTGGCGCCGACAGGCGCCCCGCTCACCATCCTGCGCGAAGAGGTTGCCTATCCGGCGATAGCCGCGCTCGACAGCCGCTACGAGCGTTGTCCAGTGCCCGGTCCATCCGGCCTGGATGAACTCGCCCGCATCTTCTATGCCGGCCGCTGGCTGTCGCAGACCTGTTCGCTGCCGCTCGGGTTACCGCGCCTGTTGCGCAAGTCGCGCGACGGCTTCAACGCCAAGGTCGAAGCGCTGCTCGGCGCGCCTTTACCCGACAGCGCCTTCGACAAGGCCGACCCCGAACTGCCGCTCGATTTCTCGCGCGCGCCGAAACTCAAGCTGGTCTATCTGTCGTCGCTGGAGTTCAAGGCCGATTTTTCCGGCCGCGTCATCGAGCGGCTGATCCGCCATCACGCAGCCCTCGGCACCAAAGTGCGCATCATGGTCACAGACGTGCTGGAGCGCGACAAGGACGATGCCCTGCTGCACCGGCTGGCGGCCGATTATCCCAATGTCGAGTTGCAGGAATATCGTTGGCGGGCCGACCACGGCGCGCCGGTCGACGAGCAACTGTCACAGCTGCACAAGACCCATCACGTCAAGATGCTGGCGACACTTGCCGAGGATCCCGCCCGCTCGCGCGTCATCATCGGCGGCCGCAACATTCATGACGGCTTCCTGTTCCACAAGCCGATCGACCTGTCGCGCTATCCGAACCTCGAGCAATACGGCAAGACCGACGGCCTCTCGCTCAACTACTATTCGAACTGGAGCGATTTCGACATCGAGTTTGCCGACCCGGCCACGGTCGAGACGCTGGCCGCGCATCTCTCGACATTGTGGCTGCGCGACGCCGACACCAACATCGCAAGACCCTTCTCCATTCCGGTGCGCTCCGACAGCCGGCGCCCGCCGGGCACGGTGCGCCATTTCATTTCCGTGCCCTACGAGGACAACCATGCGCTCGAGACCTATTTCGTCGAGCTGATCGACACTGCCCGGCACCATATCGAGATCGTCAATCCCTACCTTAATCTGACGCCGAAGCTCAGCCTGGCCATCGAGCGGGCGCTGGCGCGCGGCGTCAGGATCGACATTGTCGGCCGCATCGACCTCAAGGGCGATATTGGCGGCAAGCTGCTGACCGCGCTCAACAAGCTGTTCGTCGAGAAATATGGCGACCGCATCAACATCCGCGAATTCAAGGCCCCCGATGTCGTGCTGCACTCCAAGATCATGATGATCGACGAAAGGCTGGTGACGATCTCGTCGGTCAATCTCAACAACCGCAGTTTCTTCCACGATCTGGAGAACGGCATGACGGTGCTCGACCCTGCCTTCTACGCCAGGATGCAGCCGGTCTACGACGACTATGTCGCCCATTCGAATCCGGTATCGACCAAGGTAATGATCCCCTGGGCCTACCGGTGGCTGTTCTCGAAGGGCTGGGTGAAGGAGGCGTTTTGAGAGGCTGGCGAGGCTGAAGGAATGCCGTTCTGTAGCGATCCTTTACACCCCCTCTGTCCGGTAGGACAGAGGGGGTGCTGGCCCGCGAGCTTTAGAAAGCACCCCTACCTCAAATACCGCTCCGGCCCCAGCTCCCGCACATCGATATCAGGCACCTTGCTGGAGATGATGTCGGACAGCACCTTGGCCGAGCCGCAGGCCATGGTCCAGCCAAGCGTGCCGTGCCCGGTGTTGAGATAGAGGTTGGAGAACTCGGTGCGGCCGACCAGCGGCGGCCCGTCCGGCGTCATCGGCCGCAGCCCGCACCAGAAGGACGCCGCCTTGAGGTCGCCGCCATCCGGGAACAGATCGCCGACCGAATGTTCGAGGGTGCGCCGGCGCGATTCATGCAGCCTGAGATCGAAGCCGGAAATCTCCGCCGTGCCGCCGACGCGGATGCGGTCGCCGAGCCTGGTGATCGCCACCTTGTAGGTTTCGTCCATCACCGTCGACACCGGGGCGGCGACCGCGTCCTTGATCGGAACGGTGATCGAATAGCCCTTGACCGGATAGACCGGGATCGGGCGCCTGAGCAGGCGCATGAAGCGCGCCGAATAGCTGCCCAGCGCCAGCACATAAGCGTCGGCCGCGCGCGAGCGCTGGTCGGTGCCGACGCTGACGATGCGATTGCGGTTCTTGGAGAAGCGCCGGATCTGCGTGCCGTACTCGAACGTGACGCCGCGCGCCACGCAGAGCTCGGCCAGCCGATCGGTGAACATCTTGCAGTCGCCAGTTTCGTCGCCGGGCAATCTCAGCCCGCCGACAAACTTTTCCCGCACGCCGGCCAGCGCCGGCTCGGCCCCAATGCAGCCTTCGGGATCGAGCAACTCGTAGGGAACGCCATATTTCTTCAGCACCTCGACATCGCCGCCGGTGCCGTCGATCTGCTTTTGCGTGCGAAACAGCTGCAGCGTGCCCTTGGTCCGCTCATCATAAGCGATGCCGGTCGCCTCGCGCAGCGCCTTCAGCGTGTCGCGGCTGTATTCGGCGAGCGGCACCATGCGCGCCTTGTTGATGGCGTAGCGATCCGCGGTGCAATTGCGCAGCATCTTGATGAGCCATGTCCACATATACGGATCGAAGGCCGGCCGCACCACCAGCGGGCCGTGCTTCATCAACAGCCACTTGATTGCCTTCAGCGGAATGCCGGGGCCGGCCCAGGGCGAAGCATAGCCCGGCGAGATCTCGCCGGCATTGGCGAAGCTGGTTTCCAGCGCCGGCCCTTTCTGGCGGTCGAACACCGTCACCTCGTGGCCGGCCTCAGCGAGATAATAGGCAGTGGTGACCCCGATAACGCCGCCGCCCAACACGAAGATCTTCATCGCATCACTCTCCACGACGACTTCCGTCAGAGGGCCGCCGCCTCCTGTCTGCCGGATTCTGCGGCGTCCGCCAAGGGGCGGCGTGTCGCGGCTCTATTCGTTGATATAGCGGCGGTGGAAGCGGGGGCCGAGACTGGTCAGGATTTCATAACCGATCGTGCCGGCATGGCCGGCGGCGTCATCGACGCTCTGCGAGGGACCCAGGAGTTCGACAAGGTCGCCCTCGCGCAGCCGGCCGGCCGGCAGGGCCGAGATGTCGAGTATGATCGAATCCATCGACACCCGCCCGACAAAGGGCAGTCGCACGCCGTCGAGCCAGGCAGCCGAAGCCGCGCGCCGGTGCCAGCCATCGGCATAGCCGAGCGAGATCGTGGCCGCGCGCAAGGGACCGCTGGCCAGAAACGCATGTCCGTAGCCGACGCCCGCGCCCTTATCGATGCCGCGTGTCTGGATGATCTTTGCCTCGAGCCGCACCACCGGCAGCATCGGGTTCGCCTCATCAGGCGTCGGATTGATGCCGTAGAGCGCAGCGCCCGGACGCGCGAGGTCGTACTGATAGCGCGGCCCAAGAAAGATGCCGGAGGAATTGTCGAGCGACGCCGGCGCCTTGGGCAGCATTTTGCGCAGCCGTTCGAACTCTTTGAGCTGCGCGTCATTGGCCGGATTGCCCGGCTCGTCGGCGCGGGCCAGATGGCTCATGACGAGGACGACATCGACGCCGGCGAAAGCATCGGCCGTAAGCGCCTCGACCTCTGCCGGCGCCATGCCCAGCCGCGACATGCCGCTGTCGACCTGGATGGCGGCCTTGAGCTTGCGGCCGGCCTTTTGGCCTGCCTCGCTCCACGCCTTCAGTTGCCCGGTGCTGTTGATGACGGGAACAAGGTCGGCGGCCACCGCTTCAGGTTCCGAGCCCGGCGGCAGGCCGTTCAGCACATGGATTTCCAGCTTCGGTCCGAGTGCGTCGCGCAGCGCGACACCCTCGGTGAGATGCGCGACAAAGAAGCTGTCGCAGCCTTCGGCAACCAGTGCCGCCGCCACTTGCCGCGCGCCGAGCCCGTAACCGTCGGCCTTGACGACGCCGGCGCAGCGCACGCCGCCGAGCTTTGCCTTCAGCCGCCGGTAATTCTCCCTGACCGCGCCGAGATCGATGGTGAGAATGGCGCCGGCCGCCGCTTCGCTGATGGTATCTTTGGCTTTATGCATCGCAGATCCGACGAAGTCGGCGCTGCCCCTCATTGTCCTGCCGGATATTTCTCCCCGGCCCTGTACGGGGAGTTGAAGAGCGGTCCGCGTAAGGCGGACGAAAAGCCAACTGCTTGGCTTTTCGAGTGACGAAAGCCGGCAGGCGGGTGAGGGGCAGCCCATACGCTGCGCTAAGAGGCCATTGCCCGGCGTCGTTCATATGGATCTCGTGGCTGCGGGTGTCCCGATCAATAAAGCACGAATCAGGTGCCGTGCGAACCGTCACATCCAGCTAGGCAAGATGACGGAACGTCGCCACCACATCCTCATAGACGTTGCGTTTGAACGGCACTATCAGATCGGGCAGGTCCTGCATTGGCCGCCATGCCCATTCATCGAATTCGGCGGTGTGGCCGCCGGGCGGCGGATTGATCTGGATCTCGCTGGCCTCGCCGTGAAAGCGGTAGGCGAACCATTTCTGCGTCTGGCCGCGATAACGCCCCTTGAGGGCTATGCCGACCAGATCGGGCGGCAGGTCGTAATTGATCCAGTGCGGCGCCTCGGCCAGCAGCGTGACCGAGCGCATGCCGGTCTCTTCATAGAGCTCGCGCCCGGCCGCCTGCAGCGGCTCCTCGCCCTCGTCGATGCCGCCTTGCGGCATCTGCCAGAGCTGCGTGGTGCCGGCGAATTCGCTGTCCGGCTCGGCGATGCGGTGCCCGACCCAGACCAGCCCGTCGCCATTGAGGATCATCAGCCCGACACAGGGGCGGTATGGCAGCGTCTCGGGGTCGACAGGTTTCTTCGTCATGATCAGCCTTTTTCCGGGTCGATGGCCACCGCCGAGATCGGCACGATCTCGATGCCGCGCTTTTTCGCTTCGACCGCCCAGGACGCCACGGTATCGACGGTGAGGTCGAAGGCCGAGCCGATGCCGACGGCGGAGCCTTTGGCGCGCGCGGTCGCTTCCAGCGCGTCGAGCTTTTTCAGGATGGCGCCGCGGTCCTGCACGGCGTCGATTGCCGTATCGCCGGCGACGAACGGCACACCGTCCTTCAAGGCGAGATCGGACGCCAGGCTCCGTGCGGACGAGCCGTCATCGACATAGGCAAGGCCGCGCTTGCCGAGTTCGGCCATGAACGGCCCCATCGCCGTCGCGTCGGCCGAAAAGCGAGCCCCCATATAGTTCATGACGCCGGTATAGTTGGTGGTCCGCGACAGCGCCCAGCGCAAATTCTTCAGATTCTCGTCCGGGCTTGCCGCCACTGTCAGCGTGTTGCGGCCAGGATTGACATTGGGATAGTCGAACGGTTCGAGCGGCACCTGCATGACCACTTCATGCCCGCTCTGCCGTGCCGCCTGCATCCACCGGCTAATGCTGTTGCCTTGCGGCGCAAAAGCCAGCGTCACTTCGGCCGGCAGCTTGGCGATCGCCGCCTGCGTGCCGGTCTGCGACACCGCAAGCCCGCCGATGACGATTGCCACGCGAGCGCCGCGCGAACCCGACCACGGCCGCGCATAGACATCGAACGGCCGCCGGCCGTCAGCGGCGCGAACCGGGAGTGGGCCGGTGTCGCTGGCCTCGATCAGCGCCCTGTCGGGGATATGCGCGATCTTCAGGTTCTGGCCGATCGTCGACGGGTCATGGATGACAATGGCTGCATTGGGCGGGCCGTCACCCTCCTGGGTTTGCACATGGATGATCTGCGGACCGCTGGCCTTGGGCGTTTCCGCCTTCGGCGCTGCCGCCGTCGCTTGAGCAGTGGGTGCTGCGGCCGCGGGCTCGGCCGCCGCCGTCACCTTTGGCGTCGAGACCGCGATTGCTTCCGTTTTGCGGAACGGCTTCTCGCGCAGCGCGATCGCGCCGGAGATGCCGACCGCGGCCAGCACGACCAGCGTCGCCGCGACGGCGCCAGCGCTGATCCCGCGCGACGCAGCACGCTTTCGGACGGTCTGTCCGAGCGGGCGTTCGATGTCCTTGCCGACGTCAGCCAAGCCGCATCCCCGGGCGCGTGATCAGCGAAATCTTTTCGCCATGCGCAGATCCAAAACTGACGGCGCGTCCCCTGCGCCTTTTGAGCCGCAGCGCCCAGCTGCCCCCGAATCAAACTGCCGGAACCTCACGGTCCCGGCAGCATTGCATCGCTTCGATTGGGCAGCCAGAGCTACCAGTCGATTTTACTGGTTAAGCACTGCCTTCTCAGGATTCGGCGGGAATGCCGGATCGGTCTTCTGGCCGCGCAGCAGCTGTTCGGCATAGATCAGCTGCAGATCGTCCTTTGGATCCGGCGGCACATAGGCAGCCGAGCCCGAGCCGGTATCGCTCTCGTCGGCCCCCTTGATGTGGCCCTTGAGGTCAGATTCACCGCGCGTCAGGTCCCTGCCCTGCAGTTCGGGCGGCAGCGGCTGGTCGACCTTGATGTCGGGCGTGATGCCCTTGCCCTGGATCGACTTGCCGGACGGCGTGTAATAGAGCGCCGTCGTCAGGCGCAGCGCGCCGTTCTCGCCAAGCGGGATGATGGTCTGCACCGAGCCCTTGCCGAATGACTGCGTGCCGACCACTGTGGCGCGGCGCAGGTCCTGCAGCGCGCCGGCGACGATCTCGGAGGCGCTGGCCGAACCGCCATTGACGAGCACGATCAGCGGCTTGGCGCCGATGTCGTCGCCTGCCTTGGCGTCGAAGCGTGTGACGTCCTTCGGGTCGCGGCCGCGGGTCGAGACGATCTCGCCACGGTCGAGGAAGGCGTCGGACACGCTCACCGCCTGGTCGAGCAGGCCGCCCGGGTTGAGCCTGAGATCGAGCACATAGCCCTTGAGCTTGTCGTTCGGCACCTGCTTCTTGATCGTGTCGATGGCGTTCTCGAGGTCGTCATAGGTCTTTTCGGTGAAGGAGGTGATCTTCATGTAGCCGATGTCGTTCTCGACCCGGAACTTGACCGCCTTGACCTTGATGATGTCGCGCACCACCGTCAGCTCGATCGGCTTGTCGGCGCCTTGGCGCAGGATCGTCAGCTTGATCGGCGTGTTGACCAGGCCGCGCATCTTTTCGACCGCATCGTTGAGCGTCAGGCCGCGAACCTCTTGGCCGTCGATCTTGGCGATATAGTCGCCGGCCAGCACGCCTGCCTTGGCAGCCGGGGTGTCGTCGATCGGCGTGATCACCTTGACCAGATCGTTCTCCATGGTGACCTCGATGCCAAGGCCGCCGAACTCACCCTTGGTCTGCACACGCATGTCCTGCGCCTGCTCGGCATTCATGTAGGAGGAGTGCGGGTCGAGCGAGGTGAGCATGCCGTTGATGGCGTTTTCGACCAGCGACTTGTCGTCCGGCGGCGTCACATACTGCGCCCGCACGCGCTCGAAGATGTCGCCGAAGATCGCCAGTTGCTTGTAGGTCTCGGAGCCTGCAGCGTTCGCCGTCGAGCCGGGCGCGCCATAGACCAGGCTCATCGCTGACGCGCCCATCAGCGCACCGGCAATAAGAAGCGACAGTTTCCGCATCATTTCACGTCCTTCCAGAGAAGCGGTCCGCCCACCATGGGGTCGGATCGACGGGTTTTCCATCCTTGCGGAACTCGACATAGAGTTCCGGCGTGGCATTTCCATTCTTCGAGGCCGAGGTGCTTGCCACCCGGGCCTCTCCCATCGCGCCGACCGGCTCTCCTGCGAGCACCGACTGGCCAGACGCGACGCTGATTCTGCTCATCCCCGCCAGGACGACATGATAGCCGTCTCCCGCATTGAGGATCAAGAGTTGACCATAGGAGCGAAAAGGCCCCGCATAAAGCACATTTCCGTCCGCCGGTGCCGTGACGATGGCTCCCGATTGTGTCGCAACCATGTCGCCGAGCATCACCGCGCCGTTACCGTCATCGGCCCCGAAACGCAGCTTGATCTTGCCGGTGACCGGCAGCGAGACTTGTCCCTGAAGTGCCGAAAACGGCGCGGCGGCGGTGAGGCGGTTGCCTTCCGGCACGGGCAGCGAAGCCAGCTCCGTCGACGCGGTTGTGCCTGCATCTGCGTTATCGGCGTCGGGCTTATCGCTGTCGGCCGCTTTCTGCTCGCCTGCCTTGACGGCATCCGCCGCCTTGCGGCTCTTGTCGGCCTCAAGCGAAGCGATCAGCTCTTTCAGGCTGCCGGCCTTGGCCGCAAGCGCCTGGGACCGCTGCTTTTCGGCGGCCATCGCCGTCCAGGTGTCCGCCTCGAGCTTCTGCTTGGCTTCGAGCAGCATGGAGAGGCGTTTCTTTTCCGCCGTCTGCTCGCCGACCGCCGCTGTCAGCCGCGTCCGCTCGGCCTCGATCGAGGCCGTCACCCGGGTCTGTTCCCTGAGGTCGGCCAGCAATTTGTCGGTCTGCTGGCGCAGTTCGGGCACCACTGCGCCGAGCAGGATGGCGCTGCGCACCGACGACAGCGCGTCTTCCGGCTTGACCAGGATCGCTGGCGGCGGATTGAGCCCCATGCGCTGCAGCGCGCCCAGCACCTCGGCCAGCACGTCGCGCCGCGCCGCCAGCGAGACACGGATCTTCTGTTCCTCGCCCTTCAGTCCTTCGAGCCTGGCGCCGATATCCTCGATGTCCTGGCCGAGCTTCTGCTCGGTCATAGCCGACTGGATAAGCGCCGCGGTGATCGAGGCATGGTCCTTCTTGACCGAAGCAATGTCGGCGGCGAGCTTGGCCAGCCGTTCGGACGACAGCGTGATCTCGGCCGACACCTTCTCATATTCGGCACGGCTCAGATCGGGGTCGGGCGCCACGTCCAGCGTATTTTCGGCCCGTGCAAGCCCGAGCGACAGCAAAACCACCGCCGCAGCGATGCCGCAGCGCGCGTGCCGGAAGCCCGTTCGTGATTTCCCGTTGTCAGCCATTGAAGCCCGACTCTATGCGTGGCTTCGTTAACGAACCATCAACCATGATCGAACCGAAGCCTAGCACAAAACAGCCGCGCATTGGGGCGGAAATCCGGACGATTGACCCTCGACCCACTGATTTACGAACGGTGGTAGGGATGTCCCGAAAGAATCGTTGCCGCCCGATAGAGCTGCTCGCCCAGCATGACACGCACCAGTTGGTGCGGCCAGGTCGCCGCGCCGAACGAGACCATCAGCTCAGCCTGATCGCGAATCGACTGGTCGTGCCCGTCGGCGCCGCCAATGGCGATGACCAACGCCTTACGTCCGCCATCGCGCAGCTGGCCGATACGGCTGGCGAAATCGTCTGAGGACAGGTTTTTGCCGCGTTCGTCGAGCAGGAACAGCGCCGTGCCCGGCTGCAGCTGTGCCTGCAGCTTCTGGCCTTCCTCGCGGCGGCGCTCATTGGCGTTCTGGGCTCGTCCCTCGGCGATCTCGGCGACACCAGAGAATTCGAACCCGATCGCCGGGCCGCTCTTGGCGAAACGCTCGAAATAGCGGTCGGCGAGTTCTCTCTCGGGGCCGGCCTTCATCCGGCCCACGGCATGAACTGCTATCTTCATCCCTGCCTCGGCGAGCTTTCAATCCATGTCGCACCCAGGATGGTTACGACATGAGACGGAGCTCAGTGCAAGGTCTCTTCCTCGAGGTCCGGCGCCTGCCACATCTTTTCAAGATTGTAGAATTCGCGGACTTCTGGGCGGAAGACATGGACGATGATGTCGCCTGAATCGATCAGGACCCAGTCGGCGCCGGACAGCCCCTCGACGCGCGCCGTGCCGAGACCGGCATCCTTGAGCGCCTTGAGCAGGTGGTCGGCGACAGCCGAGACATGACGGTGCGACCGGCCCGACGCGATGACCATATAGTCGCCGAGGCTCGATTTCCGCTGAATGTCGATTGAGACAATATTTTCGGCCTTGGAGTCTTCCAGACTGGCAAGGACTGTCTTGATGGCACGGGACACGGCGTCATCTACGCTGATCCTGGCCGGCGAAGGCATGATGTCAGCCTTCTTCCGCAATGCTGTTCTCAGTGTATTTCCTTTCGCAGCAAGAACAACCAAATCACCCACGAAATCAGGTGACACCCTATAGATAGGCAGAGTTCCCTTGCAGTTTCAAGACGGGAGGCCCTGCCACCGCGAACGCAGTGCACGACTTCCGGTTCCGGAGCCTTGAGAAAAATCGGAACCCATGGCCGCGGCAGGGGTTATCGACACACCCCCCAAACGGATTTTCCTGATGCCAATCGACCCCCAGAACACGCTGCTCACCGTGCAGGCTGGCCTTGCGCAACTCAGCACACTGATCGTTTCCTATTCCTTCTCCGCCATCGGCGCCATCATCCTGCTGGTCGTCGGCTATCTCGTCGCCGGGCTCGCAGAACGATCGATCTCAGCCGGCCTCGGCCATATCCATGGTTTCGACGCGACGCTGCGCCATTTCTTCTCGAAGATCGTGCGCTACGCCATCCTGATCCTGGTGGTCATCATGGTGCTCGGCCAGTTCGGCGTTCAGACGGCCTCGATCATCGCCGCCATCGGCGCCATCGGGCTGGCAATCGGCCTGGCGCTGCAAGGCACGCTGCAGAACATCGCCGCAGGCATCATGCTTCTGGCGCTCAGGCCATTCCGCATCGGCGAATATGTCGAGGTCGGCGCCATTTCCGGCACCGTCGAGGAAATCGGCCTGTTCGCCACCAAGCTCCGCACGACAGACGGCGTCTATGTGCTGGCGCCCAATTCGACGCTGTGGAACCAGCCGGTGCGCAATTTTACCCGCAACGGTGTGCGCCGCGGCGACATCACGCTGAGCATCGGCTCCTGGAACGACATCGACCTGGCGCAGAAAACCATGCTGGGCGTTGCCGGCGGCGAGCGCCGCGTCAAGCGAGAGCCGGCGCCGATCGCCTTCGTCGCCGCGGTGGGCGATGCCAGCGTCGCCATCACCTTGCGCTACTGGACCACGGCGGCGGATTTCTTCGCCACCCAGATCGATCTCACCAAACGCGTCAAGCAGGCGTTCGACGCCGAGGCCATCTCGGTACCGGCGCCGCCGCCAGGGGTGCGGCAGGAGCCTTCCGCGACCAGGCAATAGCGAAGCAACGTCAGCGCTGCTCTTCCGGCGCGAAGGCGAGCTCCACCGGCAATGGCGCCTGCGCCGACATCGGCGCGAAACTGCCGGTTTCCGTCGCGGGAACGGCCCGTGTCGTCGCCACCCGCCACAGCACGAACAGGCAGAACACGGTGGCGATGACGATGGCCACATAGATGAAGGCCTGCGTGCCATAGACAGCCGACAGGGCCGTCACGATACCCGGCACGATGAACCCCGACAGCGACCACGCAAACAGCAACGAACTCGACAGCGCCACCATGTCGTCCTTGCCGGCGCGGTCGGCGGCATGCGCGCTGGCCAGCGAATAGATCGATTCCGAGGCGCCGTCCCAGACGATGTAGATCACCACGAGCACCATCAGCGCGCCGCCGTCGAAGCCGATGGCCAGAATACCGGCGACGATGGCCAGTGCCGCAGCGCCGGCCAGCACGTAACGGCGATCGGTACGGTCGGAAATCCAGCCGAGCGGTATCTGCAGGATCAGCGTGCCGACGGGCATGGCCGACAAAAGCAGCGCCACATCGGCCTGGCTGTAGCCCTTGGCCGTGGCATGGATCGGTGCGAACCCGGCGATCGCCATCGACAGGCCGCCGACGGCCAGCATGCCGGCCACGCCGACCGGCGAGATCCTCCAGGCGCGACCGAGCGCCACGGAGGCTGCGCGAGGTGGCGGCGGTTGAGCCAACCGCGTCATGCCGACCGGCAGGATCGACACTGCGGTGAAGGCAATGCCGATCAGCGGCGCCTGCGCCGTCGCGATGTCGACCGCCGCCAGCAGGGCATAGCCGACGCCAAGTCCGGCGACATAGGCGACGTAAAACACCGCCATCACCCGGCCGCGAATGGCGTTTGCGACGGCATCGTTGAGCCAGCTCTGGGCGACGATGAACAGGCCGCATATTGCAAAACCGTAAAGCGCGCGCGCCGCGATCCACAGCAGCGGGTAGGTGCCGGCGCCAATGGCAGCATTCGACAGCGCTATCAGCGCCGACAGCACCATGAAGGCGCGGGCGTGCCCGACGCGGCGCACCAGCGGCCCGGTCAGGATACAGCCGGCAAGTCCGCCGGCAGACAGGCCGGTGATGATCAGCCCGGCCCAGGTCGGATCGAAGCGCTCGACGCCAAGCCGGACCGGGATATAGGCGAACATCAACCCATTCCCGACCGCAATCAGCGCCATCGACACGATTACGCTGGCAATGGCGATCACGGGCGCCGGCGGGGTGCCATGATTGGGGCCGATGTCGGTCTGGTTCACTGAAGTGGCCATATCCAGCGCAGCATCGCCCAGCCAATCGCGAAAGGCCGCCGTAAAAGCGACATCGGCGATCTGGTCTTACGGAGTTACCTTGGCTTGCTGGCGAATAGCACTCGATGACAGCGACGAGCGTGGGCCGTGGATGAAGGTCCAGGCCGGCGCCTTCATGCGGGCGAGCCGGGGCGCGTCACCCTCGTCGACGCGGGCATAGTCGAAGGTCTTGGCCACGACCGAGGACAGGAAGGACAGCGTCGCGCCCGGGCGGTCGATGACGGCGATCGGGAAGGTCATGACGATCTGGCGCCAGCGCTGCCAGCGATGGAAATCGCGAAGCGAGTCGGCGCCCATGATCCAGACGAAGTCGACGCCGGGATTGCGCGCCTTGACCAGAGCCAGCGTGTCGGCGGTGAAGCGAATATGATGCGCCGCCTCGAAGGCGGTGACCTTGATCTTCGGGTTCTTGGCGACCTGCTCCGACTGGAGCAGCCGGTCGCTCAGCGGCCCCAATTCCCTGGTGCTCTTCAGCGGATTGCCTGGCGTCACCATCCACCACAATTGGTCGAGCGCGAGGCGCCGCAAGGCAATTTCCGCCACCAGCGCATGGCCGGCATGCGGCGGGTTGAACGATCCGCCGAACAGGCCGACGGCGAGGCCTTTCTCGGCATGCGGCATACGGAGGTAGTGCGAGGAAAGAGGCGCGCCACCCTCCCCCTTGTAGGGAGGGTCGATCCGCGAAGCGGAGCGGGGTGGGGGGATTGCAGAATTCAGCGTCGTACCCCCACCCGGCTCGCTGCGCTCGCCACCCTCCCCACAAGGGGGAGGGTAAGGCCAGCGCTCAAGGCCTCACCTGTCCCGACCCGCGCACGCGGTATTTGAACGAGGTCAGCTGTTCGACACCGACCGGACCGCGCGCATGCATCTTGCCGGTGGCGATGCCGATCTCGGCTCCCATGCCGAATTCGCCGCCATCTGCGAACTGCGTCGAGGCATTGTGCAAAAGGATCGCCGAGTCGATCTCGTTGAAGAACCGCTCGACCGCTTTGGTATCCTCGGCGATGATCGCCTCTGTGTGGTGTGAGGAGAACGTCTCGATATGGTCGATGGCGCCGGCAATCCCGTCGACCAGTTTTACCGCGATGACGGCGTCGAGATATTCGGTCACCCAGTCGGCATCGGTCGCCGGCTTGGCGTCGAAGAACAGCTTCATCACTTCCTGATCGGCATGGATCTCGCAGCCGGCGGCGCGTAGCGCGTCGAGGATCGGCACCAGATGCGTGGAGGCCACCGCGCGGTCGACCAGCAAAGTCTCTGCAGCGCCACAGACACCGGTGCGCCGCATCTTGGCGTTGACGGCGATCCTGACCGCCATGTCGAGATCGGCCGAGCGGTCGATGTAGAGATGGCAGATGCCTTCAAGATGGGCAAAGACCGGCACCCGCGCCTCGCTCTGGACGCGCCCGACCAGGCTCTTGCCGCCCCGCGGAATGATGACGTCGAGATTGCCGGAAAGCCCTTTCAGCATCTCACCGACGGCGGCGCGGTCAGCGGTCGGCACCAACTGGATGGCGTCTTCGGGCAGGCCGGCGGCCTTCAACCCCTCGACCAGGCAGGCATGGATGGCGGCGGATGAATTGAGCGAGTCCGAGCCGCCGCGCAGGATCACCGGATTGCCGGCCTTGAGGCAGAGTGCGCCGGCATCCGCCGTCACATTCGGCCGGCTTTCATAAATGACGCCGACAACGCCGAGCGGCGTGCGCACGCGCTCGATCTGCAGGCCGTTGGGGCGATCCCAGGCCGCGATCACATCGCCGACCGGGTCCCTGAGCTCGGCGATTTCACGGATGCCATCCGCCATGGCACGGGTGCGCGCCGGATCGAGCTTCAGCCGGTCCATGAACGAGCCGGACAATCCCGATTCGTGGCCATTCGAGACATCGATGGCGTTGGCGTCGAGAATGTCCTGCTCACGCGAAATGATCGCGTCGGCCATGGCGACGAGTGCGGCATTCTTGGCGGCGGCGGTCGCAATCGCCAACGGTCGGGCGGCCGCGCGGGCGCGGCGGCCGATATCAGCCATCAGCGCGACGGTGTCATCCCCGGATTGTTCATGCAGTTTCAGCATGTCTCATCCTCCGCTTACCTCGCCCCCGGCCCATACCTGGCCGGCAGCCCGTATCTGGTCACCCGGATCGCTCACCACCAGATCGTCGCGGTGGATCATCGCCGAGCGCGCCTCGTAGCCGAGCACGGTTTCGATCTCCGCTGTCTTCAGGCCTGCGATCCTTACGGCATCGGCGGCATCGTAGGCAACAAGCCCGCGCGCGATCTCGCGCCCTTCCGGCGACAGGATGGCCACCGTGTCACCGCGCGAGAAATTGCCGCTGACCAGCCTGACGCCGGCCGGCAGCAAAGATTTGCCGGACAGCAGCGCACCGATGGCGCCGGCGTCGACGGTGAGCCGCCCGGCCGGTTCGAGCTGGCCGGCGATCCAGGTCTTGTAGCCTTTCACCGGATTGGCGCTCGGCCTGAAGAAGGTGGCGCGCTCGCCACGCTCGATCGCCATCAGTGGCGACAGCCTGGTGCCCGAGGTGATGATCATGGCGGTGCCGGCGGCGGTGGCGATCTTGCCGGCATCGAGCTTGGTGCGCATGCCGCCGCGCGACAGTTCGGATGCGGCCGCCCCGGCCATAGCCTCGATATCGGGTGTAATGCGGTCGACCACCGGAATGAATTTCGCAGCGGGATCGCGCGCCGGCGGCGCCGTATAGAGCCCGTCAATGTCGGAGAGCAGCACCAGCAGGTCGGCGCCCATCATGGTCGCCACGCGTGCCGCCAGCCGGTCATTGTCGCCATAGCGGATTTCGGAAGTCGCCACCGTGTCGTTCTCATTGATGACCGGCACCGCCTTCATCTTGAGCAGCGTCGAGATCGTCGCCCGCGCATTGAGATAGCGTCGGCGCTCCTCGGTGTCGCCCAGCGTCAGCAGGATCTGGCCCGATTTCAGCGAACCCTTGCCCAGCGCATCCGACCACGCGCCGGCCAGCGCGATCTGGCCGACGGCCGCAGCCGCCTGGCTTTCTTCCAGCTTCAGCGCCCGTTTGCCGAGACCGAGAATGGTGCGGCCGAGCGCAATGGCGCCGGACGATACGACCAGGATCTCGGCGCCGCCATTGGCGAGCACCGCAATATCCTCGGCAAGCGAGGCAAGCCAGTCGCGCTTCAGGCCGCTGGTGCGGTCGACCAGCAAGGCCGAACCGATCTTGACCGTGATGCGCCGGTATTTTGTCAGCGACTGCGCCGTCATCGCTATCGGTCCCAGCGGGTCTCGACGGGAGCGGCAGCCCTGTCGCGCGCTTCGCCGACAACCGCCATCAGCGCGCGCAGCACCGCTTCGACGCCCTCGCCGGTGGCCGCCGACAGCAGCATCGGCGCGCGGCCGGCAGCGCGTTTGAGCGACGCAACCTTCTTCTTGCGCTCATCGGCGTCTAGGATATCGACCTGGCTGAGCGCGACGATTTCGACCTTCTCGATCAGCCCATTGCCATAGGCGTCGAGCTCGGCGCGCACGGTCTTGTAGGCTTTGCCCGGATTTTCCTCCTGCGCCGAAACCAGATGCAAAAGCACACGCGTGCGCTCGACATGGCCGAGGAAGCGGTCGCCGATGCCGACACCCTCATGCGCGCCCTCGATGAGGCCCGGAATGTCGGCGATGACGAATTCGCGCGCATCGATCCGGGCAACGCCGAGGCCGGGATGCAGCGTGGTGAAGGGGTAGTCGGCGATCTTTGGCTTGGCCGCGGTGACGGTTGCCAGAAAAGTCGACTTGCCTGCATTGGGCAGCCCGACCAGGCCGGCGTCGGCAATCAGCTTCAGCCGCAGCCAGACATTCATCTCTTCGCCGGGCTGGCCCGGATTGGCGCGGCGAGGCGCCTGGTTGGTCGAGGTTTTGAAATGCTGGTTGCCGAAACCGCCATTGCCGCCCTTGGCCAGCAGGAAGCGCTGGCCGACCACGGTCAGGTCGCAGATCAGCGTCTCATTGTCCTCGGCAAACACCTGGGTTCCGGCCGGCACCTTGAGCGTCACATCGGCGCCCTTGGCGCCGGTCATGTTGCGGCCCATACCGTGGACACCGGTCTTGGCCTTGAAGTGCTGCTGGTAGCGATAGTCGATCAGCGTGTTGAGACCGTTGACCGCTTCCAGCCAGACATCGCCGCCGCGGCCACCGTCGCCGCCATCCGGGCCGCCGAACTCGATGAATTTTTCGCGCCGGAACGACACAGAGCCGGCGCCACCGTCGCCGGAGCGGATATAAACCTTGGCTTGATCGAGAAATTTCATTGGACTACGCAGTTTCTGTTGGCCTTGCGGCTTTGCTTTAGATCTTGCGCCTTGCTCTAAACCAAGGCGCGGCCAAGGGCGAGGCCGTTTTGCGACTAAAGCGCCGGATGCCCTTTTGCCGGGGACGCGGTAGCAGTGTTCGCGGACGGAGCTTGAGGGGCGCGGGAATGAAGGTTGTAAGCTACAACATCCAGTACGGTATCGGTCTGGATGGCCGCTACGATCTCGGCCGCATCACCGCGGCGGTTCGCGGCGCCGACGTGATCGCGCTGCAGGAAGTGACCCGCAACAATCCGAGGAACGGCAACCGCGACATGGTCGCCGAGATCGGCGAGGCGCTGCCCGAATATTTTGCCGCCTACGGCAGCAATTTCGAGGTCAATGTCGGCTCGCGCCTGGAGGCCGGCCGCGCCATCACCACCACTTTCCAGCTCGGCAACATGGTGCTGTCGAAGACGCCGATCCATCTGTCGCGCAATCTGCTTTTGCCGCGCAGCCGCAGCCTTGAGGCGATGAACTTCCAGCGCGGCGCACTCGAGGCGCTGGTCGAGACCCCGCTCGGCTTCATCCGCTTCTATTCCACGCATCTTGACCATCGCAGTCCGGTTGAGCGCGCCAGCCAGATCCGGTTCCTGCGCCAGCGCCTGTTGAACTATGCCTTCGAGGGCGGCGGTCTCTCCGGCATTCCCGAGATCGGCCTGCCGGACCTGCCCTATCCCGAAGCCTTCATAGTCATGGGCGACTTCAACATGCTGCCCGGCTCGCCCGAATATGTCGAACTCGTCGGCCGCCCGGACCATGAATTCGGCATGCCGCTGACCGCCGATCTCGCCGTCGACGTCGCCCAGCGCCTGAACACACCAGACGTCGTCACCTGGGTCGATCCCACGCGACCCGAAGACACAAGCCGCCACAAGCGCATCGACTACATCTTCACCTCGGCCTCGCTCGCCGGATCGCTGAAGCGCCTGTGGGTCGACCGTGAAGCGGTCGGCTCGGACCATCTCCCGATTTGGGTCGAGATGGGCTGACCGGCGATTGTTCATCTGCCGGCGTTTTTGCGGTGACGATCGCCATCATGATCGCATCGACGTATCGGCCGTCGATCTTGACCGCGTCACGCTGCACACCCTCGGTGACAAACCCGACCTTGTAGTAGAGGGAGATGGCGCGGGCATTGTCGGAATGCACGGAAAGCTCGATGCGGACGAAGCCGATGTTGCGTGCTTCCGTCAAGGCGGCATTGATAAGCCGCAGTCCCAGACCACGTCCTCGATAGTCCGGCACAATTCCCATTCCAAGGGTGCCGCCTATCTGCCGGTCATGCCGTGAGATATCGCACCAACCGACAACCTCGCCACGAACAACCGCCACGAACCCTGGGTCGCCTCTCCCGATGCGGTCCACTATGAATGTTCGGGTTTGATCGAGCGGCGGCGCTTCCAGGAAGACAGGTACTTCCGCTCACGCGCAACGATGTCGAGCGCCTGGTTAAAACTCTCGACATCGCGCGGCGTCATCGGCGCAATCGTGACCGCTTCGATATCGTTGCTATAATCGGCCATCGGCTTGATCGGAACAAACCATCAGAAGTGGACCCAGTTGCGCAGGCTGATCCAGGTCTTTCTGTCCAGCCGGTACCGCTCGACCGGCACCTGGCCGGCGACGATCGAGTTCAGCATGCCCTGGCCGGCATACTGGAAGCCGCATTTGTGGATGACCCGGCGCGAGGCCGGATTGATCACCCGCGTCGAAGCCTGCAGCACCTGGATCGACGTCCGTTGGAAGGCGAGGTCGACCAACGCATGCGCGGCCTCCGTCGCATAGCCGCGCTTCCAATAGGGCTCGCCGATCCAGTAGCCGAGTTCCAGCCCGCGATCGGTCATGTTGAGGCCGGCGCAGCCGACGAAAATGTCGGTGCCGGCGAGCGTCAGGGCGTAGGCGATGCCGGCCCGGCGCGACCTGGTCATGGCCAGGAAGGCGCGTGCCTCGGCCTCGCCATAGGGGTGCGGCATGCGGGCCAGCATCTCGGCGACGTGACGGTTGTCGGCAAGCTCGACCAGTTGCGCGATGTCGGCTTCACACGGGGCGCGCATCACCAGCCGCTCCGTGGCCAGCACCGGGCAATCTATCGCGTAACTTTCGTCTTCGGTGTCTTCCGCTTCGGCAACCATTCGACGTCCTCCAGGCAAGAAAAAAGGGGAGATGGAAAACCCATCTCCCCTGATCCTTTTCCTGGCTCCATTCACTGGTTTGGCCAGACACCGGTTCCCGAGATGGGCGCCGGTTTTATAGTGCGGAACCGGCTACTCCGCGGCTTTGGTAATCGGGTTGACCGATACGTAGGTTCGGCCGTTGGCTTTTTTGTTGAAGGTGACTGCGCCGGTCTCGAGCGCAAAAAGGGTGTGGTCCGTGCCCATGCCGACATTGACGCCGGGATGCCAGGTGGTGCCGCGTTGACGGATGATGATGTTGCCCGGGATGACGGCTTCGCCGCCGAACTTCTTCACGCCCAGACGCTTGGAATGCGAGTCGCGACCGTTGCGCGACGAGCCGCCAGCTTTCTTGTGTGCCATCTAACTAACTCCGATGCGCCCCTGGGGCGCTTGAATGGTCTTATGAACGCGTTCGCGTTCCGTTTCAAGTCCGATCCGGCGACCTTGTCGCCGGTTCGTTTTACTTCTTCGCCAGTTCCTTGGCCTGCTCGCGCCAGTCGTTGATCTGGTCGGTGCTGAAGGGCATGTGCGCGTCGATCTTGGCCACGTCCTTGTCCGACAGCTTGGCAAGCTGGGCGAAGGTGGTGATGCCCTGCTCGTGCAGCTGGCCGGCGGCAACCGGGCCGATGCCCTTGATCACGGCCAAATCGTCCGGCTCGCCCTTCGGCGCCTTGAACAGCGGCGCGGCGACGGCGGTCTCCGTCTTGGCTTCATCCTTCGGAGCAGCCTCGGCTTTGGCTTCGTTCTTCGCCTTGGCTTCCTTCGGCGCGGCCTCGGCCTTCGCCTCGGGCGCTACGTCAGCCTTGACTTCCTTGGCTTCCACCTTGGCTGAGGCCTTCTTGGAAGGCTTGGCGCCACCCAGCAGGATCTCGGCGATCCGCACGGTGGTCAGAAGCTGGCGGTGGCCGATCTTGCGGCGCGAATTCTGCCGGCGGCGCTTCTTGAAAGCGATGACGGTGCGGTTCTTGCCCTGCTCGACGACTTCGGCCGTGACCAGAGCGCCATCGACGAACGGGGCGCCGAAGGTGACATTTTCGCCTTCGCCATGGGCGAGGACGCTGCCGATTTCGACGATATCGCCGACATTAGCTTCGAGCTTCTCGATCTTCAGGAGATCGTTGGCGGCAACGCGATACTGCTTACCGCCCGTTTTAATGACTGCGAACATTTTTTGCCTTTCGCTGTTCGGTCGGCCTCGATGAGCCGCGTCACGCGGTTCGGCCGTCTTTTTGTCAGTCTGCGGGTTCGAAAAACAAGCGGCGTGGAAGAACCCTCCACGCCGATTGCGCGCTTCCCCTAACCGAAGGTTCGGTACGAGTCAAGGCAAACGGGCGGAATCCTTGGACACGCCGCCTCCTTGCCGCCCCCGATCTCTCCGGTCGAGGACCGGTTGGCCCCATCTGCCGACGTGGCCGCAACGCAGCCCTCCAGACAGAGCCCGCACAGGAAGCTGAATTCCCCCGCGGATTTGGCCTTGTAACCTGCCCGCCCAGCCGTTATCTAGTGCGCCGCGCCGGCAACGGCCGACCATGACCGCGGAGAGGTGGCAGAGTGGTCGAATGCACCGCACTCGAAATGCGGCATGGGTGCAAGCCCATCGGGGGTTCGAATCCCTCCCTCTCCGCCACCCTACGCCCTGCGGGCTTCGGGTGGCAGGCCACCCGGAACCGCATCTGGGCATAGGAGTGTCGCCCGAAGCTACGAAGTAGCGTAGGGGGACCGGAACGAAGCAGGATGCCCTCCGAAGCTTCAGCGAAGGGGCTGCCGCTAGGCAACAAGGCCTTGCCTCATTTGGTTTACCTCTTCGATCGGGACTGGATGCCCGGTGAGGAAGCCCTGCATCAAATTTACCCCCAGGCGCTGCAGCAATATGTACTGCTCCTCCGTTTCGACGCCCTCGGCGAGCACGACATGGCCGAGATTGCGAAGCAGCCCGACCATGTCCCGCAACAGGCTCAAGCCACGAGACGTCTGGCAATCGTGGAGGAAGCTGCGATCAATCTTGACCACGTCGAATTTGAAGCGGCGGAGCCATGTCAAGCCGGCAAATCCCGTTCCGAAGTCGTCCAGCCAGATCTGAACGCCGAGTTTTCGCAACCGCTCCACGTTTCTTACCGCTTGCGCCTCCAGAAAGATGTCACTGCCTTCGGTGATTTCGATGGCCAGTTTCTGGGGCGCAAGGCCGTGCCTGCCAAGGATTTCGGTGATCCGGAGTGAAAAGTTGGGAGCCTTGAGCTGAAGAACGGATACGTTCACCGTCACGACCGAGCCCAATCCGTATTCCGCCATGTCACCGCAGGCTCGGTCGATCAGCCATGTACCCAGTTCCACGATCGCTCCGGTCTGCTCGGCAACGGGTATGAATACGGACGGACTGATCATGGTGCCGTCGAAGTCGCATACACGCATCAGACTCTCGTGCCCCAGCACGCGGCCCGACGCCAGCTCGCGAATTGGCTGGTAAGCGACAGAAACGAGCTGGTTGGAAACTGCCGCCTTCAGCAGTTCTGAAAGATTTTCGCCGGAGCGATCCTGGCTGGTGGCGTGCGGGTCGTAAATCGTGAACGTAGCCCGACCGGCAAACTTGGACGCGTAGAGCGCGCGGTCAGCTTCCTGCAGCAGGATTCTAAGCTCTATGCTCTGATCGGCGCGCGTCAACGACGCCCCGGCACTGATCGTTACGATGTTGAGCTTGTCGCCCCGATCAGGGTGGTAGATATCCAAATCCTCTACAGCGCGACAGAATTTCTTCGTTATCTCATGAAGGTGAGCCCGCCCGGTGACCTTGCAGAGAATGACGAATTCTTCTCCGCCATAGCGGGCCGCGATGGCGTTGTTGGCAGCCGCCATCTCGGAAAGGACATGGGCGAGTTTGATCAGGCAATCGTCGCCGGCCTGATGACCAAGTCCGTCATTGAACCTTTTGAAGTAGTCGACGTCGATCAGAATGAGCCCTATCTCGTCGTCGTCCGCGGCCCAGTCTTCGCGCAGCTCCGAGAATTCTCGAATGATCGCCCTGCGGTTCTTCATTCCCGTGAGCGGATCGGTGTCGGCGATTTCGGTTAGCTTTTGCCCCTTCTTGATAGCAGCCTGCTCCTGGAATTGTGCCCGAAGCGCGTGCAGGAAGGTCTGGTAACGCTCCAGGCTCAGCCGCCACGAAAGATAAAGCGACAAGACGAGGCAGTTCACGAAATAGGCCGACAACACGGCCCGACCGGCGATGTCGGCCTGAAGGGAGAACATCGCGGCGTACACAAAGCTTGCGGCGACCGTCGCGGAGGCAAGGGCTGAAAGCCAAAAACGGAAGTTGAAGAACAGATTCGCACCCAGGATGAACACGGTGCCAAAAACCATGAAATGGGAGAGGGCATCCTGATGCTCTGTTCCAACAGCGGAGACGAGCCACCCAAGGGCACCGGATACAATCGCCAGCGCTGCTACAAGGTGCAAGGTGGCAAGGGCAAAGCCCCGTCGGGCGACAAATTCGACAAGCGCCAGGGAAGTGATCCCTAGCGTAACGCGCGTCAAAACAAGCCGGCCGGCGATATCCGGAAAAAGAAACCAATCGAAAAGGCCATAGGCCACATAGCTGAATACAGCAGCCGCAATACCCCATCGCACAAGACTGCGATTCTCATCGGCATCCTTCTGCAGGAACAGTGCCAGCAGTTCCGGATCGGCGGAATGCCACCGCGGACGTCCAATCGCTGCCGCCACCTTGTGGGCAACGTCCTCGCTCAGTTGCATCGCAACGCTCCTCCGCGATCTGCAGTAGCGAATGCAACAGCCGACGTCGCCTGCGGTCGGGGAATGAAGACGCCCCTGTCCGCAGGAAAAGTCAGATGTCGCTAACCGAGGGTAAACGGGTGGTTCGGATTTAGCCAGTTTTGCAGAATTGATGGCCGCTCCATCGACTAAAATTTTATTAAAATTTTATTAAAATTGTTAGCATTGGTTGGCGGCGCACCTATGCTGCTGGCCGGGGACCGGGGCGGTAACCGGAGAGTAAACGGCATGCCTATCAAGCCAAAACTGCAGCTCGACCAATACAGCCTGGTCACCACCAGGCTGATGAAGAAACATGTTGCGACCTCCGAAGAGGCAGCTGACTCCGACGAGTTGAGGGACAGCACGGCCCAGCTCGCCCTGATACTGGACCTTGCTCATCAAGCCTTTGCGCGACACAAACCGGCCGCCCCCATTGTCCATCGTTTGGCGGGGCGACTCCACAAGCTCCGCCGGCAGGTTGCTCCCGCGGTTTGGCAGAAACTCGTTCCTTTGGCTCAGCAGCATCGGGTTGCGGAATATTTGCTCCAGGACCCGTTCACGCGGTGGTCGGTCGAAAAACCGCGCGGGTATTCGGGCGATGCAGGCCTGCTGGATATTTACTACAAGCATCCGATCGCCGACGAGATCGTGGCCTCGTCGACCTTACTTGGTCGGCAAATCTATGCGTACACCAGTGAAGCTGCCAGTTCGGTGGCGGGGCGCGAGCGGCGGGATATTCTGGCCAGGACCGTGGACGAGACAGCCAGCAGTGTGGAAAAGGCTGAGGTGCTGGCGATTGCATGCGGCCACCTCAGGGAAGCCGAACGCTCCGACGCGTTGGCCAGGCATAAACTGCAACGTTGGATCGGCCTGGATCAGGACCCCGTCAGCGTAGCCACGGTGAACCACGACTTTGCCGGCACGGCAGTCGAGGCAGTCCAGGGTTCCGTACGCGGCATCCTGCGCCGCGCCTACGCCCTTGGCACATTCGATCTCGTCTACGCATCGGGGCTTTACGATTACCTGCCCCGTGCCATCGGCGTCCGCCTGCTTCAAAGAGCCATGGAACTCGTCAAGCCCGGTGGCGAATTCCTGTTTGCCAATTTCAGCGACGAGATAACGACGGATGGTTACATGGAGACTTTCATGGATTGGCCGCTCATCCTACGTTCGGCCGACGATATGTGGGACATCATCAATGCCGCGCTCGGCGGGAGTCCTTTCGACGCGAAAGTCTACTATGGCTCGAACCGGAATATCGTTTACGGCAAGGTGAGGAAGGGCGATCTCTAACTAGGCGCGGGAATCGCGCGCGCATCCCCGTAACAAGGTAGGTCTGCCATGACGAGGCCATGCCTTCGCCGGCTTTCCGGCGACGGGCGAGCAGGTCGTCCGGGCTGCGGGCGGCCTACGCCGTGTTCGTTCTGCTTGCCGCCATACAGATGTGGCGGCGGTTCCAGCAGCACGACGGTGCTGCCCGCTCGGCGGGCTGCGTCTGGCCGTGTTGCTGGCACTGCCGCTGATCGCCAGGCTGTCGGTCGTGCAATGCAACGCGACTGGCCGGCCTGATCAGGCCTCGAAATAGCGGGCACGATCGAGATCGGCGATGAGCCCCGGCCCGGTCGGCTGCCATCCCAGCGCAGTGCGGGTCTGCTCACTTGACGCCGACAAGTCCCTGCCGATGAAATGCCCGAGAAAGCCGAAATGCGCAGCCGCGTCCTCGGGGCCTATGGAAACGACCGGCAGGCCGAGCCGGCGGCCGATGATCTCGGCGATCTCTTTGCTCGCCACGCCCTGTTCGGCAACCGCATGATAGCTGACGCCGCCCGTCCCCTTCTCCACCGCCAGCCTGTACAGGGTGGCGGCGTCGAACCGGTGCACCGCCGCCCAGCAATTTGCGCCGTCGCCGACATAGGCCGAGACGCCCTTTTCACGCGCAATGGCAATCAGCATCGGCACGAAACCGTGATCGCCCTCGCCATAGACGGTCGGCGCCAGCCGCACCGTCGATGCGCGCACCCCGCGCGCTGCGAGCGCCACGGCCGTTGCTTCCGAAGCGCGCGGCATGGCGGCCGATGGAGGCGCGGGTTTGTCGTCTTCGGTTGCCGGCCTTCCCTGCGCAAAACCGGCGAGGCCGGAGGTGACAAGCAGCGGCCGCTCGGAACCCTCGAGCGCCGCGCCGAGCGTTTCGATGGCGCGCTGGTCAACTGCGCAACTGGCGGCGAATCTCGAAAAGTCGTGGTTGAAGGCCGTGTGGATGACGCCATCCGATTGGGCAGCGCCGCTGCGCAGGCTGTCGAAATCCTCGATATCGCCGCGATGCGCCTCGGCACCCGCGGCCATGATCGACTCCGCACCTGCTTCCGACCGCGCGAGGCCAAGCACCTGATGGCCCGCCCCGAGCAATTCCCGCACAACAGCCGAACCGACAAAACCGGTAGCCCCGGTAACGAACACACGCATGATGATTTCTCCTTGGTTTTTGTCGAGGCCGTACAGGCAGCCCGTTGCGAAGGAGATAGAAGTTTGAGATCATACGATCTATACTGTAGAATCCGAGATATCTTCGCAATCGTCCGAGAACGCTCATGGATCCGCTGTCAGACGTGCTGTCGCTACTAAAGCCGCGCAATTACCTGTCGGCTGGGCTGGAAACCGGTGGCGACTGGGCGATCCAGTTTCCTGACCAGCAGGCCGCCATCAAATGCGGCGCCGTGGTGTCCGGCCGATGCTGGCTGTCGGTCGAGGGCGTCCCTGACGCGGTGCGGCTGGACGTGGGCGACTGCTTCCTGTTGCCGCGCGGCCGGCCTTTCCGCCTTGCCAGCGATCTCGGCCTGCCGACGGTCGATGCGCGAACGATCTTTTCACCGGCGCGGACCGGCGGCATCACCGTCCATAATGGCGGCGGCGATTTCCTCCTGGTCAGCAGTCGCTTCACGCTGTCCGGCGACCATGCCGGCATCCTCTTGCGGATGCTGCCGCCCATCGTCCACATCCGCGGCGAGAGCGACCATTCGGCGCTTCGCTGGCCGGTGGAGCGGATGATGCAGGAATTGCGCCAGCGGCGTCCCGGCGGCTTTCTCATCGTCGAGCACCTCGCCCACATGATCCTGATCGAGGCCTTGCGCCTGCATATGACCGCGCAAGGCAATGTCGGCTGGCTGTTCGCACTGACCGACAGGCAGATCGGCGCGGCGATCGGCGCCATGCACGAGGACCCGGCGCATGGCTGGACATTGCAGCAACTGGCGGAGCGCGCCGGCATGTCGCGATCGACTTTTGCGCTCAGATTCAAGCAGACGGTCGGGGCCTCACCCCTGGATTATCTGACGCGCTGGCGCATGATGCTGGCCGGCGACAGGCTGATGCATTCCGGCGATCCGGTTTCCGTCATCGCGCTGGCGCTCGGCTACGAATCCGAAAGCGCCTTCAGCACGGCATTCAAGCGCGTCATGGGCTGTTCGCCGCGGCAGTACAGCCGCCGGGAGCCGGACCTGACTGCGCAGGCCGAACGCGAAGCCGCCTGAGGCGGCGATCCGAGCGCCTTGATTACCTTGCCCTTAGAGGCTGTAGCGCGAACGAAACTCGGTGAACGACATCGCCAGATTGTTCTCGTCCACATGGCCGGTGATTCCGTCCACACTGCGCGAGTCGAGTTGTAGCGGGCGAGCCAGAGCGGACAATTGCCGAAGCCGCTCGGATTTCCCAGCGCGCTTCGACCGCTGCGGCCCTTCTGCTCAAATCGATCCCTTGCTTGCTCCATGGCATGCGCTTGACAATCGACTGATTCGCAACCCTTCGGGGATATAAGTATTCCAGTTAACTTAGGGATAATCGGCAGCAGGAACTAGATTTCAGACGCTCAATTGGCACGAGCAAAATCGCGTTTTTCATGCTTTCAGAATGACTTGCTCGCGTGCTGGCGGTTAACCGGCACCAACTTCTCCGATTTCCTTGCCTCTACGGCTGGGTAGCGCAATAGGGTTAATTGCGCGATTGCTAATATGCCTATATCTTAGGCGGCGCGGGGGGCCTCATATCTTCCCGCAGTGGCCGGTGCGGTGAAGCCCCACAAGCATGCCCAACCTGCACCGGCCATTCCCTATGGCTGGGTATGGTGTTCCCGCTCGGCAATCTTTTCCAAGAACTTCCGTGAAGCCTCTAGGACGCGTCGCGTTTCGGCGATGGTCGATTGCAGGGAGTCCAGTTGGCTCTCCGCTCGGAGCTGGCTACGGCGGGCGCTTTCAATGAACTGGTGGTCAGGTTCCCACCGGTCTTTCATCGGGCTTAGCCTCTCTACAGACGAACGAACTTGTCGAGATGCAGGCGTATCCGCTGGCCCTCAGCATAGGACAGCGCAAACGGTTCAATCACGAATGATCGGGTAATTTCCTGGTCTTCCTTGGCCACAGGAACGGACCATCCGCCGCCGGCTTCGATCACTTCCACGCAAGGCAATGCTTTGCGGATTGGACCCACGTTTCCACCACAGCCTCTATACGAAAAGCAATGGTAACCTCGAGTTTTATACTCCCGTCGAAAGCGGGTTTTCAACAACAAAGATGGTCTGAATCATACCATTCGGGTCAGCGGATAGCGGCTGCCGACGTAGCGTCTCCAAGGCCGAGAAAACCACCATACGCGCGCAACAGCGGGTTTCCATAGTCACGGCTACATCCGAAGAATCGACCGCATAGATTCAGGAATGTGTGTTGTCGTCACGGTTCCATACAATTTGGAAGGCCATTCCCCTACGGCAGGGTAGCGCCAAAATGAATAAGCGGGCGGGCAAGTTGAAGGCGTACTGATGCCGGATCGGGCTTTGGTCCAGCAAAAGCCTCTCAGCCTGACGCCTCGGAAAAGTGCGCGGCAATGGCGCTCAGAAAAGCCTTGCCGAACTCCTTGAGCTTGGCCGCACCTACGCCGTTGACCCCGGCGAAATCGTCGAGGTCTTGCGGACGACGCTCGGCCATGTCGATCAGTGTACGATCCGAAAACACCACATAGGCCGGCACCTGGCGTTCCTTGGCCAGACGCAGCCGCAGCGTCTTCAGCGTCGCGAGCAGCGACGCATCTACATTTTCGCTCTGAGGGCTCTGCCCGGCACGAGCCGCGCGGCGCGCGGCGCGCGTGCGCATCTCGACCCGATACTGGAACGGCACCTCGCCCCGGCCGAGTGCGTGGCCCTTGTCCGCGATGGCCAACCCGCCATGGCCGGCCGGGTCCGGCATCAGGAAACCGTTCGCGACCAGCTGGCGAATCATAGATTGCCAAAAATCCTTCTTGTGCGCGGCGCCATTGCCGAAGGCTGCCAGCCTGTGATGCCCCCTTGCCGCGATCTTTTCAGTCTCGTGGCCGATCAGGATGTCGATGACATGGCCGGCGCCGAAGCGCTCGCCGCTCTGCGCCACCGCCGCCAGGATGAGGCGCGCCTCGGCGGTGCCGTCGGCGCGCGGCGCCTGTTCCAGGCAATTGTCGCAATTGCCGCAGGGGACCGCCTCTTCACCGAAATAACCGAGCAGCACCTGGCGGCGGCACTCGGCCGTCTCGCAATAGCCGATCAGCGTATCGAGCCGGCCATGCGAGCGGCGCTTGTGTTCGACAGCGGCGTCCTCGTCGTCGATGAACATGCGGCGCATGCGGATGTCGCCAAGGCCGTAAAGCATATGCGCCTCCGCCGCCCGGCCGTCGCGACCGGCGCGGCCGATTTCCTGGTAATAGGCTTCGAGGCTGCCCGGCAGGTCGGTGTGGAAGACATAGGCGATATCAGGCTTGTCGATCCCCATGCCGAAGGCGATGGTCGCCACCATGACGATGCCCGACAGCGTCATGAAGGCGTTCTGGTTGGCATCACGCGCCTCCTTGCTCATCCCGGCGTGATAGGCGAGCGCGGTCACGCCGTTCTTTTCGAGGAATGCCGCCATCTCTTCGGTCTTCTTGCGCGACAGGCAATAGACGATGCCGCTGCGTCCCTGATGGCGCCCGATGAAATTGAGCAACTGCCGCTTGCTGTCCTGCTTGGGCTCGATGGCAAGCTTGATGTTGGGCCGGTCGAAGCCAAGCACCTGCGTTTCGACACGCCCGCCAAACAGCCGTCTCTCGATGTCTGCCCGCGTCGTCTCGTCCGCCGTCGCCGTCACCGCAATGATCGGCACGTCGGGAAAGATGCCACGCAGCTGCGACAGGTCTTCATATTCGCGCCGGAACGCCGGCCCCCACTGCGAAATGCAATGCGCCTCGTCGATGGCGATCAGGCTGACATCGAGCCTGGCAAGCGCATCCAGCATCCGCTCGGTCATCAGCCGTTCCGGCGCGAGGTAGAGCAGCCGCGTCTGGCCCGACGCGACGCGGCGCCATGCCGCGACATTGGCATCACGGTCGATCGAGGAATTGATGGTATCGGCGGCGACGCCGGCGAGGCGCAGTGCCGCGACCTGATCCTGCATCAGCGCCACCAGCGGCGAAACGACAATGGTCAGCCCACCCTTGACCAGCGCCGGAACCTGGTAGCACAGCGATTTGCCGGCACCCGTTGGCATGACGGCCAGCACATGGCGGCCGCCAAGCAGCGCCTCCATCACCGCGGCCTGTCCGGGACGGAAATCGTCGAAGCCGAACACGTCCTTGAGGACGCGCCGTTTGGGATCGTGCGTCGGCACGCTTGTCGTCGATATCTGCATCACTGATGTTTTCGATCGGCCGCCCGAAGCAGCGGCGTGGACAGAACGATTAGCGCAGCCCCTGCGTGACCACAACAAGCAGCAGCAACACCCCACCGGCGATCGACCTGGTTGGCATCGTTAAACCTATCTTCACCATGTTGCGGCACCGTCCAACCCTGCGGCGATGTTTCGAGTACCGCTGCGCCACGAGCGCACAGGCAACAGCCCGCGCCTCCCCAGGAGGCGCGGGTTTCCTGTTTCTGGAATTGCCGAAAAAGGTTCAGGCCAGGAAATCGGCGCGGTGCGGGGTAAAGCTGTCGACCAGGCGCCCGGCCTCCAGCGCCTTGACGCCGTGCACCAGATTGGACGGCACGATGAAGCTGCCGCCGGTCTCGATGGTCGCGGTGCGGCCGTCGATAATCACCTCGAAGCGACCTTCGGCGACATAGCTGGCCTGGACATGCGGGTGCGAATGCAGTGCGCCGACGCCGCCCTTGTCGAAGCCGAACTCGACCATCATCAGCTCATCCGTATGCAGGAGAACGCGCCGCCTGTTGCCGTCCGGCGTCGGCGTCCACGCGCTCTCGCCGGGTTGGGCAAAAATCTTATGCTCGATCATGACTGTTTCCTCATCGCGCCAGCCAGCCGCCATCCACCGGGATCACGGCGCCGTGCATATAGTCGGATGCGGGGGCCAGCAGGAAGACAGCGGCGTCGCCTATGTCTTCCGGTCCGCCCCAGCGCCCGGCCGGGATGCGCGCCAATATAGCGGCGCTGCGGTCGGGATCGGCGCGCAACGCCTCGGTGTTGTTGGTTTCAATATAGCCGGGCGCAATGGCATTGACATTGATGCCTTTTGCCGCCCATTCGCAGGCCAGCAGCCGGGTTATGCCGAGCGCGCCATGTTTCGACGCGGTGTAGGACACGACACGAATACCGCCCTGGAAACTCAGCACCGAGGCGATGTTGACGATCTTGCCGCGCTGCCCGGAATCGGCCATCACGCGCCTGGCAAAACCCTGGCTGAGGAAGAACAGCGTCTTCAGATTGACGTCGATGACGTCGTCCCAATCGGCCTCGGAGAAATCGACCGCATCGGCGCGGCGGATGATGCCGGCATTGTTGACCAGGCCGTCGATCGGGCCGGTCTTCTCCCACACCTGGTCGAGCATGGCCTTGGCGGCAACATGATCGGCGAGATCGCACCGCACAGTCTCGAACTGGCCGCCGGCTTCCGCGACTTGCCTTTCCGTGTCGTCCATCACAGAGCGGCCGACACCGATGACGATGCCGCCGGCGCGCGCGATCGAGACGGCGATGCCTTGGCCGATGCCGGTGTTCGCGCCGGTGACCAGGATACGCTTGCCGGCCAGGCTGAAGGAGGAAGGGCCGCTCAACGCAGTTCGCCCAGCGGCACCGGGTCGACATCGGTGTAGTCGACGTTGTCGCCGGCCATCGCCCAGACGAAGGCGTAGTTCGAGGTGCCGACCCCGGAATGGATAGACCAACCCGGCGACAGCACTGCCTCCTCGTTGGCGATGACGATGTGGCGGGTTTCGTCCGGCTCGCCCATGAAATGGAAGACGCGCGCCGTCTCCGGCAGGTCGAAATAGAGATAGGCCTCCATGCGCCGGTCATGCACATGGCAAGGGATGGTGTTCCACACCGAGCCCGGCGCCAGCTGCGTCATGCCGACCACCAGCTGGCAGGTCTTGACGCCATCAGCATGAATGAACTGGAAGATCGAGCGCTCGTTGCAGGTTTCCTTGCTGCCGAGATCGAGGCGCTTGGCGTCGCCAATGCGGATCAGCCGGCTCGGATGGGTATGATGCGCCGGCGCGCTGAGCAGGTAGAATTTGGCCGGTGCGCCCGCGTCGGCCGACGCGAACGACACGTCGGTGCTGCCCATGCCGAGATAGAGCATGTCACGCGCCTGCAACTGGTGGGTCTCGCCATTTGCCGTCACCGAGCCGGCGCCGCCGATATTGACGATGATCAGCTCGCGGCGGTCGAGAAAATTCTTGGTTCCCGTCGGCTTGATCGCCTCCAGCGGCAGCGCTGTCCCTTCCGGCACGGCGCCGCCAACGATCATGCGGTCATAATGGGTGTAGGTCAGGCTGATGCGTCCCGGCTGGAACAGGTCGTCAATATGGAAATTGTGACGCAGTTCGTCGGTGCCCATGGAAGCAGCGGCGACCGGGTCGATGGCGAAACGCGAGGTGAAATCGGTATGCGGGTGACTTTGAGTCATTGCTGCTCCAGCTGAATGAATGGCTATTTGGTTGCCGACGCCTTGACCGAGTCGGCGTAGTAGACCTGGCGGGCGTGCAGCCGCTCGCGGTAGCGCTCTTGGCTGGCGGTGAGATGAGCGCGCATCGCCTCGCGCGCGGCTTCGGCGTCGCCTGAGGTGATCGCATTCAGGATCACCAGATGCTCGCGTTGCAGCCCTCGCTGATAGCTGTCGGATTGCACCAGTTCGGTCGACCAGGGCGAGGTCACGTCGCAAGGAATGGCGCGGCGTCCGAGCACATCGAGCATCTCGACATAGAACGGGTTGTTGGTGGCGCTGGCGATTGCCCGGTGGAAGGCGAGATCGGCCGGACCGGTCGGCTCGCTGTTGAGAAGCAGCCGTTCGAACTCGAAGAAGGCTTCCTGGATCGCCGCTTCCTGCGCGGCGTTGCGGCGAATGGCGGCGAGCCCGGCCGATTCGATTTCGACGGCCAGGCGCACTTCGAGCACATTGAGCGCGATGGAATCCTTGCTGCCCATATCGGCGGCGAGCGCGCCGAACATCGTTGAGATGTGCTCGGTGACGAACACGCCGGCGCCCTGGCGCGCCTCGACCAGCCCGTCGGCGGCGAGCTTGGCCAGCGCTTCGCGGATGACGGTGCGGCTGACGCCGAAGGTCTCGGTCAGCTGGCCCTCGGTCGGCAATTTGTGGCCGGGCAGGATCTCGCTCGCCTGCAATTGCTTGCGGATCGCCGCAACGACGGTCTCCGACAGTTTGGGTTTTCTCTCGACCCTGAGATCGACAGCGCTATCCGATGCCATATCGCACCCCTGTTTGAAGACGCCTATTTGAACACGCTCGGCAACCAGAGCGAAATCGCCGGAATATAGGTCACCAGCCCCAGAACCACGATGCCCGCGCCATAGAACGGCCAGATCGAGCGCATCGCTTCCCAGACCGTAATCTTGCCGACGGCACAGGCGACGAACTGCACCGTGCCGACCGGTGGCGTGTTGAGGCCAATGCCGAGATTGAGGATGGTGATGACGCCGAAATGCACGGGGTCGACGCCGTAATGGGTGACCAGCGGCAGGAAGATCGGCGTGCAGATGATGATCATCGGCCCCATGTCCATGAAGGTGCCGAGCAGCAGCATCAGGACGTTGAGCAGAAGCAGCACCACCAGCGGATCGGTGGAGATGGCGTTCATGCCTGCGATCAGCAGCACCGGCACTTTGAGATAGGCCATCAGCCAGCTGAACGAGGCCGCCGTGCCGATGATCAGCAGCACCATTGAGGTCGTGCGCACCGCGCCCTTTGTGGCATGGACGAAATCGCCCCAGGCCATCGACCGGTAGACGAAGACGGTGACCAGCAAAGCGTAGATGATGGCGATGCAGGAGCTTTCCGTCGCCGTGAAAATGCCCGAGCGAACGCCGCCGAAGATGATCCCGATGAGCAGAAGTCCGGGGATGGCGATGACCGCCAGCTGGCCGACACGCGAGAAGCCGGGAAAAGCCTCGACCGGGTAGCCGCGGCTGCGGGCGACGAAATAGGCGGTGACCATCAGCGAAGCGGCGAACAGCAGACCAGGCAGGATACCGGCGGTGAACAGGTCGGCGATCGAAATCTTGCCGCCGCCGGCGATCGAATAGATGATCATGTTCTGCGACGGCGGCAGAAGCAGCGCGATCAGCGCCGCCATCGAGGTGACGTTGACGGCATAGTCGGCGCCGTAGCCGCGCGCTTTCATCTGCGGGATCATCAGCCCGCCGACGGCAGCGGCTTCCGCCACAGCCGAGCCGGAAATGCCGCCGAACAACGTCGCGGCGATGATGTTGACCTGACCGAGCCCACCGCGGACATGACCGACCAGCGAGCCGGCAAAGGAAACGATGCGCTGCGCGATGCCGCCGCGCACCATCAGGTCGCCGGCAAAGATGAAGAACGGGATCGCCATCAGCGAGAACGCCGACATGCCCGACTTCAATTGCTGGAACACCACCAGGGGCGGCAGGCCGAGATAAAGCACGGTGGCGAAGGACGCCGCACCCAGGCAAAAGGCGATCGGCGTGCCGGCAAACATCAAAAGCGTGAAGACGCCAAACAGGATCCAGAGTTCCATCTAGGCCTCCTGCACGGCCGGCATTTCCGGCACTTCTTCGAGATTGATATCCTTGTCGATGTCGGCGCCGGACCAGCGCAGCGCGATGCGTTCGGCCGCGAACAGGCAGATCAGAAAGCCGCCGGCAACCAGCGGCAGATAGTCGAAACCGCCGGGAAGTTCGAGCGCCGGGATGACAGTGTGCCAGGTCAGCCCGACCAGCTTGCAGCCGTACCAGACCATGCCGAAGCCGAAGCCAAACGCGATCAGGTCGGACAGGGTGCGCAGCGCCCATTTGCTGCCCTTGGGCAGGATATAGAGCAGCACGTCGAAGCCCATATGGTAATTCTCGCGCACGCCGACGGCAGCGCCCAGGAAGATGAACCAGTTCATCAGCATGATGGCGGTGACTTCGGTCCAGCTCGGTGACGCGTTGAGCACGAAGCGGGAAAACACCTGGTAGGCAACAAGCGCGGTCATGGCGACCATCCCGATGCCCGCGAGATAGAGCGCACCGTCGCAAATCTTCGAAAGCACCGCGCTGAAGCGCGGTGGCGCTCCGCTCCTGGCCGTTCCCGCAGTCATCCGATCCTCCCGGTCTTTCCGTCCCCTAAAAGCGATTGGCGGGGCGGCGCCATGCCGCCCCGCCAGAAAATCACTTGGTCGCCTGGATGCGCGTCGCGAGGTCCTTGAGCTCCGGCGTCTTCAGATACTTGTCGTAGACCGGCTTCATCGCATCGATCAGCGGCTGCTTGTCGATCTCGCTGACCTTGACGCCGGCCTTCTCGACGATCTCTCGCGACTTCTTCTCCTGCGCGTCCCACAATTCGCGCATCTTGACGACGCTATCCTTGGCCGCCTGCTTGACGATCGCCTGGTCTTCCGGCGTCAATCTGTCCCAGCTCGATTTCGACATCACCAGCACTTCCGGCACGATCTGGTGCTGGTCGACGGTATAGTGCTTGGCGACTTCGTAGTGCTTGGCGGATTCGAAGCTGGGCCAGTTGTTCTCGGCGCCGTCGATGACGCCGGTTTCGAGCGCCGAATAAACCTCGCCATAGGCCATCGGCGTGGCATTTGCGCCAAGCGCGTTGACCATGTCGACGAACACGTCGGACTGGATGACGCGGAACTTCATGCCTTTCAGATCGGCGATCGAGGTGATGTCCTTCTTGGTGTTGTAGAAAGAACGGGCGCCGGAATCGTAGAAGGCAAGGCCGACCAGATCATGCGTCTCGAAGGCCTTGAGGATCTCGTCGCCGATCGGCCCGTCCATGACATGGCGCATGTGCTCGACCGAACGGAACATGTAGGGCAGCGACGGCACCGCGGTTTCCGGCACGATGCCGTTGAACGGACCCATCGAGACGCGGTTCAGATCGATGACACCGGTCTGCGTCTGCTCGATCGTGTCCTTTTCCTCGCCGAGCTGCGCCGAATGATAGACCTCGACCGAATAGCGGCCGGCGGTGCGCTCCTTGATGAGCTCGCCGAGATATTTGACCGCCTCGACAGTCGGATACCCGTCCGGATGGGTGTCGGCCGAGCGCAGTACGGTCTGGGCGCCGGCAACGCCGATCATCAGCGAGCCGAAGGCGAATGTGGCTGCCACCAGTTTTGAAAAATGCAACATGACTGTCTTCCTCCCTTTTAAAATTCCACGCGCCCGGCTCACAGCCGGTACGCCTTCTTGGCAAGCGTGTAGGCAAGCTCCCGCGCCAGCTCATGCGCCTCGTCCTCACGCAGCCGGTGCTCGGCGACGAGACGGGCGAGAAAGGCGCAGTCAACCCGGCGCGCCACATCGTGGCGGGCGGGTATGGATGGAAAGGCGCGGGTGTCGTCGTTGAAACCGACAGTGTTGTAGAAGCCGGCGGTCTCGGTGGTCATCTCGCGGAACCGGCGCATGCCTTCCGGGCTGTCATGGAACCACCAGGCAGGCCCGAGCTTCAGCGCCGGATAGACGCCGGCAAGCGGCGCCAGTTCACGCGCGTAGCTGGTCTCGTCGAGCGTGAACAGGATGATGGAGAGGTCGCGCTCCAGCCCGACGCAGTCGAGCAAGGGTTTGAGCGCCGCGGCATAGTCGGTGCGGGTCGGAATATCGAAGCCTTTGTCGCGGCCGAATCTCTGAAGAATTCCGGGCGAATGGTTGCGCCATGAGCCGGGATGGATCTGCATGACCAGCCCGTCGTCGCGGCTCATCTTGGCCATCTCGGTCAGCATCTGGGCGCGAAACAGCTTGCGCTCGCGCTCGTCGTCCGAGCCGCGGCGGATGCGGTTGAACAGCTCTTCCGCCGCCGCATCGGAAAGATTGGCGGTCTCGGCCGTCGGATGGCCGTGGTCCGATGAGGTTGCGCCGAAGCTTTTGAAGAAAGCGCGGCGATTGCGATGCGCGTCGAGATAGCCGGCCCATGTGCCGGTGTCGCAGCCGGTGATCTCGCCCAGACGATCGAGATTGGCAGAAAATCCTTCGAAGTCGGGATCGACGACAGCATCCGGCCTGTAGGCAGTGATGACGCGGCCCTGCCAGCCGCTGTCGCGGATCGTCTTGTGCCATTGGAGATCGTCGAGCGCGCCCTCGGTCGTCGCGATGACCTCGATGTTGAAGCGCTCGAACAGCGCGCGTGGGCGATAATCGTCGCGCTGCAAAAGCGCCGCGATGGTGTCGTAATGGCGGCTAGCGGTGCTGGCGTTGAGCGGCTCTTCGATGCCGAACAGATGCTCGAGCACATGGTCGAGCCACAACCGCGTCGGCGTGCCGCGGAAGAGGTAATAGTGCTCGGCGAAGCGCCGCCAGATCGCCCTGGGATCGGTCTCGACCGGCGAGCCGTCGAGAGTCGGGACGCCGAGATCTTCCAGCCGCACGCCCTGGCTGAACAGCATACGGAAAATGTAGTGGTCGGGCACCACCAGCAATTGCGCGGGATCGGGGAATGGCTCGTTGAGCGCATACCAACGCGGATCGGTGTGGCCGTGCGGGCTGATGATCGGCAGGTCCTTGATGCCGGCATGGAGATCGCGCGCGATCGACAGCGCGCGCCCTTCGGCGGCAAAAAGCAGATCCGGATCGGTCAGTCCCGCCACGTCGTTCCTCCCAGGGGCGATATCGGTAGGATTGGAAAGAAATAATGTCAACATACAAAAACTGGATTGTTGTATGATGACTTTTAACCGGCGTCAGGTCATTGTGCGGCGGAAGAGCGGATGTTACGCCGCTAGCAGATCCCGCCCCGCACACCATCCAGCGACAAGCCGCGCCATGACCAGCAGACGCCTTTCCAACGCAACAGTGCAATCCTTGCCGGCCTCGGTCGCCGTCCCCGCCTATGATCGCGCCAGTGTCGCCCCAGGCATCGTCCATCTCGGCGTTGGAGCCTTCCACCGTGCCCATCAGGCCGCCTATGTCGATGACTGCCTAGCGGCCGGCGAGACCGGCTGGGGCATTGTCGGCGTCTCGCTGCGCAGCCCCGACACGCGCGATGCGCTGACGCCACAGGACGGGCTCTACACGCTGGCGGTGCGCGGCAGCGATGGCGAAGCGCTGCACATTATCGGCTCGATCCAGTCGATGCTGGTCGCGCCGGAAGACCCCGGCGCGGTGCTGGCCGCGCTGACCGACCCGCGCACCCGCATCGTCACCCTGACCATCACCGAAAAGGCCTATCTCAGGGCCGCCGACGGCAGCCTCGACGAAAACCATCCCGATATCGTCCACGATCTGGGCAATCCCGGATCTCCCAGGACAGCGCATGGATTCCTGGCGGAAGCGCTGGTGCGACGCCGGGCCGCCGGCACGCCGCCCTTCACCGTGCTGTGCTGCGACAACCTTCCGGCCAATGGCGCCACGCTGCACCGGTTGCTGATCGCGTTTGCAAAATTGCGCGACGCCCGGCGTGCTGCGTCAGGCGAAGCCACCCTCGCCGGTCATATAGCCGGCGACGTTGCATTCCCATCAAGCATGGTCGACCGCATCGTGCCGGCAACCACCGATGCCGACCGGGCGCGCATCGCCGGCGAACTCGGCATGGAGGACGCATGGCCGGTGATGACCGAGCCATTCCGGCAATGGGTGATTGAGGACAGGTTTCCAGCCGGACGACCGGCCTGGGAGAAATTCGGCGTCACCATGGTCGAGGATGTCCGGCCGTTCGAGGACATGAAGCTTCGGCTGCTCAACGGCGCCCATTCGGGCATCGCCTATATCGGCCTGCTCAGCGGCCACGTCACGGTCGACCGCGCCTTCGCGGATCCCGCGATCCGCGCGTTCGTCGACCGGCTCTGGGCCGAGGCCATCCCGACCTTGCCTAGGGATGCCGGGCTCGACACCTCAGCCTATACGGCCGAACTTGCCGAACGTTTCTCCAACACAGCGCTGGCCCACCGCACGGCGCAGATCGCCAATGACGGCAGCCAGAAATTGCCGCAGCGCATTGTCGCTACCGCCATCGCGCGCATCCAGGCCGGCCTGGTCCCGGAGCATCTGACGCTGGTGATCGCCGCCTGGATCGCCGCCTGCGAGGCGCGCGGCAAGGACCTGCCGGAAGCCCACTTCACCGATCCGCTCGACGCGGCGCTGGCCGCGCTCGGAGCGCAGCCGACGCTGGAACGGGTGGTGACGGTGTTTGACCTCGCCGGCTTCGCCAGCGGCAGCCCCGAGCGCCAGACGCTGATCGAACTGGTTGCCGCCCATCGCGAGCATATCCTGCAAGGCGGGGTGGCGCTCGCGCTCGCGGCACTGGGTGTACCGGGAAAGACCAGGTGACCTGACGTCGCCCGGATACAAAAAGCCGGGCTTAAGCCCGGCCTGTTTCATACCTTTGCCCGACCATGACCCCTCGGATCACGTCCAATCATTCTGCGGCTTACGCCGGCAGCAGCGCGCCTTCGAGCGTGGTAAGCTGGCTAAGGAACTGCTCCGCCTTGCTGCGGCTCTGGTCGTCCTTGGCGTCGGCGGCGTCTTCCTTGGCTTCCTGGATGCGGCGGGCGAGATCGGCGCGGTCGATATCGCCGACGGCGACCGCCGATTCGGCCAGCAGCGTGCAGCCGGCAGGGACGATGTCGGCAAAGCCGCCGAACACCACATAGCGTTCTTCCTTGCCGCCGGCGGTCTTCAGCGTGACGACGCCCGGCTTGATCGTGGTCATGACCGGCGCATGGTGCGCCATGACTGTCATTTCACCTTCGGCGCCTGGAATGACGACGGACTCGACCTGCTCGGAAACCAGGAGGCGCTCCGGCGAGACCAGTTCGAACTTGAAAGCTTCAGCCATGTCAATTTAGTGAGTAGGGAATAGTGAGTAGGGAGTAGGGAGAGGACAGCTGTCCTGATCACCCGGCCGCTATTCACTACTGACTACTGACTACTCCCTATTGCCTTGATTACGCTGCTTCAGCCGCCAGGCGCTGAGCCTTCTCGACCGCTTCGTCGATGCCGCCGACCATGTAGAAGGCGGCTTCCGGCAGGTGATCGTAGTCGCCGTTGCAGAGGCCCTTGAAGCCCTTGATTGTGTCGGCGAGGTCGACCAGCTTGCCCGGCGCACCCGTAAACACTTCGGCGACGAAGAACGGCTGCGACAGGAAGCGCTCGATCTTGCGGGCGCGGGCCACCGTCTGCTTGTCCTCTTCCGACAGCTCATCCATGCCAAGGATGGCGATAATGTCCTGCAGCGACTTATAGCGCTGGAGGATCGACTGCACCTGGCGGGCGACGGCATAGTGCTCCTCGCCGACGACCAGCGGATCGAGCATGCGCGAGGTCGAGTCGAGCGGATCGACGGCGGGGTAGATGCCCTTTTCCGAGATCGCGCGGTTGAGCACGGTCGTCGCGTCCAGGTGGGCGAACGAGGTCGCAGGCGCCGGGTCTGTCAAATCGTCGGCCGGCACGTAGATCGCCTGCACCGAAGTGATCGAACCCTTGGTCGTTGTGGTGATGCGTTCCTGCAGCGCACCCATGTCGGTGGCCAGCGTTGGCTGGTAACCCACGGCCGAAGGAATACGGCCGAGCAGCGCCGACACTTCAGAACCGGCCTGCGTGAAGCGGAAGATGTTGTCGACGAAGAACAGCACGTCCTGGCCCTGGTCGCGGAAATATTCGGCGACCGTCAGGCCGGTCAGGCCGACGCGGGCACGCGCGCCCGGCGGCTCGTTCATCTGGCCATAGACCAGTGCCGCCTTGGAGCCTTCGCCGCCGCCCTTCTTGTTGACGCCGGACTCGATGAACTCGTGATAAAGATCGTTGCCCTCGCGGGTGCGCTCGCCGACGCCGGCGAAGACCGAGAAGCCGCCATGCGCCTTGGCGACGTTGTTGATCAGCTCCTGGATCAGAACCGTCTTGCCGACGCCGGCGCCGCCGAACAGGCCGATCTTGCCTCCGCGGGCGTAGGGTGCCAGAAGGTCGAGCACCTTGATGCCGGTGATCAGGATCTGCGCTTCCGTCGACTGTTCGACATAGGTAGGCGCCGGCTGGTGGATGGCGCGCATCTCGATGCCGTCGACCGGGCCTTCTTCGTCGACCGGCTCGCCGATGACGTTGATGATGCGGCCGAGCATGCCCGGGCCGACCGGAACGGTGATCGGCGCGCCGGTGTCATAGACGTCCTGGCCGCGAACCAGGCCTTCGGTGGAATCCATGGCGATACAGCGCACGGTGTTTTCGCCCAGATGCTGGGCAACTTCGAGCACCAGGCGGTTGCCGACATTGGATGTTTCGATGGCGTTCAAAATGGCCGGCAGATGATCGCCGAACTGCACGTCGACGACGGCGCCGATGACCTGGCGAACCTTGCCGATGGCGCCGGTCTTCTTGACGGCAACGCTCGTCGTCTTCACTGCCGGGGCCGCGGCCTTGGCGGGCGCGGCCGCCTTCTTGGCCGGAGCGGCCTTCGCCGCTGCTGCCGGAGCCTTTGCGGCCGCCTTGGGGGCCGTCTTCGCGGGGGTCGCTGCTTTCGCCATCGTCTTTACCCTTCTCGTCCTTTGTTTCTCACGCTCCATCAGAAGGTCGATGACCTCCTGGCGGTCGCGCCTAGAGCGCTTCGGCGCCCGAAATGATTTCGATCAGTTCCTTGGTGATCTGCGCCTGCCGCTGGCGGTTATAGGTGATCGACAGTTTGTTGATCATGTCGCCGGCATTGCGCGTTGCATTGTCCATGGCGCTCATTTTGGCGCCCATCTCGCCGGCTGCGTTTTCGAGCAACGCGCGGAAGACCTGGACCGAGATGTTGCGCGGAATGAGGTCGGTGAGGATCTCGCCCGGCTCCGGCTCGTATTCGTAGACGGCATTGCCACCGGCGGTCGCTTCGGCGGGAGCGGAAGCCACGCCGGCAGGAATGATCTGCTGCGCGGTCGGAATCTGGCTGATCACCGACTTGAACTGCGAATAAAACAGCGTGCAGATATCGAAGCCGCCTTCGCCGAACAGATGGATGATCTTACGGGCGATCGCATCGGCATTGACGAAGCCGAGCTTCTTGACATCGCGCAGGTCGACGCGGTCGATAATCAGCGAGGCATAGTCTCGGCGCAGAATGTCGAAACCCTTCTTGCCGACGCAGATGATCTTGACCTGCTTGCCGTCGGCCAGAAGCCGGCGGATATGGTCGCGGGCCAGACGTGCGATCTGCGAGTTGAAGCCGCCGCACAGGCCGCGCTCGGCGGTGCAGACGACGAGCAGATGCACATCGTCCTTGCCGGTGCCGGTCATCAGCGCCGGGGCATCGCCGCCGCCGCCGATCGCCTGCGTGATATTGGCCAGCACCGCACCCATCCGCTCGGAATAGGGACGCGCCGCCTCCGCTGCTTCCTGCGCGCGGCGCAGCTTCGCCGCGGCGACCATCTGCATCGCCTTGGTGATCTTCTGCGTCGCCTTGACCGAGGCGATACGGTTACGAAGGTCTTTTAATGAAGGCATGCTTCAAACCTGATCCCGAGCGTCCGGCTTCTTCTCAAGCGAAGGTCTTGGCGAAGGCGTCGATCTCGGCCTTCAGCTTGGCGCGCAGATCGTCCGACAGCGCCTTTTCCTTGCGGATGCCGTCCAGCACGTCCTTGCCGGCCGAGCGCATATGGCTGAGCAGACCATGCTCGAACTTGCCGACCTGGTTCAGCGCCAGCTTGTCGAGATAGCCGTTGACGCCGGCGAAGATCACCGTGACCTGCTCCTCGACCTTGAGCGGCGAGAACTGCGGCTGCTTCAACAGTTCGGTCAGGCGCGAGCCGCGGTTGAGCAGGCGCTGCGTGGCGGCGTCGAGATCGGAGCCGAACTGCGCGAACGCAGCCATTTCGCGGTACTGCGCCAGCTCTCCCTTGATCGAGCCGGCGACCTGCTTCATCGCCTTGATTTGCGCCGACGAACCAACGCGCGACACCGACAGGCCGACGTTGACCGCCGGACGGATGCCCTGGAAGAACAGGTTGGTTTCGAGGAAGATCTGACCGTCGGTGATCGAGATCACGTTGGTCGGAATGTAGGCCGACACGTCGTTGGCCTGGGTCTCGATGATCGGCAGCGCGGTCAGCGAACCGCCGCCCAGATCGTCGTTGAGCTTGGCGGCGCGCTCGAGCAGGCGCGAATGCAGATAGAACACGTCGCCCGGATAGGCTTCGCGGCCCGGCGGGCGGCGCAGCAACAGCGACATCTGGCGATAGGCGACGGCCTGCTTCGACAGATCGTCATAGCTGATCAGCGCATGCATGCCGTTGTCGCGGAAATATTCGCCCATGGTGGCGCCGGTGAACGGCGCCAGGAACTGCATCGGCGCCGGATCGGAAGCGGTGGCGGCGACGATGATCGAATATTCAAGCGCGCCGCGCTCTTCGAGAACCTTCACGAACTGCGCGACCGTCGAGCGCTTCTGCCCGATGGCGACGTAGACGCAGTAGAGCTTTTCCTTTTCCGGTCCGTTGTCGTGCACGGCCTTCTGGTTGAGCATCGTGTCGAGGATGATCGCGGTTTTGCCGGTCTGGCGATCGCCGATGACCAGCTCGCGCTGGCCGCGACCGACCGGGATCAATGCATCGATGGCCTTGAGGCCGGTCGACATCGGCTCGTTGACCGACTTGCGCGGGATGATGCCTGGTGCCTTGACGTCCACGCGCTTGCGTTCGGTCGCCTTGATCGGGCCCTTGCCGTCGATCGGATTGCCGAGCGCGTCGACGACGCGGCCGAGCAGGCCCATGCCGACAGGCGTATCGACGATGGCGCCGGTGCGCTTGACGATGTCGCCTTCCTTGATGTCGCGGTCGGCGCCAAAGATGACGACGCCGACATTGTCGGCTTCGAGGTTGAGCGCCATGCCGCGGATGCCGCCGGGGAACTCGACCATTTCGCCGGCCTGGACATTGTCGAGGCCGTAGACGCGAGCGATACCGTCACCCACGGACAGCACCTGGCCGACTTCGGAGACCTCGGCCTCCTTGCCGAAATTCTTGATCTGGTCTTTGAGAATTGCGGAAATTTCCGCGGCGCGGATGTCCATCAGCCGACCTCTTTCAGTGCAAGCTTGAGCGAATTGAGTTTGGTTTTGAGCGACGTATCGATCTGGCGCGAGCCCATCTTGACCACCAGCCCGCCGAGCAGCGACGGATCGACGGTAACAGTGATGGCCACGTCCTTGCCGGCGACGCCTTTCAGCGCGACCTTGAGTTCGGTCTGCTGGGCAGCCGTCAGTTCATGCGCCGAAGTGACCTCGGCTGATGTCTCACCGCGCTGTTCGGCAGAGATCCGGCGAAAAGCCTTGATCATGCCGGGCACCGCGAAGAGCCGGCGGTTGCGGGCGACGACGCGCAGAAAATTGCCGGTCAGGCCGGTGATGCCGGCCTTGTCGGCGATCGACGCGATTGCCTTGGCCTGGTCCTCGCTGGAGAACACCGGGCTGTTGATGAGGCGCGTCAGGTCGGCGCTGTCATCCAGCATCTTGGCGAAACTGTTGAGGTCGGCCTCGACCTTGGCCACCGAATTCGATTGCAGCGCAAGTTCGAACAGCGAACCCGCGTAGCGTTCTGCGACACCCGAGATTGGCGATGACGATTGAGCCACGGACCGTCTTTTCTCTTGTCTGAGGGGCCGCAGATTGTTGGCGCGAGCAAAAACTCTGGCTAAATCTTTGACCTTACTAAGTTTTTCCAAGCACGGAGGCGCGGCTTCCGCTATCCCCGGCCGAAAGTCGATTGCCGTCTAGCACAGGCATTTTAAGACCGCAATGCGTCGTCCCGCATGCTTTTCGGGCACTATTGTCGCATCCGGCCGCAGAGTTCAACTGAAGCCTTTGGATTGGCTGCCGATTCAGGGCAGAAAGCCGAAGACGAAGGCGAGCGGCAACGCGGCCAGGACGAGTTCGACGACGATCGACGCCCAGTTGAAAGGCGTGTTGGCGCCGTCCGACATAATCGACAGCAAACGGCCAAAAGCGGTGAACAGCCAGGAAAAGCCGAGTGCCATATAGAGCCACGGCTGCGCCAACAGAATGCAGCACAGGCTGACGCCGAGATAGAAGCCCGACATGCGGCCGCGCCCTTCCGCGATTGCCGCTGCCCTTTCGGGCCGGACCTGCAGCCGCAGAATCCGAAATGCCAGCCCTGGCGCGAGGAAAAACAGCAGACCGAGCGCCAAGGTGACGACGGCGCTGGACCAAGCCAGCCATTCGCCCTGGCTGGTCGGCCACGGAAACGCGAATTCCATCTTGCTTTCATCCCCTCACAGCAATGCCGGATGCATTGAATGTCGCTGCAAAAAGAAGTCAAGCGCGCGGCAGTTTCGGCGCGCAATTCGTGAAGGAGCGGAAGGCTGTTTAGGCCGCGCACGCGTCCGGCCAGCATCGTGGCCAACCTGTATTGTCAGGCGACGCCTCCCTCCTATCTGCAAGACCGGTTTTGCACAGCCAAAGGCCCCGACACCGGTCGCCTTTATTTCCTGACCGGGCACCTCAATCTGGCCGGCACGGAAGCAGATCGATGGAAGCTGAAAGTGGCCGGCAGCGGCAATGTCGCCGTGGCTGCCCAGCCCTGATCCTTGTTTTGACCCTTCAGGGCAGCATGAATGCGACCGCCGCCTCAGCATGGATGCGCGTGGTGTCGAACACCGGAATGTCGAAATCGCGCTCGCCAATCAACATGGTGATCTCGGTGCAGCCCATGATGACGCCATCGATCTTCTCATCGCGCCGCAGACGGGCGACCTCGTCGATATAGGCCGCCTTCGATGCCGCGTTGACGATGCCCCGGCAAAGCTCGTCGTAGATTACCTGGTGCACCATGTCGCGCCCGGCCTGGTCCGGCACCACGGGCTGCAGCCCGTATTTCTCCCTCAGCCGGCCCTTGTAGAAATCCTGCTCCATGGTGAAGCGGGTCGCCAGCAGCGCCGGCCGCTTGACGCCGGCGCCCTTGACCGCGACGGCCGTGGCGTCGGCAATGTGGATAAGCGGGATCGACACCGCCGCCTGCACCCGGTCGGCGAGCTTGTGCATGGTGTTGGTGCAGATTAAAAGCCCCTCTGCGCCGCCCGCCTCCAGCTTGCGCGCCGCATCCGCCAGCAGCACGCCCGCACCGTCCCAGTCGCCATGATGCTGCCGGTCGGCGATTTCGGCGAAGTCGAAGGAATAGAGCAACAGCTTTGCCGAATGCAGCCCGCTCAGCCGCTCGCGCACGATCTCGTTGAGCAGGCGATAATAGATCGCCGTCGATTCCCAGCTCATGCCGCCGATGAGGCCAAGGGTTTTCATGCGCTGAGCCTCCAGCAGGACCGAACGATCTCTCTCACAGAAAAGCTTTACGGGTCGATGTCAACCTTAACGCGCGCCGTACCACGCTCTTCGGCCCGCCTCCACAAACATCACCGCGCGCCCGATTCGGTCATCCTCGCATTGGCGCCGAGATGATGCAGGCTTTGTGTCGTGTGCCTTGAACTCCAGGCAACCGGCGGATCGGGCAGATCGAGATCGAACTGTGCCCGCCCGAGCAGCGAATTGACGATCTTGGCGCTGCGCCAAGCCATCAGGCTGAGCTGCGGCTCGGCTATGCCATGGCTGAGCCGGCCGGCATTGAGCGCGTAGATCCGGCGGTCGTCGGGCGCGTCCCATTCGACCTCGAAGCTGGCGTTGAGCCTGTAATGACCGCGCTCGTCCAGCGCGATCCTGTTCATGAGCGGCGCCATGCAATCAGGAATGGCAAAGGCATAGCCGGTGGCCAGAACCACCGCATCGACGGTGCGCGTCTCGATGGCGCCGTCGAAGCCGTTGCGCATGATCAGCCGGTATTCGCTGCCTTCCCGCGTCACGTTCAGCACTTCGCGGTGCGGCGTCATGTTGACCGCCGTCGTTTCCTCCGAGAGGTGCCGCAGCATGTAAAGCTGGCGATAGATCGCCTTCAGCGTGCTCGTCGATGCGCCGTCACCGGCAAGCAGTTGCTGTTCCAGGATCGTCTCGCGCCGCCCTTGCGGCAACCGATGGAAGTTTTCGACATAGCCCGGCGTGAAGAGTTCGTCGGTGAAAGGCGAGTCGTCCAGTGGCAGGAAATTCGGCCGCATCGAGATCCACTCGATTTCGCGGCCGGCGAAGCGGTCGGAGGAGATCAGATGCAGAAGCACTTCGGCGCCGCTCTGGCCACCGCCGATCACGGCGACACGCCGTCCGCTCAGGCGATCGAGGCGGTTGGCGGCCTGGGCGTTGTGGAAGCATTGATCGGAGGCCGCCGCCCGCGCCCAGGCGGGGATGTTGGGCACCAGCCCGACGGCAATGGCGAGATTGCGCGCGTTCACCTGGTCGCAGCCGATACGCAGCCTGAAATTCGTTCCGTCGAAGTCGATCCGGTCGACGGCGCTGGCGAAGCGCAGCGAAGACAAGTTCTCGCCGACCCATCCGAGATAGCGGGCGAATTCCGGCCGCGGGATGGCTGAGAAATCCGCGTTGAGGAATTCATAGAACCGCTTCTGCGCGACCAGATAGGACATGAACGACCATGGGCTGGTCGGATGCGTCGCGGTGACGAGATCCTTGAGGAAGGATGTCTGCAGTTCGACGCCCGGCAGCATCATGCCCGGGTGCCATTCGAGCCGCGTCGCCCGATCGAAGAAGCGCGCTTCGACGCCGTCCACCGCATCGAGATGGGCGGCGAGGCTGAGATTGAACGGCCCGATGCCGATGCCTGCGAGGTCAAGCGTATGGGTCATGGCGAACTCCTTATGGAGCTGGCTGGGCTGATGGGAGATCGCCGGGCTGACTCAGGGTTAAGCGGATTGTCGAGCGGTGTGCCAAGGTCGGGCAGAGGGCGTTCGCCGCTGTCGCCGTAGCCGATGGCGAAGCGCACCTTGTTGATGGCGATGCGTGGGATCTTCGGAGCAAACAGATCGAAGAGCGCGAACCGTTCCGACAGATCCGGGTTCTGCGCCTGGTAGCGCCGGATGGCGGCGGCCAGGATGGCGTAGAAAGTCCTCTCGTCGAAGCGGTCATAGGCGGCCAGCGCCTCGGATAGGAAGCGCAGAACGCTGACGATGTGTCCCGTTTGCAGATGCTGGAGAAGATGTGCCGGCGGCCGGCGCTTCAGCGTCGACAGGATTTTGGGGTCGAGGCCGGCCAGTTCGGGAAACGGCTGGTCGACGAGATCGAGGTCGCCCTGGAAATCCTTGACCGCCACGCCGAGAGGCGTCGCTCCGTCGAGGATGATGGTGACGTTCTGGCCATGGGCGATGAAGCCGACGCCGTAACGGCACATGAAGTGGTAGAGCGGCACGAAGGCCGTGGAGAACAGGCGATCGAGCCATGCCTCCGGACCAAGGCCGGACTGCTCCATCAGGGCGCTGGCGATCGGCCTGCCATGCGCGTCGCGCTGCGGCAGGGCGCCCATCATCATCGGCCGCTGGCCCGCTGTCAGATCCTTTTCGGGGCTTTCGCGCCATATGGCGCCCAGCATCTCGCAAAACTGATAGGGCGCGCCTTCAACGCCGGTATAGTGCGGATGCGGATAGAAGGCGCCGGCGACTTCCTGCAAGACCTTGACGTCCTTGAGCATCGGGTCCGCGGCCGCCACCGTGGCCAGCCAGCGCGACAGATCGGCGCCGATCGCCATGTATTTGCCCGGCACGCCGCGCCACGCTGAGGTGTTGAGGACGGTCAGCGGCAGCTTGACGTGCAGCGCCTCGGGCCGTGCCACATTGGCAAGCGTGCGCAGCGACTGCAAGGGCAGGAACGGATCGCCGAACTGGCCAAGCGGCACCAGCCGGCCGGCGGCGATCTCGCTACCATATTGCGAGGCGATCATCGCCTGCCACTGCCAGGGGTGGACCGGCAGCAGCCTATGCGTCGATCGCGAGATCCCGGCGGCGCTGAAAGCCGCTTCGAGCCTTGCGCGCTCGTAGTCGCCGAGTGCGGCCTGCAGCAGCGCCTCTTCGTCGAGCCCGCAGTCAAGCGCCAGCAGGCAGCGATCGCTGGCGGCGGCAAGCCAGAAGAGCTGGAATGCGGTGGCCGATTCTGGCGCGTAGCGCTCGAAGTCGTCCCGTCCCCAGCCAAGCCGTCCCTTGTTGGCAGGGGCCTTCGGATGGCCGTCGAGCAATGCCTGCAACTCGGTATCCGGCAGCGCGGCTAGATCGGCGGCCGGTCGATTGCCGCGTGCCTTGGCGATCCGCATGTCGGCCATCAGCGTGTTGTAAAGCTCCTTCGCATAGGTGCAGAATGTTGCCGGCGACATGCCGAGCGTCTCGCGCGCGTCGGCGAAGAAGGCGACCGCATCGTCGACCGGCAGCTCGATGCCGGCGTCGCGAGTCAGCGTCTCCGGACGGACGGCGATCTGGCCCCACAGGCGCCGCGTCGCGGCAAAGCGATAGGTCACGCCGGGGCCGGGCGTCAGCTCCCATCGGCCGGGCGAAAGCTCGCGCGGCGACAGGCACTCCTCGAAGGTCAGTTCGGAAATGGCCTTGGCGACGGCGTCGCGGTTGATCGCGGCCCAGCGTGTCGCCTCCCCCGCTTTGGCAATCGGTTGCTGCACCGTCACAGCGGCACCTCGCGGAAGAAGCGCTCGCGTTCGCAGCAGACCAGCGCCGCGCGCTTGTGCGGGAAGTCGAACTCCTTGACCTTGTCGTAGGCGGCGCCGGCGCAATAGCTCAGCATCTTCTGGTGCGCGGCGCGTGGCTCGCCGACGACGCGCTGCGTGCGCGGCTCGTCGAGGAACAGATAGTGGGTGACGGAGCGGAACAGTGACAGCGTCTTCGGCCGGCCGAGATGGCGCATATTGCCGATCAGCCCATGCCAGCCGCGGTCCCAGTCGTGCGGCTCATAATAGGGCCCGAGCCGGTCCTCCTTGGCCCAGTAGAACTCGAAATAGCCGGTCGGCTCGCCGTCGAAGCTGGCGATGACGCCGAAAATATGCGGATCGCTTTCCTGCTCGGCGAGATATTTGTCGAGATCCTCATGGTTCTGGGCAAGTTCCCAGAAGAAGGCGACGCGGCCATCGTTCATCCAGCGATGGAAGAGGTCGAGATCGGTCCGGCGGTCGATCGGCCGCAGCGACACGGTGAGGCCGATTTCCGGAATCCAGCGTTCGTACATCGGGCCGCAGGGGCGCGGTTGGCGCAATGGCGGCAGCCGGTCTTCCGGGCCGATAGCGGTCGTCAATGCCGGATAGGTGACATGCGAGGCCTGGCTGCGCCACAGCAGCGGCAGCTGGCGCAGGACCGAGCGATGAATGACGGCGCGCTCCGGTTCGCCTGCGGCCGTCTCGGTGGCCAGCGCCGAAACCGGCCACAGCGTCTTGGCCGCCGGCAGGAAGGCGCGGTCGAAGATAGGATGCAGGCACAGTGCCGCGTCGACGAGGCCCGCCAGGACCTGCGGCTGATCGAGACGGCCTCCCGTGAACGCGACGTCATCGATGAGCAGGCGGCCATCCGCGATGGAGATGCGGGCCTGTCCCACCGCTGTTCCCTCAGCGTTGACCAGGCTGACATGGCCATCGCCGGCACGGATGGCGAGCGGCTCCGCGGCCGAGGCCAGATGCTGCCATCCTTCGTTGCCGGCGACGGTGGCGGGTGACCAGTTTTTCGCAGCCTCGATGTTCATGCGTATTCTCTCACATGCAGGGGGTTGGGAAGCTCGACGTAACCGGCCAGCGGGTCGGTCACCTCGGTGTTCTCATTGATGTCGCGCAGCGCGATCAGGAAATTGCCCTTGGCAGCAAGCGTCGGCGCGTTGAGCAAATAGTCGACGCAGGACCGGTCAGCCATCGGCGTGGCGGCCAGCCGCTCGAGCGAGCGGCGGAATATCGCCAGCAGATCGTCTTCGTTGGTGAGGCCAGCGGCGGCAAGGGCTGCGACGGCGGCGAAAGCGCCATTGACGACCAGATAGTAGCCGAACAGCTTCGCGGCCGCTTCCGCTGGGAAGACATGATCGCCCGCCTGACCGGCCTCGGGCACGAATTCGCGCAGCCTGGGCAGAAATTCCTCGACATAACCGGTGCCCTGGCAGTCGCGAAAATAGAGCGCATTCGGCCAGCCTCCGGAAAGACCGACGACGAGGTTCTGCTGATGGGCGCCGAACAGGAGGCCGAATTCCGAGAAGGCAACGATAAACGGCTCGATGGCGGCATGAAGGAAACGCTCGAACCACAAACGCGCCGTTTCCTCGACAGGTCGCTTCTCGTCGCGGGCGATACGGTGGACCAGGTCGGACAGATGGCTTTCGGTACGGCCGGGATGGCGCTCGCAAAGCGCGCCGAGAACGGCAGCCGGCGGATTGCCCGTGCCGCGAAACGGATTTTCGCGAAACGAGACGATGGTATCCGTCATCAGCCGGCCGTCTTCGCCACGCAGGCCGAACCAGGCGGGCTCACCCAGCACCGTCATGGTCGGGCAGCGCCGCTGCAAGGCATAGCCGAGCTTGCCCTTGACCAGCCGGTGCACCGAAAGGCCGCGCCGGCACTCATGCTCCTCGACGATGCGCCTGGAATTGGTCAGGCGCAGGCTGAGCGAGAATTTCAGCATCCACTCGGCTTCAGACGAATGAACCGTGCGCAGCGAGGTCGTGGCCCGCCACGCTGGTCCGCCGAGCCCAACATCGACGATACGACCGGCGCGAAACAGGCGCTCGACGCGGTCTTCCAGCATGAGCCGTACGGCCTGCCACGGATGCATCGGAACGAGAACCTTGCCCTGTTGCTTGCCAGCCCGAGCAAGCAGCTGCGGATCGCTGGCGGCAAGCCCGCGGACCATCTCGATGACATCTAGCGGCTCGACGCTGCCTCCAGTGAGGATGGTCGGGTCGACGGCCCACCAGCGCAGTTTGAACGCATTGCAGTATTCATGCCCGAAGCGCGCGGAATCCGTGTGCGTGAACTCTTCGCGACTCATCGGCGCCGGATGCACGGCATGGCCGAAGCGCAGGGCGCTTTCGGCATCGATGAAATCAGGATCGCCTTCGGAGAAGGGCCGCGACGATCCACGCGCCGCAGTCGCGTCAGCGATTGCGGCGATGCTGGCCAGGCTGCGGCGCAGGAAGGTCAGTCGGCTTTTCGCTGTCGCCCGGCCGGCAATGTCGGGATCCGCCAGGATCAGCGCCAAAAGGCTGAAAAGGTCGATCTCGGTCGCTTCGCCATCGGCCCCCTCGTTACTAATATCGAGGCGCCAGAGCGGCATCGCTAAATCGTGGTAACCAACCTTCGAGCGATGCCGCGCCTCGACGAGCACCGCCGCGCGCGAGGCAGGGAAATTCAGACGCAGCACGGCTGCCTGCGGCCGAAACAGCCCGGTTTGCCTGGCGTCGACGAATTCCCAGCCATCCCATTCCCGCAGCAACGCGTTGAGGAACGGGCTTAATGCAGAGGAAGAATCTGGTTTTGCTTGTTCCATGTGCATCCTCATAAATCATAATATACTGCATGCATTACATTTATACGTGTCGACTTTAAACATTTCTGTTGATTATCTATTCTAGACAAGAAATAAGCTTCGCCTTATGACGACCCGGGTGAAAAATCGATCTTCGCTTCTGCGCCGCCTGGCAATCGCGGTCTCGGCAATCGGCTTCGGCCAGTCGGCCTTCGTATCGCTCGTTCCCCTGGTGATGGAGCGGCTGAGGGTCGACACGTTTGCCATCGGCGCGGCAACTGCTGTCGGCGCGGCGGCCTTTCTGGTCGGCTCGCCGCTGTGGGGCCGCATGGGCGAGCGGCTTGGCCATGCCAGGCTGCTGCGCTTGATCGGCCTCGCCATGCTGGCCGGCCAGGCGGTGTTCGCCATTCTGCTGATAGCCGGCATGGGAGCCGCGCTCGGCATCGCTTTGCTGATGCTCTCGCGCTTCGTGTACGGTTTTGCCGCGTCCGGCGTCATGCCGACGGCGCAGATCTGGGCCAGCCGCTCGGTTGCCGATGACAGGCGACAGGCGGCGCTGGGACTGCTTGGCGCCGGCGTCAGCATGGGACGGCTGGCCGGCGCGCTGCCGGCGACGGCTGCCGTCCTGTCGCCGCTGCTGCCGCCCATCCTGTTCCTGTTCAGCCCGCTGTTGCTGTGGCTCGCGCCGGGCAAGGAGGCAGGCGGCGGACAGATCGACGGCAAGGCGGCTGATGCCGGCCGTGGAATATCGCCCTTCGATCGCCGCGCTCTGCCTTGCCTGGCGATGGGCTTGTGCCTGACGCTCGGCTTCGGACAGGTGCAGATGATGCTCGGCCCGATGGCCCAGCAGCGTTTTGGCCTTGGTGCGACGCAGGCCACGACGGTGACCGGCCTGGCCCTGATGCTGGTCGCCATCGTCATGGTTTTGGTCCAGGGACTGCTCATGGCGCGCCTGCGGCTGGCGGAGCGCAACAGCGTCGTCGTCGGCTGTCTCATGGTTTGCGTCGGCATGACGGCGCTGGCCGTCATGGCCAGCCATGTTGCCTCGGCAGTGTCTCTGGTGGTGGCGGCGGCCGGCATTGCCCTGGCGACACCCGGCTACACCGCCTGGCTGATGAAGCGCCTGGAGCCCGGCGAGCAGGGCGCCGCGGCCGGCTGGCTCACCAGCACCCATGTGCTCGGCCAGAGCATCGGCGCATTGGCCGGCGGCTTCGCCTTCACGCTCTGGCCTTTTGCGCCACTGGCTGGCTGCGCGGCGTTGGCGCTGGCCGCCGCCTGTCTCGCTGCCATGGTTCGTGAGACCGGGCGTTAGGAAGACCGCGCTCATTCGGCGACCTCCGGCAATGGCGGCATCGGAGTACCCGGTTGGGCTTTTGCGGTATCGGCGAAATGGGCATTCAACATGCGATAGGTCGCCACCACGGCTATGCCCGACAGCACGGTCGCCAGGGTGAACAGCGCGGAGTAGCCGAGCATGTCGGCAAGGCGGCCGGCAAGCATGGAGCCGACGAGGTAGACGATGAGCTGGGCGCAGGACAGGATGGTGAAATCGGTGCCGGGTTGGTCCGACGACGTGACGGACATGAACAGGCTGTAGAGCGCCACGATCTCCATGTAGCGCACCAGCGTCTGCAGGAACGAGGCGCCGAAGATCGGCCAGAAGCCGGCGATAGCGCCGAAAGCGTGCAGCGCGAAGATCAGGAAGCAGATGGTTCGCAGCGCGCCGAGCAGGCCGAGCACCGAGGCGGCGCCCCTGTTGTGCAGCAGCCACGCCGCCAGCGCCGAGCCGCCGAGCCCGACGGTGAGCGCGGCACCGCCCGAGAGATAACCGATGATATCGAGCGGCACGCCGGCATCGACGAGATAGGAGCCTTCCATCGACTTCACCAGCCCCTCGCTGGCGCGGTAGATGAGCGCGATCCACAGGATCTGGCGTGCCTCCGGCCGGCGCAGAAAGCGCAGGATCGAGGGGCGGTCGATGGCCGCCTGCGGCGCGCTGGCGACGGGATCGGTCTCGCGCATGGCGAAGGCGGCGACCAGCGGGATGATGGACAGCGCGGCCACCATGGCCACCATGGTTTGCCAGCCGGCATGATGATAAGCCAACAGGCCGAGCGTGCCGCCGAGAACGACGCCGAGCGCGACGGCGCCGCCCTGGATCGCATTGCCGATCGGCCTGTCCTTCGGGTCGAGATATTTGGCCGCGTAGCCGTCGGTGGCGATGTCCTGGGTCGACATCAACAGGCTCACGACAAGGCCGACGGCAAAGATACCGGCGACATCGGTCGGCTCGATCCAAAGCATGGCGGCGATGCCGGCGATGACGCCGATCTGGGTGATGATGACCCAGCCGGCGCGATGGGCGCGGGCCATTGGCCGAAAGCGGTCGACCAGCGGCGCCCATAGGAATTTCAGCACCAGCGGCAGCATCAGCAGCGCGATCAAGCCAATGGCGGTGCGCGACACGCCCTGCTCGCGCAGGATCGGCGGGATCGCCGCGGCAAACAGATAGCTCGGGATGGCCTGCGCCAGATAAAGGCAGGCGAGAACGACGAAAAGCCGCAGGCGCGGAAGCCCGGCGGGCGCCGGCCGGTCTGCGTCGGCGCTCATTTGACATAGTCCTTCGGTGCGTAACCGTTCAGGAAGGCGCCGGCCTCCGCCCGGCTGCGGGTGACGAGCACTGGAAAGCCGAACAGGCTTTGCCAGACGCGCTGCATGTTCTCGTCGGCGGCGGGGCGCACCAGCGCACAGGCGCGGCAGGCTTTTTCGAGCTGCTCGCGTTCCGCCTTGTACCAGAGGTTTTGCGCCTTGCGCTGGGCGTCGCTCAGCGCGATCTCGATGCGGATATCGACCAACAGCACGAACGGCTCCCTCTCCTGTGAAAGGCAGCCGAGCGCCTCGATATAGGCCCCGCCATCCGCCGGATCGGCGGGCGCTTCTGCCAGCAGCGAAACCAATGCACCGTTTCGTTGGAGAGACACCGCCATTGCCGCCCTCAGAAGGTGATCTGGTACGACAGAGCGACGGAACGCCCCAGACCGGGAACGTCGGCGCCGCGCGTCGCCGATGCGGAGGGGTTGATGTAATAGGTGTCGAACACATTGCGCACGGCAAGGTTCAGCACACTCTCATTGGCGAACGTCTTCGAGACTGCAAGATTGACCAGTGCTGCACCGTCCAGTTCCTGGGTGGCGATGCGGTCGCGCCCGGAAAACAGCTCCAACTCGCTGCGCAGGGTCAGCTCGTTCTCGAAACGGGTGGTGAGATAGACCAGGCCCTTGTAGGTCGAGGGGATACGGTTGTTGGGCAGATATTCGTTAGCTTCGATGTGGCCGTCGTGATCCGCATCGTATTTGCCTTCGACATAGCCGACCGATCCGCCCAGCGTGAACATGCCGCTGAGGTCTGCCTCGAGATTGGCTTCGACGCCCCAGATACGTTCCTTCTGCTGCGATACCCGGTTGTTGACGATGTCGTAGCTGACGCCGTTGTCCGAGGTCGACAGATAGGTGCTGACGCCGCCGCGATAGTCGCCCCAATCGCCGCGCAGACCGGCTTCCCATGTGTTCACCAGCTGGGGTTCAGGCGCGATATCGGCATAGCTGATCGCGTAATCCGGCGCGTTGGTGCATGGCAGCAGCGGCCGGATGGCGGTGCCATAGGCGTCGCAGGTTTCGGCGTTGGAGTTCAACCCGGCCCGGCGGGTGAAGCCGCCAATGTCGGTCAGGCTGTAGCCTTGCGAGAAATTGCCGAAAAGCTGCATCCTTTCGGTCAGATCGTAGACGGCGCCGGCGTTGAAGGTGACGGCGTCGTAGTCGAACGAGCCGCCGGTCACCTGGATCGCCGGCAGGCCGATAATGTTCCGGCCTAGCAGAACGGCAGCGGCAGGCCGGGTGAAGTCTTCAACGTTGAGATAAAACTGGTCGTAGCGCGCGCCGCCGCTGATGCGAAAGCGATCCGTCACCGAAATTTCGCCCTGCGCAAACAAGGCAACCGAGTTCTGGGTCGTGGGCGAGATGGCGTCCTGGCCGTTGGTCAGCTGCTGATCGGTGGCATCGAAAACGTAGTCGGCGCCCCAGGTCAGTGTGCTGCCCTGAGTGATAAAGTCCATCGGCGTGTTGACGGTCAGGTTGACGCCGCTGCGCCGCGATTGCAGCGCCGTCTGGTTGAAGTCGGCGGTCGGGTCCGTACCCGGCGGCAGGATCACCGGCCGCGTCGGGTTCGTCGGTAAATACACCTGGCTGTTGACGGCCGAGAATTTGGTAAAGGGCGACTGCTTGAAGATGTCGTTGTAGAACGCCTTGACCTCGAGGTTTCCGAGCGCGAAGTCGCTGTCGGTGTATTTGGCGGTCAGATATTTCGAATCTTCCTTCAGCGGCTTGCCTTCATAGGGATCGCCGAAATCCGGGGAGACGGGATTGGTCGTGTAATCGGTGAACCAGTCCGGCTTCTGGTTGGCATAGGTCCAGTCGACGCTGGCCTCGAAGCGCCTGGAATCGAACTGGTAGCCGGCCACGCTGAAGAGATTGCCCGTGCCGGTGCGGTCGCCGCCGCCTTGCCCAAGCATGGCGTCGGAAGCCACCTCGTTGCCGTGGCCGTCATAGGTGCGGCGCGACAGATCACCGGACGCCGAGAAGAAATAGTCGAAATCGCCTTTCTTGCCCTCGACCGAGACACTGGTGCTTGGCCCGGCCGACTTGCCGGGGTTTTCGGTGAAGGCGGTGACGCCGGTGCGCACCGTCACCTTCGGCTTGTCGCTGTCGCCGCGCTTGGTGATGAAGTTGATCGTGCCGCCGGTGGCGCCGGCGCCATAAAGGCTGGACGCGCCATTGATGACTTCGATGCGCTCGACCGAATTCAGGTCGATCATCGACAGGATGCGTGAGACGTCCCGCAGCGGTGTGTTGCGCGGCACACCGTCGACCATGATGAGAACGCTGCGCCCGCGGAAGGTTTCCGAAGCGCCGGAAATGGTCTGGTTGCGTGGCGCGTAGCCGGGGACGATGCGGCTGATCAGGGTCGCGGCGTCGATATTTTCCTGCGCGGCTTCCTCGACCTGTTCCTGTTCCACGACCTGGACAGACTGAGCGACGCTGGAAATCGACCTTTCATTGCGGCCGGTGACCAGTATCTGATCGAGCACGGTGGCTCCCTGCTGGTCCGTCGGAGCGGCTTCCTGGGCAAATGCCGCGCCTGCCATAATCGACGAACCCAAAGCCGATGACCAAAGAAGCGTACTGAAAAATCTGCGCATGCTGTCCCCATCCATGCCCTGGTCCCCAGCGCCAGAGCGGAAAGGCCCAGTTATAATTCATGATAAAACGAGTCAACATTTATTTGTGGCTTTTCAAATCAGGATTAGTCAGCGAACGGATGGGAGCCGGGTACATGAACGGCGCGCATTTTAGCCGGCACTAAGATGCTGAGTTTTCTTGACAAACGGCTTACGGGCGGGCGGCGGCGGCGTCAGCCTTTGTGCTTACAAGAAGCTCTGCGGATCGATGTCGACCTGCACGCGGACCGAGCCGCGCTGCTTCGGCCCTTCGGCCAGCATGGTGCGGATGAAGCCTTGGATGTCGGCGCGCTTTTCACCCTGGATCAGCAAACGGAAACGATGGCGCCCACCAAGCAGCGACAGCGGCGCCTCGGCCGGGCCGAGCACGAACAGGTCGCTGGCCTGGGGTGCTGCACGGCGCAGGCCGCGCGCGTGGCCTTCGGCCTCGGCCCGCGTCACCGCACTGACGATGACGCCGGCAAGCCTGCCGAAGGGCGGCAGGGCTGCCCGTTCGCGCTCAGTGATCTCGCGTTCGTAAAAGGCCTCGGCATCGCCCGAGACGATCGCCCGCATCACCGGATGGTCCGGCTGGAAAGTCTGCAGCAGGCCGAGGCTCTTCTTGCCGGTGCGGCCGGCGCGTCCAGTCACCTGGCTGAGCAATTGGAAGGTCCGTTCGGCGGCGCGCGGATCGCCATTGGCGAGGCCGAGATCGGCATCGACGACACCGACCAGCGTCATGTTGGGAAAGTTATGGCCCTTGGCGACCAGCTGCGTGCCGATGACGATGTCGGCCTCGCCATTGGCAATGGCCTCAAGCTCCAGACGCAGCCGGCGCACTCCACCCATCAAATCGGACGACAGGACGATCGTGCGCGCGTCGGGGAAATGCGCCACGACTTCTTCAGCTATCCGCTCGACGCCAGGCCCGCAGGCTACCAGATGGTCGAGCGTGCCGCATTCCGGACAAGCCTCCGGCCGCTTCTCATTGTGCCCGCAATGATGGCAGACGAGTTGGCCGCGAAAGCGGTGCTCGACCAGCCAGGCCGAACAAACCGGGCAGCCGAAGCGGTGGCCGCAGACACGGCACAGCGTCAGCGGCGCATAGCCGCGCCGGTTGAGGAACAGCAGCGACTGCTCCTTCTTCTCCAGCGTACGTTGCATCTGGTCGATCAGCAGCGGCGACAGAAAGCCGCCGCGGGCCGGCGGCGCGCGCCGCATGTCGATCGTCTTGAGATCGGGAAGCGCGGCTTCGGCAAAGCGCGCCGACAGCACCGCCCTGCTGTAGCGGCCCTGCTGCGCATTGACCCGGCTTTCGACCGATGGCGTCGCCGACGCCAGCACCACCGGGAAGCCGCTGATATGGCCGCGCACCACCGCCATGTCGCGCGCATTGTAGAAGACGCGATCCTCCTGCTTGTAGGCGGGGTCGTGCTCCTCGTCGACCACGATCAGCCCGAGCTCGCGGAACGGCAGGAACAGCGCCGAACGCGCCCCGGCAACGACGCGCACGCCGCCTTCCGCCACCTGCCGCCAGACCTTTTCGCGCATTCGGGGCGGCAGATCGGAATGCCATTCCGCCGGCTTGGCGCCGAAACGCTGCTGGAAGCGTTCGAGGAAGGCATGCGTCAGCGCGATCTCCGGCAGCAGGATCAACACCTGCCTGCCCTGGTCGAGGGCTGCCGCCACCGCCTCGAAATAAACTTCCGTCTTGCCCGAGCCGGTGACGCCGTCGAGCAGCGTGACGTTGAAAGCAGCGGCCGCGACATTGGCGCGCAGCATGGCGGCCGCGTCTGCCTGGTCCGGCATCAGCTCCGGCATGGCGTAGGAGGGATCGGGCGCGGCGACCACCGGTCGAGGCGGGATCATCACCGTCTCGAACACGCCTTGCGCCTTGAGTCCCTCGACCACCGTCGACGACACGCCCGCCGCGTGCGCCAGGCCGGATCGCGTCCAGGCAAGCCCCCCTTCCGCCGTCTCCAGCACGCGCGTCCTGGCATCCGTCATCCGGTCGGGCATGACGAGGGTCCGCTGCAGGCCCTCGATCCATGGTTCGGGATCGAACGCCTCCGGCGCGCGCAACAGCATGCGCGCCACCATGCCGGGCGGCGACAGCGTGTACTGCGCCAGCCAGTCGACAAAGCGGCGCATGCCGCGGTCGATCGGCGGGCAGTCGAAGACCTGTTCGATCGGGCGCAGCTTTTTGGCGTCGATATTCTCGACCGCACCATCCCAGACGATGCCGGCAACCTGGCGCGGACCGAGCGGCACGCGCACGATCGAGCCCGGCACCACGCGCATGCCGGCGGGCACAGCGTAGGTGTAGGGCCGTTCGGCGGGCATCGGCACCAGCACCGGCGCGGCTGCGACAAAGGGCGAATCTTCGATCATCGGGCGTGACCTTGCCCCGACTTTGGTCTAGATCAAAGGGCAACCCCGAATGTGCATGGCATGCACATGGAAATCTTTCAGGAGACCCCCATGAAATTTTTTGTCGACACCGCTGACATCAAGGACATCAAGGAACTGAACGACCTGGGGCTGCTCGACGGCGTGACCACCAATCCCTCGCTGATCCTGAAATCCGGCGGCAAGATCGCCGAGGTCACCCAGCAGATCTGCGACATCGTCAAGGGCCCGGTTTCGGCCGAGGTTGTTGCGGTCGAATACAAGGACATGATGGCCGAGGCCAACATCCTGGCCAAGATCGCCGACAATGTCTGCATCAAGGTGCCGCTGACGCTCGACGGCCTGCGCGCCTGCAAGACGATCCGCACCGAGATGAACCGCATGGTCAATGTAACGCTGTGCTTCTCGGCCAACCAGGCGCTGCTGGCGGCCAAGGCCGGCGCCTCGTTCATCTCGCCCTTCGTCGGCCGCGTCGACGATACCGGCGCGGACGGCATGGAACTGATCCAGGAGATCCGGCAGATCTACGACAATTACGATTTCGACACCGAGATCCTCGTCGCTTCGGTTCGCACCGTGAACCACGTCAAGCAGGCAGCCCTGATCGGCGCCGATGTCGTTACCGCGCCGGCCGCGACGCTGAAGGCGCTGGTCAAGCACCCGTTGACCGACAAGGGCCTGGATCAGTTCGCTGCCGACTGGGCCAAGACCGGCCAGAAGATCGGCTGAGATCGGTTCGATACAAACGAAAAAAGGCCGGGAAACCGGCCTTTTTGTTGCGGACTGCTAAAAGTCTAGTTGGCAGCGCCAGGGAATGCTCAGGCCTTCTTGCCGTGCCTGACCAAGTCCTGGGCGACCGACAGGCTCACCATTTCAGCCAGTTCACGCGCGGCGCGGTTCTCGGCGTCGAGCTGTGCCCGGTAGGAGGCGAACTCCTGCGTCGGCTTGTCGAAGGATGATGGGATCGACCGTTTGCCGGTTGCGATCACCACGCCGGTCCTGGCATCGGTCAGCACATAGTTTGCGGTCAGCGTCACCGTGCCTGCCGTCGGCTCGTCTTCGTCGGTCTGGATCTGCACCACCGCGGCCGATTCGACCAGTTCGGTGACGCCGAGATCGAGCATGTAGACCGGCGCCGGCGGCTCGCCGGCGCCTTGGCCAAAGGCAAAGATCAGATTGTTGCGGACCTGCTGGGCGTAGCGTGTCTTGACCGGCTTGACCGCGATCGACGCCAGTTCCGCCGAAGCGCTGACCGTGGAACCGGCGCTCAGCGGCGCGCTGGAATAGAGCGGCCTCACCGTGCAGGCCGAAACCAGCGCCACCGAGGCGACCATGCCGTACAGCGCTGCGCGGCGCAGCAATAGCGTCGTCTTTTCCAGATCAGGCCCCATCCTTCTGAAGTCAAGCAACGACATTGACGATCCTCTGCGGCACGATGATCACCTTACGGGGCGCCTTACCTTCCAGCGCTTTCTGCACGAAGTCGAGAGCCAGAACCGCTTTTTCGACCGCACCTTGGTCCGCGTCGCGGGCAATTGTCAAATCGCCGCGCTTCTTGCCGTTGACCTGGACCGGCAGCACGATCTCGTTGTCGACGACCAGCGCCGGATCATAGACCGGCCATGGCCGTTCGGCGACCAAATCGGTGCCGCCCAGCGTGTGCCAGCACTCTTCGGCCAAATGCGGCATGACCGGCGCGACCACATGCACAAGAATCTCCACCGCCTCGCGGCAGGCGCCTTTCAGCGCCGCGTCGGCCTTGCCCTCGGCGACGTCGTTGAGCGGCGCGGTCAAGGCATTGGCCAGTTCGTAGATGCGGGCGATGGCCCGGTTGAAGCCGAGCTTCTCGATATCCTCGCCGATAGCCTTTAGGATCTTGTGCGCGGCCTTGGAAACGGCGCCCGCCTCGCCCTCCGGCGCCGCCTGCGGCTTGGCGCCGTCAAGCGTCTCGGCGGCAATGGACACCAGGCGCCAGACACGCTGGATGAAGCGATGTGCGCCGGCGGCGCCATCGTCCGTCCACTCGACGTCGCGCTCGGGCGGCGAATCCGACAGCATGAACCAGCGTGCGGTGTCGGCGCCGTAGCCGTCGGTGATGTCTTCCGGGCTTACCGTATTCTTCTTCGACTTCGACATCTTTTCGAGTGAGCCGATCGCCGCCTCTTCGCCGGTGGCGATCTCGATGGCGCGGCGCTTGCCGCCGACATCCTCGATCCTGACCTCAGCCGGCGACAGCCAGCGGCCATTGTTCGACGCACCGCCGACGCGGTAGGTCTCATGCACCACCATGCCTTGCGTGAACAGGCCCTTGAATGGCTCGGCCAGGTCGAGATGCCCGGTCGCGCGCATGGCGCGGGTGAAGAAGCGCGAATAGAGCAGATGGAGGATCGCGTGCTCGATGCCGCCAATATACTGGTCGACGGCCAGCCAGTCATCGGCAGCCTTGGGCTCCGTCGGCTCATTGGCCCAGGGCGCGGTGAAGCGCGCGAAATACCAGGACGAATCGACGAACGTGTCCATCGTGTCGGTCTCGCGGCGCGCATCCTTGCCGCATTGCGGGCACTTCACATGCCGCCAGGTCGGGTGGCGGTCGAGCGGATTGCCGGGACGGTCGAACTCGATGTCGTCGGGCAGCTTGACGGGCAGGTCGGCCTTCGGCACCGGCACGACGCCGCAATCCTCGCAATGGATCATCGGGATCGGGCAGCCCCAGTAGCGCTGACGCGAAATGCCCCAGTCGCGCAAGCGGAAGTTCACCTTGCGCTCCGCCATTGGCCGCCCGCCTATGGTCTTCTGCTCCAGGAGCTTTGCCACCTCGTCGAACGCCTGCTCCGGCTTCAGGCCGTCGAGGAAACGCGAATTGATCATCACGCCGTCATCGACATAGGCCTCTTCCGTGACATGGAAGGTCTTGGCGTCGGCATCTTCCGGCATCACCACCGGGATCACCGGCAGGCCGTACCTGTTGGCGAAATCGAGGTCGCGCTGGTCGCCCGACGGGCAGCCGAATATGGCGCCGGTGCCGTATTCCATCAAAACGAAATTCGCGACGTAGACCGGCAGGGTCCACGAGTCGTCGAACGGATGCACGACGCGGATGCCGGTGTCGAAACCTTTCTTCTCGGCCGTCTCCAGTGCGGCCACCGACGTGCCCATATGCCTGATTTCGTCGATGAACTTGGCCAGATCGAGATTGGTCTCGGCGGCCTTCCTGGCCAGCGGATGGTCGGCGGCGACCGCCATGAAGGAGGCGCCGAAGATGGTGTCGGGCCTGGTCGTGTAGACTTCCAGTTCGTGCGCATCGCCGATCGGAGCGGCCAGCGGCCAACGGATCAGCAGCCCTTCCGAGCGGCCGATCCAGTTCTGCTGCATCAGCTTGACCTTTTCCGGCCATTCGCCGAGGCCGTCCAGCGAATCCAGCAGGTCCTGCGCGTAATCGGTGATCTTGAAGAACCACTGCGTCAGCTCACGCTGTTCGACCAGCGCGCCCGAACGCCAGCCACGGCCGTCGATGACCTGCTCGTTGGCGAGCACGGTCATGTCCTCCGGGTCCCAGTTGACCTTGGAGGATTTGCGGGTCACCAGCCCCTTCTCGACGAAATCGAGGAACAGCATCTGCTGGCGGTGGTAATAGTCGACATCGCAGGTGGCGAACTCGCGCGACCAGTCCAGCGACAGGCCCATCATCTTGAGCTGCTCGCGCATGGCGGCGATGTTGGCGTAGGTCCATTCCTTAGGATGGACCTTGTTCTGCATCGCCGCATTTTCGGCCGGCATGCCGAAAGCGTCCCAGCCCATCGGGTGCAGCACGTTGAAACCCTTGGCTCGCTTGTAGCGCGCCACCACGTCGCCCATCGTGTAGTTGCGGGTGTGGCCGATATGGATCTTCCCCGAGGGATAGGGGAACATCTCCAGCACGTAGTATTTCGGCTTCGGGTCGTCGTTCTGCGCTTCGAACAGCTTCTTTTCGGCCCAGGCTTTCTGCCATTTGGGCTCGGACGCGCGCGGATTATATCGTTCGGTTGCCATCGGATGATTTTCACTTAAAAGCAGGCGCAGACCGCCGGACAAGGCCCGGTGGCCAAGGTAAATGTCGTCGCGGTGTTCACCATGGATTGCCGGACCCGTCAACTGCGGCGAGCCGGCGAGCGCGATTAAAGACAGGCAGGATATAGGCATGGCCAGCGCCGTCGAACAGTTTTTCGCCGTCAAGACGAGGATCGCTGCCGCCGAGCGCGAGGCCCGCCGTGACGCCGGTTCGGTGACGCTGGTTGCGGTGTCGAAGACTTTTGAGACCGACGCCATCCGCCCGGTCATCGAAGCAGGCCAGCGCGTCTTCGGCGAAAACCGCGTGCAGGAAGCGCAAGGCAAATGGCCGGCCTTGAAAGCGGAATTCCCTGATATCGAACTGCATTTGATCGGCCCGCTGCAGTCGAACAAGGCGAAGGAAGCCGTCGCGCTCGCCGACGTCATCGAGACCGTCGACCGCGAGAAGATCGCCGCCGAACTCGCCAAGGAAATCGTGCGCCAGGACCGCACGCCGAAACTCTACGTCCAGGTCAATACCGGCTCGGAGCCGCAAAAGGCCGGCATCGAGCCGCGCGACGCCGTTGCCTTCGTTGCCCGCTGCCGCGATGTCCACGGCCTCGCCATCGAAGGCCTGATGTGCATCCCGCCGGCGGACGAAAACCCCGGCCCGCATTTCGCCCTGCTGGAAAAGCTCGGCAAGGAGGCCGGCGTCGCCAAACTGTCGATGGGCATGTCCGGCGACTACGAGACCGCGATCGCCTTCGGCGCCACCAGCGTCCGGGTCGGCTCGGCGATTTTTGGGAGCCGGTAGTCGTCGGCTTCGCGAGACACCTGTCGATCCCCGATTTTTCGAGCTAATGTATCGAGCACATCCGGCCGAGTTAGCGAGGACTATTCTTCTTGGACTGGCACCTCAGGGACGCGAGAAACAATCTTTCGAAGCTTGTACGACAGGCGCACGAAGAAGGGGCGCAAACCATCACCTTGCGCGGAAAGCCGGCTGCCGTCGTATTATCTCCTGATGACTATGACCAACTGATCGGCGCAAAGCCTTCGCTTGCCGAATATCTCCTCTCCGGTCCCGCGTGGGACGACGATTTCGACGAGGAGGTCAACCGCCGCTCAAAGACGATCATCCGGCCCGTGGAATTCTGATAGATTTTTCGGCATGAAGATCATCTCGCGACGGTTGACGGGCTCTATGGGCCAACTGCGTTAGGTCCATTGTGCCACCACTGGAAACGAAACGCACCGTTCCTATTTGCTTGGCGTCATCACACATCTGCTGGAGCCGCCACCATGCGCTACAATCAACTCGGAAATACGGGGATGTTCGTCTCCGAACTGTGCCTCGGCACCATGACCTTCGGCGCCGCCGGCGAGAATGCCCAATGGGGCCTGATCGCCAGCCTCGACCAGAAGGGCGTCAACGACATCGTTGCCCGTTCCATCGCCGCCGGCGTCAATTTCTTCGACACGGCCGACGTCTATTCATTCGGCCAGTCCGAACGCCTGCTTGGCCAGTCGCTCAAGGATCTTGGCGTCAAGCGCTCGGACGTCGTCATTGCCACCAAGGTGCATGGCGCCATGGGCCAGGGCCCGAACGAGCGCGGCTCTTCGCGCGGCCACATCATGGATTCGGTCGAGGGCAGCCTGGAGCGGCTGCAGCTAGACCATATCGATCTCTAACAGCTGCACGGCACCGACACCGTGACGCCAGTCGACGAGACGCTGCGGGCGCTCGACGATCTCGTTGCCAGCGGCAAGGTCCGCTATGTCGGCGTCTCCAACTGGGCGGCTTGGCGCATCTCTAAGGCCCTCGGCATAGCCGAGCGCAAGGGGTTTTCCCGCTTCGAGACCATCCAGTCCTATTATTCGATCGCCGGCCGCGACCTCGAGCGCGAGATCGTGCCGCTCATCAACGAGGAAAAGCTCGGCCTGATGGTGTGGTCGCCAATGGCCGGCGGCCTGCTGTCGGGTAAATACGGACCGGGCGCGCCCGGCAATGGCGAGGCCGCCGCGCTGCCTTCAACTTCCCGCCGGTCGATGAGGATCGTGCCTGGGCAGCCGTCGCAGTCATGCGCGACATCGCGAAAAAGCACGATGTCAGCGTCGCTACGGTCGCGCTCGGTTATGTCCTGGCCAAACCTTTCGTCATGAGCGTCATCATCGGCGCCAGCCGCATGGAGCAGCTCGAGCAGAACCTTGCCGCCACTGAGCTGAAGCTCGACGCCGACGATCTCGCCAGACTGGATGAGGTCAGTGCGCTGCCGGCCGAATATCCCGGCTGGATGCTGGAGCGTCAGGGCGCCGGTCGCCGCCCGGCGCCGTTCACCCCGAAGAAATAGTCATCGCTGTCGCCTGATGCTTGGGGGGTCATCTGGCTCCCCAACGTCTTTTCAGCTCATCCGCACGCTCTCGACCAGAAAGTCAAGAAACGCCCGCACCCGTGCGGGCAAATGCCGGCCCTGGCCGACATAGACGGCGTGGGTAGGCTCCTCGTCGCCCGGATTGAAATCCTCCAGCAGCGCCGTCAGCCGCCCCGCCGCGATGTCATCGGCCACATGCCAGTGTGCCAGCCGGGCGATGCCGGCGCCGCCGACCGCCATCAGCCGCATCGACTCGCCATCGCCGACCAGCGTGTTGCCGGCGATCGGCACCATGACGGCGTTCCCGGTTGCATCGACAAACGACCAGCCATCGACATGCCGGGCAAAGCCGAAAGCCATGCGATTGTGCCGGTCGAGATCGGCTGGAATCAGCGGCGTGCCATGCGTCTTGAGATAGGACGGTGCGGCAACGACTGTCATCCGGCTTTGCCCGAGCTTGCGCGCCACCAGCCGCGATTCGCCGAGCGGCCCGGCGCGGATGGCGACGTCGGCACGCTCAGCCATCAAATCGATGACGCTGTCGGTCAGCACCAGATCGACCGAAATCCCGGGGTAGCGTTCGAGGAAATCAGGCAGCAGCGGGATCAGCCGATGCACCCCGAAGGGCACATAGGAGTTGACGCGCAGCCGTCCGCGCGGCGCGGCACCCACGGCCGCCTCGCGCTCGGCCGCCGCCATATCGGCCAGGATGCGCACCCCGCTGTCATAGAACGCCGTCCCTTCCGGCGTCAGCTGCAGCTTGCGCGTCGAGCGCGTGACCAGCCGCGCGCCGAGCCTTGCCTCCAGTCGCGCGATCAGCTTGCTCACCGCCGACGGTGTCATACGCAGCGAACGAGCCGCAGCCGAGAAGCTGCTCGCCTCGACGACGCGGACGAACACTTCGATCTCGCCGGAACGGTTGATATCGGGTCTGGCCATTTGTGAATCTATTTCACAGGAAATATGCCCAAGGCAAGTCTGGTTCACAAGGCATGGCAACACGATCTCTGCGGTCGGGGCGCGGGTCTGGACAGCGCGCTCATTCGAGTTCGAACTGGAAACCGCCATGCATCTTGCTCTCTACGCCCTCGCTGCCGGCGCCTTCGGCATCGGCGTCACCGAATTCGTCATCATGGGGCTGCTGATCGATGTCAGCAAAGATCTCGGAGTCTCGATCTCGGCCGCCGGCCAGTTGATTTCGGGCTACGCGTTGGGCGTCGTCATCGGCGCGCCGCTTTTGACCATCGCCACCGGCAACTGGCCCCGCAAGACCGTCCTTCTGGCCCTTATGGCGATCTTCACGCTCGGCAACCTCGCCTGTGCGATCGCCCCCGACTACTGGACGCTGATGGGCGCCCGCATCATCACCGCCTTTGCCCATGGCACTTTCTTTGGCGTCGGCTCGGTGGTCGCCACCGGCCTGGTCGCGCCCAACAAGAAAGCCTCGGCGATCGCGCTGATGTTCACCGGACTGACTATCGCCAACATCCTCGGCGTGCCCTTCGGCACCTGGCTAGGCCAGGCCTTCGGCTGGCGCGCCACCTTCTGGGCGGTAACCCTGGTCGGCTTGGCAGCCTTTGCCGTCATCCTGCTTCTGGTGCCGCGCAGCAAGGAAGCGCCCGAGAAGACCAATCTGCGCGCCGACCTCGCCGTGCTGCGCCGCACGCCGGTGCTGCTCGGCGTCGCCACCACCGTGCTCGGCTATGCCGGCGTCTTCGCCGTCTTCACCTACATCGCCCCGCTGCTGACCGAGATCAGCGGCTTCAGGGAGGCCGCGGTGTCGCCGATCCTGCTGGTCTTCGGCGGCGGTCTTATCGCCGGCAATCTGCTTGGCGGCAAGGTCGCCGACCGCTGGTTGATGCCGGCGGTGCTCGGCAGCCTCGTGGTGCTGGCGTTGGTGCTGGCCACAATGACCTTCGCCGTCCACAGCCAAATCCTGGCCGTCATCTATGTCGGCCTGCTTGGTGCCGCCGCCTTCGCCACCGTGGCGCCGCTGCAGATGTGGGTGCTGGAAAAGGCGCAAGGCGCGGGCCAGAGCCTCGCCTCGTCCTTCAACATCGCCGCCTTCAACCTCGGCAATGCCGCCGGCGCTTGGCTTGGCGGCGCGGTGATTGCCCATGGCCTCGGCCTCGGCTCACTAACCTGGATCGCCGCTTTGCTGCCGGTCGCGGCTCTTGGCGTCGCTGCCCTGGCGCTGCGCCTCGATCGCGCCCCCACAATCGGGGCGCCGGTCTGCGCCCCGTCATGAGCATCACGCGCAAATCCTTCTTCGACATCATCAAGGAGCATAAAATGGATTATCGACGTCTCGGCGCATCGGGCCTGAAAGTGCCCGCACTGTCTTTCGGCGCCGGCACTTTCGGCGGCTCCGGGCCGCTGTTCGGGGCGTGGGGCAACAACGACGCCAAGGAAGCGCGGCGGCTCATCGACATCTGCCTCGAGGCCGGCGTCAATCTGTTCGACACCGCCGATGTCTATTCAAACGGCGCCTCCGAGGAAGTGCTTGGCGAAGCCATCAAAGGCCGCCGCGACGCGGTGCTGATCTCGACCAAGACCTCGCTGCCGATGGGCGACGGCCGGGCCGATTACGGCTCGTCGCGCTCGCGGCTGATCAAGGCCGTGGACGCGTCCCTGAAGCGCATGGGCACCGATTACATCGACCTGTTGCAGCTGCACGCCTTCGATGCCGGCACGCCGATCGAGGAGGTGTTGTCGACGCTGGACGACCTCGTGCGCGCCGGCAAGCTGCGCTATGTCGGCGTCTCCAACTTCTCCGGCTGGCAGGTGATGAAATCGCTGGCCGAGGCCGACAAGCATGGCTACCCGCGCTATGCCGCACACCAGGTCTACTATTCGCTGGTCGGCCGCGACTATGAATGGGAGCTGATGCCGCTCGGTATCGACCAGGGCATCGGCGCGCTGGTGTGGAGCCCGCTCGGCTGGGGCCGCCTGACCGGCAAGATCCGCCGCGGCCAGCCCCTGCCGGAAAAGAGCCGGCTGCACGACACCGCCGATTTCGGCCCGCCGGTCGCGGACGAACATCTCTACCGGGTCATGGATGCGCTTGATGCGATGGCTGAAGAGACCGGCAAGACCGTGCCGCAGATCGCCATCAACTGGCTGTTGCGGCGCCCGACCGTGTCCTCGGTCATCATCGGCGCCCGCAACGAGGAACAGCTGCGCCAGAACCTCGGCGCCGTCGGCTGGGCATTGACGCCGGAGCAGGTCAAAAAGCTCGACGCCGCAAGCGAAGTGACCGCGCCCTACCCGTACTTCCCCTATCGCCGCCAGGAAGGTTTCGCCCGACTGAACCCGCCTGCGGTGTGATCGCACGACGTTGAAGCTGCCAATCTCCCCCCTTGCGGGGGAGATCAGCTATACTGCCGCTCAGTGCAGCACGAACTCCCCATCCACCTTCCGCCATTCGTTCGGCGCGATCAGCTTCTGGTGGGTGTAGCTGATCGAATGCAGCGGCCCGTCGAGCCTGGCCTTCCAGAACTCGATGAACTTGATCAGCACCGGAAACTTCGGCGCCAGATCGTAATCCTGCCAGATGAAGCTCTGCAGCAGATGCGGGTGGTCGGGAAAATGGTATAGAATCTTGGCCGTGGTCAGGCCATACCCCTTGAGCATCAGGTCCATTTCGGAATGATCGCGCATGACAGCCCCTTGGCCTAGTTGATTCTCCATTCCTCCCAACACCGAATTGTGCGCGCCGTTCCTTAACTGTCTATGATTTTCCTGATCCCAGTCGGGTTTTATGCACGAAAACATGCAGTTAGCAGCGACCGCTGCCGAGTGCTGATACAACCGAAAAGGGAAGCTGCGGCATCCCGCCACGCGAATCCAACGTCTAATGTTGCCGTCAGCGCGGAACTGTTAATAATGCCGCCGAATTCGCGGCTGCGTCGCCGTGATCCTGGCGGTGGTCAAGCCGGCGGGCTCGTTTGGGAGGTAAGTGAAGACATGTCCGAGGTGAAGATCCACCGCGTCCAGCCGGCGTGGAAGAAGAACGCGCTCATTGACAACGACACCTACCTCAAATGGTATGCCGACAGCGTGAAGAATCCGGACAAGTTCTGGGGCAAGCACGGCAAGCGCATCGACTGGTTCAAGCCGTTCAGCAAGGTCAAGAACACCTCCTTCGAGGGCAAGGTCTCGATCAAATGGTTCGAGGACGGCGAAACCAACGTCTCCTACAACTGCATCGACCGCCATTTGAAGAAGCGCGGCAACCAGACAGCCATCATCTGGGAAGGCGACAATCCCTACGACGACAAGAAGATCACCTATAACGAGCTCTACGAGCATGTCTGCCGGCTCGCCAATGTGATGAAGAAGCACGGCGTCAGGAAGGGCGACCGCGTCACCATCTACATGCCGATGATCCCGGAAGCGGCCTACGCGATGCTGGCTTGCACCCGCATCGGCGCCATCCACTCGATCGTCTTCGGCGGCTTTTCACCGGACGCGCTGGCCGGCCGCATCGATGACTGCAAGTCGACCTTCGTCATCACCGCCGACGAAGGCCTGCGCGGCGGCAAGCCGATCCCGCTGAAGGAAAACACCGACAGAGCGATCGAAATCGCCGCCAAGGCCGGCACCAAGGTCGATAAGGTGGTCGTCGTTCGTCGCACCGGCGGCAAGACCGGCTGGGTCCAGGGACGCGACATCTGGTACCATGACGAGATCGCCACGGTGAAAGGCGACTGCAAGCCGGAGAAGATGAAGGCCGAGGATCCGCTGTTCATCCTCTATACCTCAGGCTCGACCGGCAAGCCGAAGGGCGTGCTGCACACCACCGCCGGCTATCTCGTCTATGTCTCGATGACCCACCAATATGTCTTCGACTACCATGATGGCGATATCTACTGGTGCACCGCCGATGTCGGTTGGGTCACCGGCCACAGCTATATCGTCTATGGCCCGCTCGCCAACGGCGCCACCACGCTGATGTTCGAGGGCGTGCCGAACTACCCCTCGCAGTCGCGCTTCTGGGAAGTCATCGACAAGCACAAGGTCAACATCTTCTACACCGCGCCGACGGCACTGCGCGCGCTGATGGGCGCCGGCGACGAACCGGTGAAGAAGACCTCGCGCAAGTCGCTGCGCGTGCTGGGCTCGGTCGGCGAACCGATCAATCCGGAAGCTTGGGAGTGGTATTTCAACATCGTCGGCAACGGCAAGGTGCCGATCGTCGACACATGGTGGCAGACCGAGACCGGCGGCATCCTGATCACGCCGCTGCCCGGCGCCACCGACCTCAAGGCGGGTTCGGCGACGCGGCCCTTCTTCGGCATCGAGCCGCAGCTGGTCGACGGCGAAGGTAAGGTGCTGGAAGGGGCGGCCGACGGCAATCTCTGCATCGCCGATTCCTGGCCCGGCCAGATGCGCACGGTCTATGGCGATCACGACCGCTTCGTGCAGACCTATTTCTCCACCTACAAGGGCAAATACTTCACCGGAGACGGCTGTCGCCGCGACGCCGATGGCTATTACTGGATCACTGGCCGCGTTGACGACGTCATCAACGTTTCCGGCCACCGCATGGGAACGGCCGAGGTCGAATCGGCGCTCGTCAGCCATGAGAAGGTGTCGGAAGCAGCTGTCGTCGGCTATCCCCACGACATCAAGGGCCAGGGCATCTACAGCTACGTTACCTTGATGAAAGGCGTGGAGCCGAGCGAGGAACTGCGCAAGGAGCTCGTGGCCCATGTCCGCAAGGAGATCGGCGCCATCGCCTCGCCCGACAAGCTGCAGTTCGCGCCCGGACTGCCGAAAACCCGCTCCGGCAAGATCATGCGCCGTATCCTGCGCAAGATCGCCGAGGACGATTTTTCCGCACTCGGCGATACCTCGACACTGGCCGATCCGGCCGTGGTCGATGATCTGATCGCCAACCGCCAGAACAAGAAGGGCTGAGGGGATTTGATGGCTGCACTGGGCGCAGTCACGGAGCTCTGGCGTTACCCTGCAAGTTCGCTTGCCGGCGAACGCCAGGACGCCATTTCGGTCGGCCTTGAAACCATCGACGGCGACCGGCTGTTCGGCCTTGTCGATGTCTCGGACAATGAGATCGCGCGGCCCGACCGCGACGCCAAGTGGCACAAGGTGCCGCGCATCCGCACCCGGCTGAGCAAGGACCGCAAGCTGGAGATCGCCGTTCCCGACGGCGACTGGCTGGTAGCGCCGGGCGCTGAATGCGACAGCGCCGTCTCGACCTATCTCGGCTTCGCCGCCTCGATCCGGCCGTTCAGCCAGGACAACGCCCCCGGCTACACCGGCCCGCTCACCGCGGCGCGCTACCGCAAAGCGCCGATCCATCTCTTGACCACCGCATCGCTGGCGCGGCTCAAGGCGCTGCACCCCGAAGGCATTCCCGATCCGCGCCGCTTCCGCCCCAACATCGTTATCGACATGGCGGCGGTCGAAAGCTCGTTTCCCGAGACCGAATGGATTGGCCGCAAGCTTGCCATCGGCGACCTGCTGGTGACCGTCTCGGAGCCGTGCCGCCGCTGCGGCTTCACCATCATCAGCCAGGACGGCTTCGACCACGATCCCGGCATCCTGCGCAATCTGGTCCGCCACAACGCCCATAATCTCGGCGTCTATTGCACTGTGGACAGGCCTGCCCGCGTCGAGATCGGCGCGCCGATGCGGTTCGTGTAGGCCTCTACCGCGAGGCAGCGAATCGCAGACCTTGGAAAGCGTGGGGTTCGGCCCCGAATCCTATCTCTACCGATACAGATCCGCCCGTGTCGGCGGCAGCCCGCTCGGGCCGCGTGCGCGTTTGGTGACGACGGTCTGAAAAATCTGCGCCGAGGCGCGCTCGAAGGTGATCGAGCAGCCGGTGAGATAAAGCAGCCACAGCCGTGCCTTGGCATCGCCGACTTCGGCGACCGCCTCGTCGAAGCGAGCCTGCAGCCGCTCGGCCCACAGCCGGCAGGTGCGCGCATAGTGCTCGCGCAGATTCTCAACGTCGTAGACCAGGAAGCCATGCGCCTCCAGATTGCCCAGCGTCATGCCGATCGTGTCGAGTTCGCCGCCTGGGAAAATGTATTTGAGCAGCGCCTTGAACTCCGGCCCCTTGCGCAAGGTTTTCTTCAAGTCGCCCTTGCTGCGCCTGGTGATGGCGTGGTGCAGATAGATGCCGCCGGGCTTCAGCAAGCGATGGATGGTCTTGAAATAGCTGGCGTGGTTGGCGAGGCCGAGATGCTCGAACATGCCGATCGACGATATCTTGTCGAAGGAGCCTTTGAGTTCCGCATAGGATTTGATCTCGATGGTGATGCGGTCCTGCAGCCCTTCGGCGCGGATGCGCTCGCGGGCGAGATCGGTCTGCGCCTGCGACAGCGACACGCCATGGCCGACGACGCCGTAATTTTTGGCCGCATGGATCAGCATGGCGCCCCAGCCGCAGCCGATGTCGAGCAGCTTTTCGCCCGATTTCAGCCTGAGCTTGCGGCAGATATGGTCGAGCTTGTCGGCCTGCGCCTGGTCGATGCCATTGGCGAAATCCGTAAAGTAGCCGCAGCTGTAGACCATGCGCTCGTCGAGGAAGAGCCGGTAAAAGGCATTCGAAATGTCGTAGTGATGCTGGATCGCCTCCTGGCTCGACCCGCTGACATAGGGGTTGCGACCCGACAGATCGGTGCGTGCACTCATCTGCTTGCGTGACAGGAGCACCGCCGGCAGGTCGCGCAGGATCGCCAGCTTCGGCAGTGACTTGAGCTTGGTCCTGAGCTTGCCTTGCGACGGCAGTGCGTAGAAATCGAAAATCGTCCCGTCTTCGATGTCTATCGTCTTGGAAATCCACATCTCGATCAGCGTCGACAACGATGGCCGCTTCACCACCTGCCAGACGATGTCCTGGTCGTTGATGGTGAGCACGGGCCCGGTGGCGGGACCGATCCGCTCGCCGGTCCACAGCTTGACCGCAAAACCCGGCTTCAGCGTTTCGATCACCGTTCGCACGATGCGCGCGGCCTTCTCGGCTGCCTCCATGGCCATCCTCCCGAGTCCTGACAATCCACCTTGCATGGATTTTGCCCGCCCTGGCGGCTCTTCGCAACCCGGCGCAAAAGGCGGCTCGCCAGCTATTTCAAATCGGCATCTTGTTTTTTGCTGCAACGCACCCCATCATCTGTACGTGTTCAACAAATCGAAAGGAGGTGATCCGATGTCGAGTGATTTCGTTTTCCAGAACGTGGCCTCAGCGGATTGCACTTTCGGGAAGCAGTCTTCCCGTTAAGGCGCGATAAGCGCGGCGGGTGACGTCGGTCGCCGCCATTGGCCGCGCCACGGACGGAAACACGGAAGGCCGCCGGCTTCGTCAAGGAGCGGCGGCCTTTTCCATTTCCGGATTGTGTGTCGAAGCGGATCAGAATCCGGTCACGCCAGCATCCGCGCGCTCACCGTCTTGTCGACGCCGTGATAGGGCGGGTTGAACAGATTGCCTTCCTGCTCGTAGGTCCAGACCTTGAACAGCGAAAGTTGGTGCGGGCCGAAGCTGTGCAGCAGCGGGACATCCGTGGCATCACGACCGCGCGCGATGACGACGCGGCCTATCCTCGGACGATTATGACGCGGGTCGAACGTGTACCATTTGCCGTCGAGGAACACTTCCATCCAGGCCGAAAAATCCATCGGCGCCGGGTCGGCCGGTACGCCGATGTCGCCGAGATAACCGTTCACATAGCGGGCCGGGATGTTCATGCAGCGGCAGAGCGTGATCGCCAGATGGGCGAAGTCGCGGCATACACCAACCTGCTCCTCATGCGCTTGGGCTGCGGTGCGCGTCGACCGCGCATAGCCATAGCCGAAGGACAGCCGGTTGTGGACATAGTCGACGATCGCCTGCACCCGCGCCCAGCCGGAGGGAACATGGCCGAAAAGCTGCCAGGCCAGACTGCTCAGATGATCGGTCTCGCAATAGCGGCTGCCGAGGAGGTAGCCGAGCACATCGTCCGGCAGTTCCGCCACCGGCACTTCCCTGGCCAGCGTGTTGACCGCGTCAGGCTCCCCGCTGTCCTCGACGGCTGCGTCATAGAGAATGCGGAAACTGCCGGCGGGTGCGGTGAAGCGGCGGCAGGTATTGCCGAACAGATCGTGATAGACCTTGCTCGGCACTGAAGGCGACGTCAGCACGCGCGTCTGCCGTTTGATGTCGGCCTGACGATCCCTGTGGATATCAAGCAGCGAGATGACCGGCGTGGCGCCGACGCATTCAATGGCGATTTCGTAGCCGAGCCGGATCAGCACAATGATTGCCCCTTCGATCCCGTGGAAAACAGTATGCTCAAAACGCCAGAGGCGGGACCATGGTTCCCTGGAACTATCGAAAAGGCTCTCCCGCAGCTTCCCAGGCAGGCGTGGCGACGTTACGGTCGCACGACATGTTTCGACCCTCCCGAAACGATCCCTAACCCCCTTGGAAAACCTGATGTTTGCAGGCAGAAAATTCGCCGCGTTCCTGTTCGATATGGATGGCACGGTGCTCAATTCGATCGCCTCGGCCGAGCGCGTCTGGGCGGCGTGGGCGCTTAAGCACGGTGTCGACGTCGAAGCCTTCCTGCCGACGATCCATGGCGTGCGGGCGGTCGAGACCATCACCAGGCTGGCGCTTCCCGGCCTCGACCCTGTTCATGAGGCGTTTGTGCTGTTGCAGGCCGAGTCGGACGATGTCGAAGGCGTGCTGCCGATCGCCGGCGCCGTGCCGTTCCTCAACGCTTTGCCGCCAGAGCGCTGGGCGATCGTCACCTCGGCGCCGCGCCCGTTGGCGCTGCTGCGCATGCGGGCCGCCGGCATCCCGGTTCCCGCCTTGGTGGTCGCGGCCGAGGATGTGTGGCTCGGCAAGCCGGCGCCCGACTGTTTCCTGCTGGCGGCAAAACGGCTCGGCGTCGATATCGGCGACTGTCTGGTCTTCGAGGACGCACCGGCCGGTATCGCGGCGGCGGAAGCAGCGGGCGCGTCGGTGATGGTGATCAGCGCCACTCACCAGCATCCAATGACGACTCAGCACAACTCGATTGGCGGCTACGAAACCGTCTCCATCGCCATCGATGACAGCGGCTGGATGACGCTGGGGGCACGGCGCAGCGCGGCCTGAGGAACTGGAGGACTGGAGGACTGGAGGACTGGAGGACTGGAGGACTGGAGGACTGGAGGACTGGAGGACTGCTATGCGCCTTTTTCTTCAACTCTTCAGTTCACCAGTTCCCCAGTTCTTCCGTTCCTGAACCCCTAAAGCGCGTCGCGATTAATTGGCCTCATATCCGGCAGCCTTGAAGAAGTTTCGGCATTCGGCCGGCTCGAACAGGTGGCAGA
>NZ_JAMYUS010000012.1:0-210863 GCF_040323255.1 Mesorhizobium sp. M0052 | reverse complement strand
ACACCACGATCGACGGCACGCCGACCTGACGGGCAAGCAGGATGTGCTCGCGGGTCTGCGGCATCGGGCCGTCGGCGGCCGACACCACCAGGATCGCGCCGTCCATCTGCGCAGCACCCGTGATCATGTTCTTCACATAGTCGGCGTGGCCGGGGCAGTCGACATGGGCGTAGTGGCGCGCTGCCGTCTCGTATTCGACGTGCGCCGTCGAAATCGTGATGCCGCGGGCCTTCTCTTCGGGCGCCGCATCGATCTGGTCGTAGCGCTTGTATTCGCCAAAATACTTCGTGATCGCCGCCGTCAGCGACGTCTTGCCATGATCGACGTGGCCAATCGTGCCAATGTTCACATGAGGCTTGTTACGCTCGAATTTACCTTTTGCCATAGTCTCTTTCCTTGGACGGCCTTGACCTTCAGTTCAGTCGAATGCGGGGCGATTAGCGACTACGGCCGAAAAACACAAGTGCCTTGTGGCCGGGTGCGCTGTCCACTCGGTCTCAACCGATGATCCGATTGCGGGATGTGGCGCTGATATAGGAACGCGCGAGCGGAAATGAAATGGGGGCTGCGGGCTCCAGCACCTGTTTGCTATTCCCGCCCATGTCCTGTCCCGCCCATGTCCTGGCCTTTGCCTGCCGGATGTGCAGCCGGCGCCTGGCCCATTGCCGCTACGGCGGCGGTCTGATTTGGTTGCCCCATGCAATTCATACCGACCTCCATACGCGGCCCGCTGTTCATGATCGTTTCGACGGGGTCGTACCTCGTCAACGACACGATGATGAAACTCGCGACCGCGGGCTTGCCGTCCTATGAAGTGCTGTTCCTGCGCGGGGTCGCGGCCACGCTATGGGGCATGCCGCTGCTGTTCCTGCTGGGCTATGGCAGGCAGATTCCATTGATCTTCGACAAACGCGTGCTGCGCCGCAACCTGCTCGAGCTGGCGGCCATCCTTTGCTACGTCGTGGCGCTGGCCAACATGCAGATCGCCGATTCGACCGCGCTCGGGCAGATCACCCCGCTTTTGATGCTGGTCGGCTCCTCCATCCTGTTCGGCGAACGGATCGGCGGCGTGCGCATGGCGCTGATCGGGCTCGGCTTCATCGGTGCGCTTATGGTGGCCCAGCCGACCATGCAGGGCATCTCGGTCTATGCGTTGCTGGCGCTCGGCAACGCGGCATTGGCGGCGGCGCGCGATCTTGCGGGCAGGCGGGTCGCGGCCGAGGTGCCGGGCATGATCGTCGCCATTTCCGCCGTTGTGGTGGTGCTGATCGGCGCGGGCGCCGCGCATCTCGTTTCCGAGCGCTGGGTCATGCCGGAAGCCCGGCACCTGCTGCTCATGGCCGGCGCCGGATTCTTCCTGATCTTCGGCCATTTCTTCATCTTCATGGCCTATCGCGTCGGTCCGACCGGCGTGGTGGCGCCGTTCTACTACTGCTTCACCGTCTGGGCGGTCATCTCAGGCGTTCTGGTGTTCGGCCAGTTCCCGAATGCCCTGGCGGTCTGCGGCATCCTGCTGGTGGTCGCGAGCGGGCTGACCATCGTCTCGCTTGATGAACGCAAGCGCAGGCTGACCGTCGTCGCCTGACCTTCAAGTCAACGCGTCGAAGCAGGTTTGGCCGTCCTGCGGTCAGCCAGTCGGCAGACTGGTGCCTAAAGCGTTCGCTTGCCGGAGAACTGGTGATAGGCCCACAGCACGACCACCGCGCCGATGATGGCGACGATCAGGCTCCAGATGTTGAGGCCGGTCACACCCGTGGCGCCAAAGGCGCTGAAGATCAGCCCTCCGACGATGGCGCCGACAATGCCGAGCACGATATCCATGATCAAGCCCTGGCCGGTCTTGTTGACGATTTTGCTGCCGATAAAGCCGGCGATGACGCCGAGGATGATCCAACTGATAATGCCCATTTTTCCTCTCCATTCCCCGCCCGCCGATCATGGTCACATGATTGTCAAAAGCTCAAGCCAACTTGAAATTCCGCCCGCATGGTCCATTGTAGCCGGCGGGACGGGCTTGGCCGTTATGGAGGATTGACCTATGGGACTCTTTGACAACGCCGTACCCGGCGGCAACATCACCAAACCGCTGATGATCGCGCTCGGCGCGCTGCTGGTCGGAAAGATGCTGAGCGGCAGAAGCGCCGAACAGACGAGTGACGGAGAGACGGGCGAGCCCGCCCCACCTCAAACGCCAGCCCCCACCGGCACCACGGCCTCAGGGGATGGCGGCCTGCTTGGCGGACTGGGCGGACTGCTCGACAAGCTCAAGACTGCCGGCCAAGGCAATGTCGCTGACTCCTGGGTCGGCACCGGACAGAACCAGCCGATCAACGCCAATGATCTGGGCAAGGCGATCGGCCCGCAGGTCATTCGAGAGATCGCGCAAAGGACCGGACTGGACGAGCAGGAGTTGCTCAAGCAATTGTCCACAGCCCTGCCAGGCATTGTCGACAGACTGACGCCGAACGGACAGGTGCCGCAGCAACACCAGGTCGCGTCCGCCTTCAACAGCTAGACTTCTGCGCCTGCATCACGCGCAAACACGCCCGGCACCGCCTTGCGGCTGTCGGGCGTTGCTTCGACCAGCGCCGCGAACCGCCTGGCAGTCGACGCATCGACCGGCGTGTAGAGGGAAACCGAGAAATCACTGTCGCGGCCGCCCGGCTGCAGCGTGGCGAAATCGAACGCCATTGCGCCGACGAGAGGGTGCCGGATGGATTTCCGCCAGATCGGTGGCTCGGCGATGTCGTGGCTGTTCCAGCACGTGGCGAACGCTTCGCTTGCCGCTTCCAGTGACGAAACCAGGGCGGCCAGCACCGGATCGCGAGTCATGGCAACAGTGGCAAGCCGGAACTGCGCGACCGCCGAGCGCGAAACCTCCGGCCAGTCGACAAAGCGCTGCCGCCATTCCAGGTCGAGAAACAGCCGGGCGAGCAGGCTGCCGGACCACTCATCATTCGTCTCGAAATCCCCGAGCAGCACCGCCGCGGGGTGGTTCCAGGCGACGACCTGCCAATAGCGATTGACGACATATGCCGGGTGCGGCGCCAGCCCGTCGAGCAGGCTGAGCAACGGCGCGCTGGGCAGGCCTTGCTCGCCGAGCCGGTTTCGCCAGTCGAGATCGGGCCGCGCCAATTGGAACAGATAGGCCTGCTCGGACCGGCTCAGCTTCAGCACCCGCGCTAGCGAGCGAAGCACCTGCGGCGACGCGTTCACCTCCCGTCCCTGCTCGAGCCAGGTGTACCAGGTGGTGCTGATCCCCGCCTCGGCGGCGACCTCTTCGCGCCTGAGGCCCGGTGCCCGGCGGCGGCCATTGGCGCCATCGATCCGCGGCAAGCGGTCCCGCCGCTCGCGCAGGAAGCGGGCAAGCTCGTCGCGCCGTGGGCCGTCATACGTCATTCTGTCACCGTCAATACCAGTATAAGCGGTAGTCTTGTACCCCTTTAAAGGCAAGCTAGATTGCGGGCGATCGCCTGAAAGGATCGCCCATGCACCTCACCCGACGCTGGCTGTTTCCGCTCGCCGTCACTTGCGTCGTGTCCGGAAAGGCGTGGGCCATCGAGGCCCACAACGCAACCCAAAGGACACCACCAATGAACGCGCTCAATGAAATCCGTCAGATCGACTACACCGTCATCTTCGCCCGCGACATGTCCGCCATGCGGCACTTCTACGGGGATGTGATGGAATTTGAGCTGAAGCGCGAGCTTAGCGAACGCTGGATCGAATACCGAGTCGGCCTGAACACGCTGGCCTTGACCAGCCTCGGCATGATGTTCAACGACACGCCGCAGCAGCGGGATGCGCTGTCGCTGCAGCTGGCATTCCGGGTGGCGCCGGAGATGGTCGCTGCCTGCGCCGAGGCGCTTCAGGCCAAGGGCGTGCAGCCGGTCCTGCCGCTCACCGACCAGGAATGGGGCCACAGGACAGTGTTCTTCCGCGATCCGGATGGCAACGTTGTCGAGATATTCGCAGAGATCTGATGAGTGTTTGGAGCGGGTAGCGGGAATCGAACCCGCATATTCAGCTTGGAAGGCTGCTGCTCTACCACTGAGCTATACCCGCATCGTCCTCAAGGTTCGCGGGCTGGCAGTGGTGGAGAGGGTTGGATTCGAACCAACGTAAGCTAAGCTAACGGATTTACAGTCCGTCCCCTTTAACCACTCGGGCACCTCTCCAGCCTGCCGTCGAAGCCTTGCAACGAGGCATTCTCGCCGATCAGGTCGAAACCAGGGTTTTGTCCGAAATCAGCGAAGCGCCTTATGGCGGCAAGGCCAGTGGGTGTCAACCGCACCGCAAGGCAAAATGCGCTGAATTTGACAGCCTGCCCGGCAAGCCGGCTTTCTGCCTGTATCCATGGCCCGGCGACGCGGCTATAGAAGCCGGCCATGAGCAATGACAACACGCCCAAGACCGCCAAAGACACCCACTACGCCAAGCTGCGTCGCGCCCATCGCGACGAGAAGGCCGGCGGCGCGCCTGCCTTCCGGCCGCGCCAGCCGGTGCCGCCGGGCGAGAACGCCGCCGACGGGCTGGTGCGGCTTTATGGCCTGCACACGGTGCGCGCCGCGCTCGACAATCCGCGCCGGCGGATCAGAAAGATGTTGGTGACGCGCAATGCCGCCGAGCGGCTGGCGATCGCCGACCTCGCCGCTTTGCCGTTCAAGGCCGAACTGGTCGAGCCGAAGGACATCGACAAGATCACCGGTTCGGACGCCGTCCACCAGGGCGTGCTGATCGAGGCCGAGCCGCCGAAGCCCAAGCGCCTTGACGCGCTCGGCGATACCAAACTGGTGCTGGTGCTCGACCAGGTCACCGACCCGCACAATGTCGGCGCCATCCTGCGCTCGGCGGTCGCCTTCGGCGCCGGTGCGCTGATCACCACGGCCCGCCACAGCCCGCAGGAATCCGGCGTGCTGGCCAAATCCGCCTCCGGCGCGCTGGAACATATCGACCAGGTCGAGGTGAAGAACCTCGCCGACGCGCTGGAACAGCTGCACGAAGCCGGCTTCCAGACCATCGGCCTCGATTCGGACGGGCCGGCCGAACTCGAAACGAGTTTTTCAGGCGAAAAGATAGCCCTGGTGCTCGGCGCCGAAGGCAAGGGCCTGCGCCAGAAGACGCGCGAGACGGTGACGACACTCGCCCGCCTCGACATGCCCGGCGCCATCCGCTCGCTCAACGTGTCGAACGCCGCGGCGGTGAGCCTTTATGCGGCACGGAAGTTCCTTGGAAAGTGAATAGTGAATGCTGAATGGAAAGCGTTCTTACCGTCACCGTTCACTATTCACCCACTTCATGCCCCGCCATCCGCTCCAGCGCCCGCACCAGCGCCGAATGATCCTCTTTCGCCCCGCCATTCGCCGCGCACGAGTTGAACAGCTGCTGCGTCGTCGAGGTGTTGGGCAATGAGACGCCGAGCGCCTTGGCGCCTTCCAGCGCCAGGCTGAGATCCTTCTGGTGCAGTTCGATGCGGAAGCCCGGCGCGAAGGTGCGCTTTATCATGCGCTCGCCATGCACCTCGAGGATGCGCGATGCCGCCAGCCCGCCCATCAGCGCCTGCCGGACCTTGGCGGGGTCGGCGCCGGCTTTTGCGGCAAAGACCAGCGCCTCGGCGACCGCCTCGATGGTCAGGGCCACGACGATCTGGTTGGCAACCTTGGTGGTCTGGCCGACGCCGTTCGGGCCGACAAGCGTGACGTTCTTGCCCATCTTTTCGAACACGGGCTTGGCGCGCTCGAACGCCTTGTCCTCGCCGCCGACCATGATGGTCAGGGACGCCGCCTTTGCGCCGACCTCGCCGCCCGACACCGGCGCGTCAAGATAGTCGCAGCCGAGATCGTTGATTTTCTTGGCGAAAACCTTGGTCTCGATCGGCGAGATCGAGCTCATGTCGATGACCAGCTTGCCCTTGCTCAGGCCGGAAGCGACACCGTTCTCGCCGAACAGCACCTCGGCTACCTGCGGGGTGTCGGGAACCATGGTGATGATGATATCCGCGGCCTTCGCCACTGCCGCGTGGCCGGTGATGCTTCTCAAGCCCTTGGCGACGAGATCGGCCGGCGGCTTCGAGCGGTGGTCGCTGGCAATGACGGCGTAGCCGGCATCCAGGAGATGCCCCGCCATCGGCGCGCCCATGATGCCAATGCCGATGAAGCCGATGGTTTCCATTGTTTTCTCCTTTGTTGAGGCTGAGTTCCTTCGCGCCCCCTCTGGCCTGCCGGCCATCTCCCCCACTTGTGGGGAGATTGGCAGTTTCGGCGCCTCGCTCACCCTGCAATGTTGGGGAGCGAAAGCCGGGATGACGTCCGATCTCCCCACCTGTGGGGGAGATGGCCGGCAGGCCAGAGGGGGGCGCGAAGGAACGCGACTTCAATCGTAACAGCTAAGCCGCGGCACTCCCCTGCCCGTTAAGCTCCCGAAACCACCCCAGCCCAGCCTCCGTCCCCGCCTTCGGTTTGTATTCCGCTCCGACCCAGCCGGAATAGCCGATCCTGTCGATATGCTCGTAGAGGAAGGGATAATTGATCTCGCCCGTCCCCGGCTCGTGACGGCCGGGATTGTCCGCAAGCTGGATATGCGCGATGCGGCCGAGGTTGGCCTCGATGGTACGGGCGAGATCCCCCTCCATGATCTGCATGTGATAGATGTCGTATTGCAGGAACAGGTTCTTCGAACCGACGCGCTCGATCAGCGCCAGCGCCTGCTCCGAATAGTTCAGGAAAAAACCCGGTATGTCGCGCGTGTTGATCGGCTCGATCAAAAGCCGGATGCCGGCCTGCTCCAGTTTCTCGGCTGCAAACGCGAGGTTCTCGGCTAAAGTATTTTCCAGCACCGAACGATCCACGCCCTGCGGCGCGATGCCGGCGAGGCAATTGACCTGCTCGCAGCCGAGCGCATGGGCATAGCTGATCGCCTTGGCGATGCCTTGCCGGAATTCCGGCGCGCGGTCGGGCAAAACCGCGATGCCGCGCTCGCCGTTGCCCCAGTCGCCGGCCGGGAGGTTGAACAGCACCTGTGTCAGGCCGTTCTTCTTCAGCCGGGCCGCGACCACGTCAGGCGTATGATCATAGGGGCCGATATATTCGACGCCCTTGAAGCCGGCGCGGGCTGCGGCATCGAAGCGATCGAGGAACTCATGCTCGCCAAAGAGCATCGACAGATTGGCTGAAAAACGCGGCATTCTTTTTCTCCTTCTTCTGCTTGGCCCTAGGCGTGTTGAGATTCAGGTCGGGCAGAGTCGAAAACGGTGACTTTCGAAAACCGGAGCGGAACGTACTTTCTGTACGTGAGCACCGGACGCGCAGGAAGGCGCCGTTTGCAGGCCTGTCTCACCTGAATATCGGCGCGCCTAATCGAGCAACACAATCGCCGTTGGCGCATCCTCATGGCTTTCGGCAAGGTCCTCGAATTCGGTGATCTTGTCGATTTCCGTGCCCATGGAAATGTTGGTGACGCGCTCGAGGATGAATTCGAGCACCACCGGCACCTGGTATTCCTTCATCAGCCGCTGCGCTTCCTTGAACGCGCCGGCGAACTCTTCCGGTTTGCGCACCCGGACCGCCTTGCAGCCCATCGCTTCTGCGACCGCGACATGATCGACGCCGTAGCCGGCCTCCGGATCGTTGGCGCGGTTGACGTTCTCGAAGGCCAGGCTCACCTCGAAATCCATCGCAAAACCGCGCTGCGCCTGGCGGATCAGGCCGAGATAGGCATTGTTCACGACGACATGGATATACGGCAGTTTGTGCTGTGCGCCGGCCGCCAGTTCCTCGATCATGAACTGGAAGTCGTAGTCGCCCGACAGCGCCACGATGGAGCGATCCGGATCGGCGGCGCGCACGCCAAGCGCTGCCGGCAGCGTCCAGCCGAGCGGGCCGGCCTGGCCGCAATTGATCCAGTTGCGCGGCTTGTAGACATGCAGGAACTGCGCCCCGGCGATCTGCGAGAGGCCGATCGTGGTGACGTAGGTGGTGTCACGGCCGAACGCCTTGTTCATCTCCTCATAGACGCGCTGCGGCTTCAGCGGCACCTGCTCGAAATGCGTCTTGCGCTTCATCGTCTTCTTGCGGGTCTGGCATTCCTTCGCCCAGCCCGACCAGTCGCGCAGCTTTCCTGCCGTCTTCCATTCGGTGGCGACGTCGAGCAGCATCTTCAGTGCCGCACCGGCGTCCGAGACGACGCCGAGATCCGGCGCGAACACCCGGCCGATCTGGGTCGGTTCGATGTCGACATGGATGAATTTCTTGCCCTTGGTGTAGACATCGACCGAACCGGTGTGGCGGTTGGCCCAGCGATTGCCGATGCCAAAGACGAAATCGGCTTCCAACATCGTCGCATTGCCGTAGCGATGCGAGGTCTGCAGCCCGCACATGCCGGCCATCAGCCGGTGGTCGTCGGGGATCGCGCCCCAGCCCATTAGCGTCGGGATGACCGGCACGCCCGTTATCTCGGCGAATTCGATCAACAGATCCGACGCATCGGCGTTGATGATGCCGCCGCCGGCGACGATCAGCGGCTTTTCCGCGGCATTGAGCATCGCCAAGGCCTTTTCGGCCTGGGCGCGCGACATTGCCGGCTTGAACGGGACCAGCGGTTCATAGGCATCGATATCGAATTCGATCTCGGCCAATTGCACGTCGACCGGCAGGTCGATGAGCACCGGGCCCGGTCGCGACGAGCGCATCAGGTGAAATGCCTTCTGCAGCGCCATCGGCACGATATAGGGCTCCATGACCGTGACCGCCCATTTGGCGACGGGTGCGGCTATGGCGGCGATATCGACCGCCTGGAAATCCTCCTTGTTGAGCCGTGCCCGCGGCGCCTGACCAGTGATGCACAGGATCGGGATGGAGTCCGCCGCCGCCGAATAGAGCCCGGTGACCATGTCGGTGCCGGCCGGGCCCGACGTGCCGATGCACAGCCCGATATTGCCTGATTTAGCTCTCGTGTAGCCCTCGGCCATATGCGAGGCCGCCTCGACATGGCGCGCCAGGATGTGGCGGATCGAGCCCCTCGCCTTCAGCGCCGAATAGAACGGATTGATCGCCGCGCCCGGCACGCCGAAGCCGCAGGAAATGCCTTCCTTTTCGAGAACGAGAACCGCTGCATCGACAGCGCGCATCCTGGCCATGTCCAGCCTCCTCAAGATTGTTGGTTGGTTGACAATGCCAGTGTCGTTTTCATTTTTCAATTTTTTCAGAATAATTTTTCATTTCGAGAAAACCCCTTCTATACACTGATCCCATTGGCTTTTTCGTTTTCCATGAATCCGGCCATCAAAATTGATGAAAAAGTTTTTCATTGCGATTTCGGCGAAACCGGCGACAATGCCGCCATGGAAACCAGCGAAAAACGCCAGCGCGGCCGGCCGCGCGCTTTCAACGGTCCGTCCGAGGCCGGTTCTGTACAGTCGCTCGACCGGGCCTTGCGCATCTTGGCCATCGTCGCCGAAGGCAGCGGCCTGTCGCTGAGCGAGATTTCGGCGCGCAGCGAGCTTGCGGCGTCCACCGCCTATCGCATGCTGACGACGCTGCAGAGCCACGGCATGGTCGAATTCGATACATCGGACCAGCTGTGGTCGATCGGCGTCGAGACCTACCGCATGGGTGCCGCCTTCCTGCGCCGCCGCAAGCTGGTCGATCGCGCCCGCGTGGTCATGCAGGAATTGATGGAGAAGACCGGCGAGACAGCCAATCTCGGCGTCGCCGAGGACGATTGCGTCGTTTTCGTCAGCCAGGTCGAGACGCATCAGGCAATCCGCGCCTTCTTCCGCCCGGGCACGCGCAGCTCGTTCCATGCCTCCGGCATCGGCAAGGCGGTGCTGGCGCAGCTCGAGCCGGAACGCGTCGCCGCCATCCTGCGCAAGTCGGGCCTGCAGCGCTTCACCGACAAGACGCTGTCCGACATTTCGGCGCTGGCCCATGACCTGGCTGTCATCAAGCACCGCGGCTGGTCGGTCGACGACGAGGAGCGGCATCCCGGCATGCGCTGCGTGGCCGCCGCCATTTTCAACGAGTTCGGCGAGCCGATCGGCGGTGTCTCGGTCTCCGGACCGACGGTGCGGGTGACGATGGAGCGGCTGGACGAGATCGGGCCGCTGGTGCGCGACGCCGCCGCTGAGGTGACGAGGATGATCGGCGGGTTCCGATCATAATGCGGAGAACGCTTCAGCTTTTGCTCGCCGCTTCACTGTGCGGATGCGTGGCGACGGCGCCCGAGCCCGCCCCTGTCTCCCAGCAAGTCAGCGAGATTCCGATCTCGCTCGCTTTGGAGGAGACAATCACGATCGGAATTCGCCAGCATTTGCAGGATCCTGCGTCCGCCAAATTCGGGACGATGCGCGCCGGCGAGCGGACGCTCAACGGCCGCCGGGAAATCGTGGTCTGCGGCCATGTCGCCGCGAAGTCATCGTCCGGTGGTCATACAACAGACCAACCGTTCGCCGCCAAGATCTATCCGGATGAAGGAAGCAGCTTCGAACTCATCGCCATGGGCGATCAATCGCTGAATGCGAGCGGTGGTGTTGTCGGCACCTGCCATGCAGCCGGATTACCGATCTCCAAACCGTAGCTGACACTGCCACGCGCTCAAATGTAGGAAAGAGGGGCTGCGTACAGCCCCTCCTTCTTGTGGGGAGCCTCCTCTTAGAGGCGGCAATAGTGGCGGTAGCCGTCATAGCCGACATAGGTGTCGGAGTACGGATCGTAGCTGGCGTAGCGGTTGGCGCAGCGGCGGACGTGCCAGGAGCCACCCTCGTCGTCGACATAGACGGTGCGGGGCTGCTGGTTGAGTAGGCTGCCGAGCACGAACCCGCCGACGCCGGCGGCGATGCCGATGCCGATTTCGCGGTTGTGGTGATGGCTGTGGGCGGCCGAGGGCTGGACGGTGCCGACCAGCGAGGTGGCGGCGACGGTGCTGGCGATGAGGGCAGAAGCGATTTTGCGCGTGAACATGACGATCTCCTTGTTTCGTTGCGAGAGGCGATCCATCCGCCTCTTGATCATCTGTCGTTTCGGCGCGGAAAAAGGTTCGAAAGAATTTGGGATTTTCTTGAAGGCCGGAAATCAGCCGATGGAAACCAAGATCTGATCGATCGAGCGCTCAACGCAAAAAAGGGCGGCCGAAGCCGCCCTTCCGCGAGGCAGGTCGTCTCGCTCAAAGGAAGATGATCACCTTGCCGTGGTGATGATGATGCTTGTGGTGATGGTGCTTGTGTTGATGGTTCCACCACCAAGAGGGCTTGTCGTGGTGCTTGTGATGGTGGTGATGATGGCTGTGAGCGGAGGACGACTGCACGGTACCGGCGAGCGCGCCGGTGGCGACGAAGATGGCGACCAGGCCCGAAGTAAGACTGCGCTTCAACATGATGATCTCCTTGATCGAGGCGACCATTCGCCTCTGGAGATCAGTCGCGGTGACGTGGTGAAAGGTTCGAGGTTTTGAGCGAGTAGTGAGTAGTCAATGGTCCGAAAGGCGTTCGCCCATTCACCATTCACCATTCATCCCCATCCCAGTCACATGCCGCAGCCAAAACGCCATCGCGATAAAACCGACGATGGCGGCGATGCCGGTCCAGTCGACATTGGCGCTCTTCACGTCCCTGATGAGCTTTACCGCAAGCAGCCAGGCAATGACGACAAGCGGCAGGATGATGACAAGTCTGATCATGCGACACCCCGTTCGATGCGTTTGCACCTGAGAGATATGTAGGGATCGCATTGGCGGTTTTCAGCATGGCGGCCCGCCCACCTCGGCGGGGTCCATTAGCGATCGAAAACGGAGTTTTGTCTTTACTGGCGCACGAAATATGCTAACCGGAGCGCCGTGCCCTTGTAGCTCAGCTGGTAGAGCAGCGGTTTTGTAAACCGAAGGTCGGCGGTTCGATTCCGTCCGGGGGCACCACCTTTCGCTCTTCGAGCTTCGGGTGGCAGGCCACTCGAAGCTCGTTAGTCGAAGGAGGACTGCCGACGGTTCTATTCGGCGGAGCTGGCAGCACGACATCAGGCCAACTCGCAGCCGTCGGACCTTCTAGGAAAATGTGGCAGCCTGTATGGCTGCCGTATCGCCGAACGTGTTCCTCACCCTAACCGACCTGTAGACGTAGGCGGCCCAGATCCCTGTGACTATGAAGGATGCCAAAGGTGTAACCAGAGCTCCTCCGGCAAGCAAACGGTTTACCGGGACACCCAGAACAGTCGATATCCAAACTGTGTCCAGTACGAATAAGAGAGGGATCGCGAACCACAGACATATGAACAGCTGCGGAAAGCGGTGGCTTCGCCGCAGCATCGAAACAAGCACGACCAGCTGAAGCACCAGAAATGCCAGATTGAGGGCTGCCTCGCCATAGATGGCCAAGGCCCCGTTGGGCACTGTAACAAGCTGTTGGTAGGTTTTGACCAGACTGGCCATATCGACAAGTGTGCGCAACGGCGAAAGGGACAGGCTGATCGCCAGCAGGATCAGCCAGCCGCCGAACCCCACGAGGTCATCTGGGCTCTGTGAGGATTTGCGCGACGACCGGACGGCGAAGAAAACCGGCACGCCAATCAGCAACAGAAGTATCGCCCAATGCCACATTTACCCACCCTCGAATGCATCCCTGGGTTGTTTAGCTCGCACCTCTGGATTGTGCAAGCGTTTTTACAGAGATCAAGGCATCGTAGAGATTTTCGGGTTTAGGTTTGCAGAGGACGCTTTCGTCGCTCGCAATGGCCGCATCTCACCCCAAGTCAAAATGCCGCGGAAAGGCCTGGTGCAGCAGGAGCAGCATGGTCTTGCGCAGCACGTCGGTGTCGCGGCTGGACGGGTTGAGATGGTCCCAATACCAGGCGCCGTGAACCAGATAATTCAGGCTCTCCGACAGCGTGTCTATGTCGACGCCGGTGTAACCGCCGCTGCGCGAAATCTCGATCAGCAGTTCGCGCGCTTCGGCCGTGTAGGCGAGATCGCTGGGCAGGCCTATCTCGTTGTAGAGCTGCATGCTCTTGCGGTCGCTGGAGAACACGACGAAGACCGACACCCAATTCGGATGCTGGCGGGCAAAGCGTTGCGCGCAATCGACCGCGCCCAACACCCGCTCGACCGGCGACAGGCCGGGCGCCCGCACCAGCGTCAGCCACAGCGCGTCATATTGGTCGCTGAGATATTGCAGGACGGCTCGGAACAGGTTCTCCTTGCTGCGAAAATGAAAGACCACCAGTGCGTTGGACGAGCCGACATGCTCGGCGATGCGCTGCATGGTGACGCTGGCCAGCCCCTCCTCCGCGATGAGCTCGATTGTGGCGTCGATGATGCGCTGGATGCTCGCTTCGCCGCGCTCGCGCCGGCGGTCCTTGGGCGCAGCGTCGTTCGCCGCACCCTTGGCCGCCTTGCTTTTTCCCGCATCCGGAGTGGCTATGCGTTGCGCCATTGTCGTCAGGCCTTTCCCCGGCGGCCGAAACATCCCGCCGCTGCCTTGGCATGCCGGCGCCCTGCGGACTCACAGCGCCGGGCGTGTCCCGGCATTCGTGTACCACTGACCACGAGCCGTCTCATAGGCCATACCCGCCCGGAACACGTCAGCGTCGCTATAGGTGCGGCCGACAATCTGGATGCCTGTCGGCACGCCGTTGGCGGCGCGGCCCGACGGGATCGACAGAACCGGGCAGCGGCTCAGCATGTTGAACGGCGTCGTCATCACCCAGCCCAGCGACGGGTTCACCTCTCGTCCATTGATCTCGACCTTGCCTTTGGTCTGATCGAATTCCGCCGGCACTGCGGGAAGCGCATTGGTCGGGCAGATCAGCACGTCGTATTTTTCCAGCAAAGGCCCCAGCGTCAGGTACATCCTGGCCGCCACATCGAGCGTCGCGACAAAATCCGTCGCCTTCGACTTCTGCCCGTCCTGCGCGAACTGCCTGGCATAGCTGGTCATGTCCTTGCCGTTCTTGGCGAGCAGCGGCGACAGCGAGGCGCCGAAGAGATGTTCGAGATAGGCCATGCCGGCCTTGAGCACCTCGTCGCCCCAGCCGAGGTCCACCTCCTCGACGGTGGCGCCGAGCGAGCGGAACACATCGCAGGCAGCGAGCGTGTTCTTGCGCACGTCCGCATCCACCTCGAAGGACCCGAGATCCATGGAGAATGCGATCTTCCAACCCTTGATCGGCTTGTAGTCGAGCGGCAGGCGCAGTTTCGGGCGCAGCGTGGCGATGTCGAGCGGGCTCGGCCCGGCCATGACGTTCTGCAGCAGGATCGCATCCCCGACGTTTCGGGCCAAGGGCCCGGTGTGGCAGAAAAAATCGAGATTGAACGGCGGCTCATCGGGATTGCGGCCGTAAGGCGGCTTGAAGCCGACCAGGCCGCAGGCCGAGGCAGGGATGCGGATTGAGCCCGCTATGTCCGAGCCGGTTGCGATCGACGACGTGCCGGAGGCCAGCGTTGCCGCCGAACCGCCCGACGAACCGCCCGGCGTGAAATCCGGGTTCCAGGGGTTGCGCGTGACGCCCCAGCGCTTCGACCAGGTATAACCGGCGCAGCTGAATTCGGGCGTCGCGGTGCGGGCGTGGACGATGCCGCCGGCCTTCATGACACGCTCGTTCATGGTCGAGGTATGGCCGCCAATGGCGTCCCCGGACAGCAGCGAGCCATGCGAGGTCGGCTTGCCCTTGATGTAGCTCTCATCCTTGATGCCGATCGGCAGGCCCTCGAGCGCGCCGGTCCTGGCGCCTCTGGCGTATTTCGCCTCGGCTTTTCTGGCGAGATCCATCGCCTCGTCGAAATGCGTGAAGGTGAGGCAGTTGATCGTCGCCTTGGTTGCCTCGGCGCGGCGGATGGTGGCCTGCATCAGTTCCAGAGGCGACAGTTTCTTCGCCTTGAACAGCCGCAACGCCTCGCTGGCCGGCATGTAGCAAAGGTCGAGATCGGACATAAAAAATCTCCCGCGGCGGCTTTACGGCATCTGGCATTGGGGATGGCCGAGCCGCGATGCGCGGCCCGATGTTGGTCAGCTTCGGCCGGCGGCGCTGCTATTTCTGCAGATCGGTCCAGATCCTGGTGTAGAGCGCCTGGACGTCGGCGGGACAGGCCGACATGAATTGGCCCTTGTCGGCAAATTCGGCCGGAACATCCACTTCGGGCGCGCCCTTCATATCGGCCGGCAGGAAGGGCTCGGAGCCCTTGATGCCATTGGCGTAGTGCGCGAAGGCCGAGATCATCGCTGCATTCCTGGGGTCCATGATGAAATTCTGGAAGAGCTTGGCGTTCTCGACGTTCTTGGCATCCTTGAGCACCGCGACATTGTCCATCCAGATTGGAAAGCCCTCCTTGGGATAGCCGTAGACGATCTTGTCGTTCTCCAGCCGCTCGCGCAGCGATATGCCGTTCCAGTTGACGCCGGCGGCAATGTCGCCCCTGCCGAGACCGTCGACGGCCGCATAGTCGAGCGACAGCCATTTCGCTTTCGCCTCGATGAGCTTGTCATGCACCTTTTTCAAAAGCACCTTGTCGTCGGTGCAGTACTTACCGCCCTCATAGGCAATGGCGAGGAACATGATGTCTCCCATTTCGGGCACGACATTGATCTTGCCCACGAGTTCCGGCGGCGGATCGAGGAAAATCGCCGAGGTGTTCGGATCGCCCGCATAGACCGATTTGTTGACCGAGATGCCGGTCGTGCCCCATTGCCACGGCACCGAATATTTGCGGCCGGGGTCGAACGGCACGTCGACCCATCTCGGATCGACGTTTCTAAAGTTCTCCATCGTGTTGGGATCGGTTTCCAAGAGCAGGCCTTCGCTGATCCAGATCGGCATCACGCTGGCCGATGGAACGACGATGTCATAGCCGGAAGCGCCCTGGCGGACCTTGGCCAGAGCCGTATCGTTGGAGTCGTAGTCGGTGACGGTAACCTTGACCTTGTAGGTTTCCTCGAACTTCTTGATCAGGTCCGGGCTGGTGTAGTTGCCCCAATTGTAGATTTGGAGTTCGCCCTCGGCGCGGGCAATGCCGGTCATCGCCAGCAGCGACAGGCCGAGCGCCGTGGCGGTCGATTTCAACTGCATGCTTGTGTCTCCCATTGTTGGGACCGGCGGGATTGCGCCTCGAGTCCCTAAGTTCCCTTCGTCCTGGTGATCATTCACCGGCGAATGCCGGCTGACCAACTCGGTATCTCGGGCAACGGTATTAATTACTAAACATACAGTCAATATCTTTTAGCGACACAACTGCATCATCGGCACCGGCAGTGCGCCGGCGAAGCCGACATGATATGGTCAAGGTTGGGCCATTGATGAATTGGGGCAAGCCGTGGCGTGAGCGCCGCAGCCTGCAGGGCTTGGATCACGGTCATGCGCCTTTTTCTGGCGGTCGTGCTGCTGATGACCATGGCGCTCTTCTCCGCTGCGCGCGGCGAAGAGCGGATAGCGCTGGTTGTCGCCAATCCGGCCTATGAGGGCTCACCGGCAATCGCCAACGCCGACCTCAGTGCCGAACTCGTTGCAGCGACACTACGATCGCTTGGCTTCACCGTCCGGCAGGTGTCGGATGGCGACCGCGCCGATGTCGCGCGCGCCATGCATGATTTCGCCCAATCCCTGGCCAAACCGGACTCCGTCGGCATCTTCTACTATGTCGGCCACACCGCGCAGGCCAACGGCAGGAACTATTTACTGACGCGCGGCACCCGGATCGATTCAAAGGAAACGGTCGACCAGACGGCATTGCCCCTCGATCTGTTCATGCAGGCGCTCGAGGCAACCCCGACATTGAAGGTGGTTCTGCTCGACAATCCCGGCGATGGCCACAACCCTACTTCCGGCGTGATGCAGGGTCTGGCGGCGGTCGATCCCCTCACCCACGCCATCGTCGCTCTGTCGGCCAAACCCGGAACCGTTGCACTGGACGAAGCCCGCCCCGTCACCGTATTTGCCGATGCGCTCACCGCTGCGCTGGTCAAGCGCGGCGCGGACATAGCCATCATCCTCGCCTCGGTCAGGCAAACCACTATCGACAAAACGTCAGGCGCCCAGTGGCCATGGATGGCATATGGCCGCTCGGCAGACGCTGCCTTTGTGCTGACGCCGGACCAGGTGGCCGGCGCGGCACCGGCGCTGCCGCTTGTGCCGGAACCGGCACCGCCGGCGATGGCGAGCGGCGGCTACATCTCCGGGAGTGGCGGTTGGGAGCCTGATGGCAGCGACTACGCCGATGGCAGCGGTCAGGAGCCCTACCCCATGGACGTTGCACCGGGCTCCGGCAGTCCCGATGCCGCGATGGGCGACAGCGCCAAGGAGGCGGCGCTCTACGAGGAATACAAACGCCAGGAACAGCAGCGCCAATTGCAGGAAGAGCAGGCTCGGCAACGATACGAAGAGGAAAAGCAACGTCTTGAAGACGCAGCTGCGGCCGCTGCCCAGAACAATCTCGGCGGGACCTATCCGCAGGATGGCGGAGCCACCGGCGCCGAACCGCCCCCCGATAAGGCAGGGATCCCCCCTGAGGACGGCATGACATCGGCCCCGCCACCCGCGACCGGCGCCGAAAGTCCGCCGGAGGCGCAGGCGCCACCGACACCAGCGCCGCCGCCCATCGACCAGGCGCAAAGCCCTCCTTCCGGCGGCGCCCTTTCACAACCCGAGACGGGCGCTGTCGAGGTGGTGCGCCATCCAACCATCGATGCGCCGGATGAGATTGTCGCCGGCGAGACGGTGACCGTTTCGATCGCCCTCACCGAAGAGCAATTCACGCCCGAAGTGAAGGTGAAGGCAGCGCCGGGCTCGTCGGTGACGGAAGATGGCGCCCTGGCCATGGCGATGCCGGCGGGAACCGAGCAATGGCCGATCGATATCGATCTGTTCGCCTCCGGCTTCGATCTCGCTGACGGCGGCAAATGGAGCCGACGGACGACGCTCTACCGCCAGGGCGACAGCGACTTCGTCCGCTTCGACGTCAAGGCGCGGCCGATCGCCAAGGACAGCAAGCCGGCCCAGTTCATCGCGCGCATCTACAGCGCCGGGAGGTTCCTGGGATCGGCATCGCGGTCGGTTATCATTCGCCGCACCGCGCCTGTCGAGGCAGCCGCTCTGAGCGCCACAGCCGAACGCTCCGCAGCACCTGCCATGCTGATGCTGGCCGCAGCGGCGCCGCAGCCGGCGGTAACTGGCAATGTGACGCTCGGCGGCGCAGCCGGCGATGACGTCCCCGATCTCGACGTGACCATCCTCTATGACGATCCGAGCGGGCTGGGTTCGGGGCAGATCATCATCCATTCGCCGCATCTGGCCGGTCCGGTGACCGATACGTTCTCGACGCCACCTGAGATGGCGGCATGGCTGGACTCCGAATACCGCCGCCTGCTGCAGCTCGGATTGAGCCTGCGCGGCGCCGTTTCGCTGCAGCAGCCTGCCGCAAGCAGCGATACGGGGGCGCAAAAGCGCTTTGTCACGCTCGCCGCCGAAGGTTTTGGCGATGCGCTCTACCGCGACTATGTGCCGAAAGCGTTCAAGGACGTGTTCTGGTCGCTGCGCGGCAAAGGCGAGCTGCATTCGATCCAGATCACCTCGAACAGCCCGACACTGCCCTGGGAATTGATCCGCCCGCGCAGCGTCGACGGCGCCACCGCCGACGGTTTTCTCGGCATGGGCTATCGGCTGGCGCGCTGGGCTCCGCGCAGCAGTGCCTCACAGGTCGACAACCCGCTCGACCGCATGACCTTCACCGGCGTCGCGGCTGTCGCGCCCTCCTATGTCGACAAGCGCTCGCTGCGCTTCCAACAGGACGAGATCGCGGCGCTGAGCAAGCTTTACGGCTACCGCCGCTTCGATGGCGATTTCACCTCTTTCGAGAAACTGGTCGGTGAAGTCTCGACCGGTTTCATTCATTTCTCCGGTCATGGCGCGGTCAACCAACCGGGCAGCGGCCGGCCGGTCTTTGCCATCGATCTCGTCGATCAGTCGCTCGACCCGGATACATGGGCTGCGTTGGTCGCCACCGCGCATGGCAAGGGCAATCCGTTCTACTTCTTCAACGCCTGCGACACAGGCCGTTCCCAGATGCTCGGCGGCTTCGTGCAGGGCTGGGGTCCGGCGGTTCTGGCGGGCGGCGCTTCCGGCTTCATCGGCGGCATGTGGCCACTGACCGACCGCGCGGCAGCGGCCTTCTCGACCGATTTCTATGGTGGCATCAGCACGCGGATCAAGGACAGGCCGGTCTATCTGGCCGAGATCCTGCAGGATGTCCGCAGAGAATTCTACCAGACCGGCGATCCGACCTATCTCGCCTACACATTCTACGGCAACGCCAATCTTCAGATCGTCGCGCAGTGAGCGATGGATCGTCGTTGGCAGATTGGCTTCAGCCTACAACGCGTTTTGCGGGCATGGCACGCCGGCGTCGCCGCAGCGTGAGGCCGTCGGCCTGGAGCTCATGTCTTCGGAATGCCGTACAAGCTCAGCAAAGAGAAGGGCGAAGCTTCCCAGCATCAGGAAGACGATAATCAGGCGTGTCACCGGCAATATACAGGTCTCGACTGGCTAGCCCCCCAGCCACCCATCCTCTGTCGGCTAACATGATCGATCAGGCTTTACGAGTGCTTAAGCTCGCACTTAACCATCACATTCGCCGTTCCGGCGACATGAAGCGCGAGCCGCCGATTTCGTTTCGCCGCGGCCGCAACTGCGCCGACGATGCCTCCCTTTGCAGATGCGCTTGCCCATGCTACCCCACGCAACCGCCGCCGACCGCCATCGGCCGACCGCCATCGGAATGTCATGAGCAAAGCCAATTTCGCCTTCGTCTCCTCCGACACTGCCGATGCCAAGGCGGCGATGGAGAGCCTGTCGGCCCGCTATGGCCAGGCATCCTTCGACGACGCCCAGGTGGTGGTGGCGCTGGGTGGCGACGGCTTCCTGCTGCAGACCTTGCGCGACACGATGAGCACGGGAAAGAAGGTCTACGGCATGAACCGTGGCACCATCGGCTTCCTGATGAACGAGTACCGCGTCGGGGGCCTCACCGAGCGCATCGCGGCCGCCGTCGCCGAAACGATCCGCCCGCTGGAAATGCTGGCGTTGACGCATGAGGGCGAGACGGTTTCGGCACTCGCCATCAACGAGGTGGCGCTGTGGCGTCAGTCCTACCAGACGGCAAAGATCCGCATCACCGTCGACGAGCAGGTCCGCATCGAGGAACTGAACTGCGACGGCGTGATGATCGCGACGCCGGCCGGCTCCACCGCGTACAATCTTTCGGCGCACGGGCCGATCCTGCCGCTGGATGCGCCGTTGCTCGCGCTGACCCCGGTCAGCCCGTTCCGGCCGCGCCGTTGGCGGGGTGCCTTGTTGTCAAACAAGGCGACCGTACGCTTCGATATTCTGGAGTCGGAAAAGCGCCCGGTGAACACCGCCGCCGACCACACCGAGGTCAAGGCGGTGGCTTCCGTAACGGTCCGCGAATCGCCGACTGCGACGGCAACGCTGCTGTTTGATCCCAACCATTCGTGGAACGAACGCATTCTCGCCGAGCAGTTTCGCTATTGAGCCGGCGCAAAGAGTGACTACCTAATTAAGCATCGCGATTAAGCTTACGTTTTCACAATCGTGCCAATCCCGCCCGTTTCTGTTGACAAATCGCGGGCTTGCGCCTAATCGCAATACCAATCTTGCAGGCACGCTGTGCTTGCCGCGACGGATGCCGTTGCGCTTCCCCGAACCAGCCAAAGACAGCAACTCTTGTCCTCAGACACCACGACCGCTCTAGAAGCGTTGACCTTTTCAGACCTCGGCCTGTCGCCCAAGGTCCTTTCCGCAGTCACCGATGCGGGCTACACCGTGCCGACGCCGATCCAGGCTGGCGCCATCCCGCATGCCTTGCTCGGCAAGGATATTCTGGGCATAGCACAGACCGGCACCGGCAAGACGGCTTCCTTCGTGCTGCCGATGCTGACCCGCCTCGAAAAAGGCAGGGCCCGTGCCCGCATGCCGCGCACGCTGATCCTCGAGCCGACGCGCGAGCTCGCCGCGCAGGTCGAAGAGAATTTCATCAGATACGGCAAGAACCACAAGCTCAACATCGCGCTGCTGATCGGCGGCGTCTCCTTCGACGAGCAGGACAAGAAGCTGGAGCGCGGCGCCGACGTGCTGATCGCCACGCCCGGCCGTCTGCTCGATCACCGCGAGCGCGGCAAGCTGTTGCTCAACGGCGTCGAGATCCTCGTCATCGACGAGGCCGACCGCATGCTGGACATGGGCTTCATCCCCGACATCGAGCGCATCTGCGAGATGATCCCGTTCACCAGGCAGACGCTGTTCTTCTCAGCGACCATGCCGCCGGAGATCACCAAGCTCACCGAGAAGTTCCTGCATGCGCCGGTGCGCGTCGAGGTTTCCAAGGCGGCATCCGCTGCCACCAACATCATCCAGCGCCTGGTCAAGTCCGGCTCCAAGCCGTGGGACAAGCGCGAGACGCTTCGCAATCTGATAAAGGCCGAAGACGCCGAGCTGAAGAACGCTATCATTTTCTGCAACCGCAAGGTCGAGGTCGCGGAGCTGTTCCGCTCGCTGCTGAAGTATGATTTCGACGCCGGCGCCCTGCATGGCGACATGGACCAGCGCGCCCGCATGCAGATGCTGGCCAATTTCCGCGATGGCAAATTGCGCTATCTCGTGGCGTCCGACGTCGCCGCGCGCGGCCTCGACATTCCCGACGTCAGCCACGTCTTCAACTACGACGTGCCGATCCACGCCGAAGACTATGTCCACCGCATCGGCCGCACCGGCCGCGCCGGACGCTCGGGCAAATCCTTCACCATCGCCACCAAGTCCGACACCAAATACATCGACGCCATCGAGCGGCTGATCGGCAACAAGATCGAGTGGCATGACGGCGACCTGTCGACCGTGGTCGCCAGCGAAGGCGGCGAGGACGAAGCGCCCCGCCGTGGCCGTGGCGCTCCGCGCCGCGCCGGCCGCAAGGACGAGGACCGCAAGGCCCATGATCGCAAGGAGAGTGGCGAGCGCAAGCCGCGCGAACGCCATGCCAAGCGCAGCGACGACGCGCCAGCGGCAGATGCCGCGCGCGAGGAACAGCCGGTGGTAGCCGAGGCCGCGGTCGCCGACATCGGCGAACGGCATCAGCGCAAGGAAGCGATCCGCTCCGAAAACAGCGACCGCAAGGTCTCCGATCGCAACAACGAGAACCGCGCCCCGGAACGCGGCGACACAAGGCCGCAGCGCGCCAGCAACAGCCGCCCTGCCCGCGGCAACAACCGCGGTGAAGACAATGACGGCACCGTCGGCTTCGGCGACGACATGCCGGCCTTCATGAAGATCGTCGCCAAGGTCTGATTCCATGAGCCGCGGCGTCCCGAGGACGCGCGGCTTTCCTGGACGCGATTGGGATGCGAGATCTGGAGCCCGCTCAGGATCAATCAGCGCCATGCGCGGTAATCGCAAGACAGGCTCGATCTGCCCGATCTCTTCCGGCCTGGAGCGCTTCAAATACCCGTCGATGCTACAGGCTTTTGAGTTCCAGGCGGGATGCCAATAAATCCAGAAATGCCCGAACCTTGGCCGAAGATGACCGGCCTTCCTGCCACAAGGCATGGATCGGCACCGGTGCCGGCTCGAATTCCGTCAAAACCAGTTCGACGAGACCGTCGTCGACCAAATGTCTTATCTGCCACAGAGGCGAGAAGCCCAAACCCAGTCCGTGGATTGCGGCGGCATAGACCGAGGTCATCAGATTGGAGCGAAAAGCGCCTGCGACCTTCACGGTCCGGGGTTTCCCGTCGATCTGAAACGTCCATTCACCTGGACGCTCGTTAGCGGTTCTGATGATGCAACTGTGCTCACTCAGCTGGAAGGGATGGGCCGGCCGGTCGCACCGCGCGAAATAGGAAGGCGCGCCGAACACAACGCGCCGCAACGCTCCCAGGCGTTTGGCTTTCAAGTTGGAATCCGGCAAATCGCCGATGCGTATTGCCAGGTCGAGACCTTCGGCGCCAAGATCGGCAAATCCATCGGAAAGTTGAAGATCGACCTCGACCCGGGGAAATGTCCGCATGTATTCCGCGATGACAGGCATCAGGACGTTCGGGCCAAACAGAACCGGCGCCCCGATGCGCAGGACGCCTGCCGGCTCCGATCGTTGATTGATCGCCTGAAGTCTTGCGTCGTTTATTTCGTCGACCGCGGGTTTGATCCGGTTGAAAAAGGCTGCTCCGACTTCACTTGGTGTCGAGCGACGCGTTGTCCTGTGGATCAGCTCGACGCCGACTGATTGCTCCAGTGCCGCCAGGGACCGGCTGACCGACTGCAGCGAGCGGTTCAGCCGATGTGCGGCAGTCGTCAGACTTCCATGCTCGACGATCGCGATGAAAGCCTCGAAATCGTCCATCCGGCTCATGCATTCTCCCGACATTCGACATAATATATCGCAAAAACGGGTAATTGTAACGACAATTGCGACGTCGTACCTCTCTGCAAGTTGTCCCGCGAGGACAGGCTTGATGGAAGGAAATCGTCATGCAAGTAGCCAATCCAACTGTTCTGGTTGTTGGTGCCACAGGCCGAGTTGCGGGACTTGTCGTGCCTGAACTTGTCCGCCGCAATGCCAATGTTCGAGCGCTCGTTCGCGACCCTGCGAATGCCGAAAAGGCCCGGAAGGTGGGGGCATCCGAGGTTGCGACAGGAGATTTGCGAAATCGTCAGAGCCTCGAAAGGGCGGTCGCGGGCGTCGACGGCGTCTTTCACATTGGGCCGGCTTTTGCTCCCGATGAAGCAGCCATGGGCGTTGCCATGGTTGAGGCCGCCACGCGAGCAGGAGTTCGAAAGTTCGTCTTCTCGTCGGTGATCCAGCCTACCAATACGCGACTGAAGAACCATGCCAGCAAGGTGCCTGTCGAGGCTGCTCTCTACTCGACGACGATGGAATATACGATTCTGCACCCTGCCAATTTCATGCAGAACCTCGCAGCGGCCTGGCCGTCCGTCGTTGAACATGGTGTTTTCTCGGAACCGTTTCCAAAGACGGCGAAGCTGGCCCGCGTCGACTACCGCGATGTCGCTGAGGTGGCGGCGATCGCCCTAACCGAAGCGCGATTGTCCTACGCGACCCTCGATCTGTGCGCTGACGGCATGCACAGCCGGGAAGACATCGTTGCGATGATGAGTGAGGAACTTGGCAGACCCATCTCTTCTGGTGAGCCGACATTTGGCGAGTGGGCGGCCGAGGCACGCCTTCCCTACAATGACCGCCAAATGCAGGTGCTGGCCAAAATATACGCCCACTATGCCCACTATGGCCTTGGCGGAAACAGTCTGACATTGCGCGCCGCCCTGGGCCGCGAACCGCGTTCGTTGCGCGGCTTTATTCGAAACCTTGCCCAGCAAATGGCGCAGGCCGCCTGACTGCGCCCAGCCGCGCATACTTCCACTTTTCGAGAAGGAGATAGGTGATGCGACCGTCATCGCACAAGGTTTTGAAATCGAGGAAGCTACCGGCCTCCTACAATGCGCTGGTAATGCCATTCGTACTTTCCATCCTGATGTCGTGCATTGTTTCCGCGGTAGCGACGCTGATCAATGCGGGCTGGACAACCGGTTTCGTGGCGACCTGGCCGTATGCATGGGGAGCATCATGGCTAGTGGGCTTTCCAAGTCTGCTGCTGGTCTTGCCGATCATGCGCCGTATCGTTGCGGCAATTGTCGATCAGCCGACCTCGTAGGCCTTGATTACGGAGTCCGACATGCCAAACAAGAACGGCCCTTGCGGGCCGCTTTTACCTTCGACTGACGGCTCGCAGCGCCATTGTCGACTTCCGCGACCAGATACCTGTCTTCATGCGGGCAGCCTTCATGCGCGCCGGCCCTCATGCCGATCGTCGTCCGAGCCTGACTCCCGAGCGCTCTCAAATGCAGCCGGCCAGCTTGCACCCTTGGCAAGCTTCTATCCTGGCCCGTCCGTCACATCGGGCCGGGCATCATCTTGGTCGGTTTTTCCAGCATCGGAAACTCTGCCTTGCTGCATTTCACGTTCGGGTTGGTCGGACTGAACATGCCGTTCGGATTGTCTCTGAACAGCCAGGCATGAAGGTCGTAGTGGACGAACTCCCTCGGAATGAGCGGATAGTGCCCTTCCATCGGTCCCATGAAGGTCTGGCCAAATAGTTTTGGAGGTTCCTTGGTGTCTGGCGTCAGGGGCACCAGCCATTCCACGCCAACCAATTTCAAGCCTTTCTTGGTCGGCTCGTAGATCAGCACATTGGGGCGCATCGGATCGAGTTTCTGACCGACACTCGGGACGTTGACGAAATGGATGCCCATAGCGCCCTTCGGATAGTCCATTGCGCCCTCGATCCTGTCCCCGCTGTAATAGACGCACCCGACAGTCGACAGATAAAGGTCGCGGACGGCGACCGTGTAGTCTTCATATTTGGCGAGCGATTCCTTCAAAGCTTCGATGTCGGCTTTGTTGGCGTCCTCGGCTCGAGCCGTGGCCGCTGCGCACCAAGCGGAGACCAGACCTGTCAAAATGAGGACGCCGCAACGCCCAAGACGAGCTGTTCTTGTCATGCATTCCTCCCAGATTTCCTATCTGGCCGTGCAGGACCGGGGCCGACTAAGTGACTGCGCGGCCGTTTGTATCGCCCCATCCCCTCTGGAACCGCACCAATGCTAATCCCTTCCAAGGCCTCCGGAAAGGAATTATTAGAAATCTCTAATGCGTTAGACCTTTTGACGGACCACAGGAGCCCAAAAAGAAAGCGGCCCCTTGCGGGGGCCGCCTTCGCATTTCGATGCCGAACAATTCAGGTCAGCGGCGAAAGCTGGATCTCGACGCGCCGGTTCTGCGCACGGCCGGCCGCCGTTCCGTTGGACGCGATCGGACGGGTCTTGCCGAATCCGGTGACGGCGAAGCGGCGCGAATCGACACCTTGGCCTGAGAGATAGTTGGCGACCGCCAATGCGCGGCGCTGCGACAGATCGAAATTGTGTTCGTCGCCGCCGGTCGAATCGGTATGGCCGAACACGTCGACCGTGGTCTGCTTGAACTTCTTCAGCACCAGCGCAACCGAGTTCAGCACCTGGTAGAAGCCGGGCTTCACCGCATCCTGGTCGACGTTGAAAGTAATGTCGGACGGCATGTTGAGGATGATCTGGTCGCCGGTGCGGGTGACGCTGACGCCGGTGCCTTCGAGCTGGCGGCGCAGTTCAGCCTCGTTCTGGTCCATGGTCGCGCCGATGGCGCCGCCGGCCAGCGCGCCGATACCGGCACCGATCAGCGCGTTCCGGCGGTCATTGCCGCCGGCAAGCAGGCCGAGGCCCGCGCCCGCCAGGGCGCCAAGGCCGGCGCCGGCTGCGGTGTTCGAAACCTTCTGCTCCCCGGTGTACGGATCGGTCGTGGTGCAGGCACTCACCAGCACAGCCGTCGCAACGGCGACGAGCACAGTCTTTTTCATAAGGATCGTCCCTCTCCAAAGCGCGGCCTTTGCGGCTCGCGCATATAAGCCCTTCTCCGGTCTTGTAACATGAAATGCGGCGAAAAACCGAGCGGCGAAAGCGGCTTTTCCCCGCTCGCGCACACTTCTGCTTCGGCGGTTGGCGCTGGCCTACCAGAGGTTCTTGCCGTCAATGACGACCACCTCGACCTTATCGAGGTCGAAATCGTCGAACAGCCGCGAATTGACTGAGATCTTGGGATTGTCGAAGTCCGGTTTTCCGGTCGACCAGTCCGGCGTTTCGGTGAAGGTGCCGCAGCCGCAAATGGCGCAAAACCCGTGTTTGACGGTCTTCGATCCCCATTGATAGAAGGAGACGTTTTCCGGCGAGCTGGTGAGCTTGAATTGCGACGGAACGTAGTAAGCCCACAGCGAACCGCGCTTGGAGCAGAACGAGCAGGTGCATTGTGTTACCGTCTCGGGCGCCTGCGAGACCTCGAACGTCGTCGCCTTGCAATGACAGCTGGCCTTGATGGTCATGAAAAGCTTTCCTCTCCGTTGCCCGCCACCCATGCGGCAAGGCACCATAAAGGAAGGCTCCTGACAACTGTCTGTCAGCAGGCTCCGGTCGATCGAGCCGAGCGGCGCTCTGGCCGAAGCGGACCCGTCGTCACCTCCCAATCGTCGTCACCTGCCGATATAGGCGGCCAGTTCGTCCGGCGTCCCGTTTGGGAAAGCCTGTTTCAGAAAATCCAGGAACGCCGACACTCGCGCGCTGAGCAGCCGTCGGGAGGGGTAGAGCGTCCATAGAGAAATTTCGGGGCCGTCGATATCCCCCCAATTCACCAGTGTGCCGTCAGCCAGGTCGTGGGCCACCAACGAAATGGGAAGCCGTCCTGCGCCGATTCCGGCTCGCACCGCATCGCGGACCATGATGAGTGTCGACAAGGCGAGGACCGGCTCGATTCTAAGTGTTGCCCGGCCACCTGGTGTCTTCACCTGCCATGTTTGCCGCTCGCCTGTCCCGCGCGCAACGCCAGGAGCGGCGAGCCCATCGGTCGGGCGAGGAAGGTCCGGGCTCGCGACGACGACCAGGCGGTCGCGGAGAAACGCCCGTCCGACCAGGCTTTCATCGGGATCCGGATTGACCCGGATTACCAGATCGTAGCCTTCCTCGATCATGTCGACATGCCGGTCTTCGGTGGTCACTTCAAGCCTCACCTCAGGATACCTCAGGGCAAATCCCGCAGCGATCCTCCCCATTGCAGTCTGCGAAAAATGCAAAGGCGCGCTGATCCGCAATCTGCCCTTGGGTCTCTGACCGCCCGAGGCAATCGCCGATGCCGTCTCGTCCAGCTCGGCAAGCAACGCCCCCGTCCGCTCGAAGAGCGCCCGTCCTTCTTCGGTCAGCTTCAGGTTACGCGCACCCCGTTCGAACAGACGCAGATCGAGACTGCTTTCCAATTCGCCAACGCGCCGGGACAACGTTGCCTTGGGCCGGCCGGTGGACCTTGCCGCTTTGCCGAAGCCGCCATGGCGAGCCACGAGGTTAAAATCGGCAAGGGCTAAAAGATCCATGACTGTCCCACCAGTGAGACGACGTGTCTAAAATTGGCGTCTACTGGGCTCTTTGTGAGCCACACATATTGGGACTGTCAAGCAACCCAACAGGAGAAATTCCATGACCATTCTCGTTACCGGCGCCACCGGCAATATCGGCCGCCAAGTCGTCGAACAGCTCGCCAAGCGCGGCGCCGATGTGCGTGCTCTCGTGCGCGATCCGTCGAAAGCCAGTTTTCCGGCAGGCGTATCCGTCGTGCAAGGCGACTTTCTCGATGTCGATTCGCTGCGCAAAGCCATGTCTGGCGTTTCCACGCTGTTTCTCTTGAACGCCGTGGTGCCGGACGAATTCACCCAGGCTTTGATCGCCTTGAACGTCGCCCGATCGGCCGGCATCGAGCGGATCGTCTATCTCTCGGTAATCCACGCTGACGTCTATGTGAACGTGCCGCATTTCGCGGGCAAGTTCGGCGTCGAGCGAATGATCGAACAGATGGACTTCAAAGCTACGATCTTGCGCCCGGCCTACTTCATCCAGAACGATCTGACGGTCGAAGACGTCATCACCGGCTACGGCACCTACCCAATGCCGATCGGACCCAAGGGTCTCGCCATGATCGACGCCCGCGATATCGCCGAGATCGCCGCCCTTGAGCTGCTGCGTCGCGAACGGTCCAAGGAGCCGCTTGCGTTCGAGCGGATCAACCTCGTCGGTCCGCAGACACTGACCGGGACGGACATTGCCGCAATCTGGTCAGACGTACTCGCCCGCCCGATCAGCTACAGCGGCGACAATACGGAGGGTTTTGAGCAAAATCTCAAGCAGTTCCTGCCCGCCTGGATGGCCTACGACATGCGCCTGATGGGCGAGCGTTTCTTCACCGACGGGATGCTGCCCGAGGCCGGCGACGTCGAGCGCCTGACGGCACTTCTGGGTCGCCCACTGCGCCCGTATCGCGACTTCGCCTCGGCACTCGCTGCTTCCGTCTGACGCAAGCGCCTTCAGCACCACCAAGGCCGGCCTTCCGATGAGAACTGCCAACAGAACTCAGTAGGAACGCGGTGGCACGAACAGGCAGATCGTCTTGCCTGCGTCGAGGCCGGCCTGATGCGCGCACCAGTGGAAATCGCCGTCGGGTGAGTCCTTGACCCGCTTGTCGCTCATCGGAACGACCTCCCCCGTTCCGGCGATGACATAGCCCTCCGGCTTTTCCAGCACCTCGCCGGTATGGGTGGTGCGGCAGTCGTAGTTTGCGCAGCAGGCGAAGGGATAACTCCAGCCTTGCGGCTTCGCCGCCGTAGGCTTGGCGTCATGGGCGAAGGCGGGTGCGGTCAGCACCGCCGCAAGCATCGCGATTGCAAAGATCGGGGTCACGAACAAGGAAAACAGGAGTCGGCCAGCCGGTTGAACGGCTCTGGCCGATCGGAGAGTGGCAGCAGACATGGAAGCGTTCCTTTCAAACGAGCATCAAGCGTTTCGCTTGCCCGTTCCCGGAACGTGTCTTCCCAGTGGCCGGATCGTCAGGTCGCAGATATGCCGCGTCCGGCCATAAATGCTTTTTCTCTTCCAGCCCTCGGATGCTGGGCTGATTCCTAGGCTGGCGCAAGAAGTTGCTGCGCGAGGCCGCACATCTACGCCGCTATCTGCAACCGCTGACGAGATCCAAGGCCAGGCTCAACTCCCGGCAGACGGGCAACGAAACAACGGGATTGGCCGTATGTGGTTCCAGCCTATGCGTCGCCTGGACCGGCGATCACATGCCCTTCATATTGCGGCAAGTCGTCGGCGATGGTGAACCATGGCGCCTTGGAGCCGACGAAGATGTGCGCGGTCGGCCGGATCGTCGGATCGTCAACCAGCGTGCCCATGGCGACATGGACATAGGCGCCGTCGCGGACCAGCGAATACAGCAACGAGCCGCAGCGGCTGCAATGCGCATCGTGGCCGCTGTCATCGCCGAAATGGATGAGTCCGTGATGCCCTTCGGCAAGGGCAAGTTTCTCGCGCTCGATGCCGGCGAAAGGCTTGAAGGCGGAACCTGTGGTGCGCCGGCAGTTTGAACAATGGCAGTTGGCGGCATAGACGAACTCGTCCGCCACTTCATACTGGACCGCGCCGCAAAAACATTTGCCGGTGAGCCTGCGACTCATGGTTCCTCCTTCGCTCCCCGCCCAGGGATATGTCAGAACAAAGTCAGGCCGAGTCGAAAGTGGCGAAAGCGCAGGAATCAGCCATTCGCAGCCCGGCCTCAGCTGAATATGGACATATCCTAGTCGAGGTCGGCCACGGCTTCACCGGCACCGCCCTCGATGCGCTGCGACAACGAGGCTTCCATGAAGTCGTCGAGGTCGCCATCGAGCACGCTCGACGGGCTGGTGCTCTCGACGCCGGTGCGCAGGTCCTTCACCAACTGGTAGGGCTGCAGCACATAGGAACGGATCTGGTGACCCCAGCCGATGTCGCTCTTTGACGCTTCTGTGGCATTGGCCACCGCTTCACGCTTCTTCAGCTCTTCCTCGTAAAGGCGCGAGCGCAGCATTTCCCAGGCCTTCGCCTTGTTCTTGTGCTGCGAGCGTTCGGCCTGGCAGGCAACCGCGATGCCGGTGGCGATATGGGTGATGCGAACCGCCGAGTCCGTGGTGTTGACGTGCTGGCCGCCCGAACCGGATGAGCGGTAGGTGTCGATGCGTACATCCGATTCCGAGACGTCGATCTCGATCCTGTCATCGACGACCGGGTAGACCCAGACGCTGGAGAAGGACGTGTGGCGGCGCGCATTGCTGTCATAGGGTGAAATGCGGACCAGGCGATGAACGCCCGACTCGGTCTTCAGCCAGCCATAGGCATTGTGGCCCTTGATCAGGAGCGTGGCGGACTTGATGCCGGCTTCTTCGCCGTCATGTACTTCCAGCACCTCGACTTTGAAACGACGACGCTCGGCCCAGCGCGTATACATGCGCAGAAGCATCGAGGCCCAGTCCTGGCTCTCGGTGCCGCCGGCGCCGGCATGGACTTCGAGATAGGTGTCGTTGGCGTCGGCCTCGCCCGACAGCAGCGTCTCGACCTGGCGGGCCTTGGCCTCGCCCTGCATCGAGCGGAGGGCTGCTTCCGCCTCGGCGATCACGCTCTGGTCGCCCTCTTCCTCACCCAGTTCGATCAGGCCGATATTGTCTTCCAGCGCCTGAGTCAGGCTTTTGACGCCGGCGATCCCGTCTTCGAGGCCCTGGCGCTCGCGCATCAGCTTTTGCGCTTCCAGCGGATCATTCCAGAGGCTGGAATCCTCGGCGCGCACGTTCAGGTATTCAAGCCGCTTTATAGCCTGATCCCAGTCAAAGATGCCTCCTCAGCAGGGTGATCGCCTGCCTGATCTCGTCGACAATATTCTGCGTTTCCGCGCGCATGGCTGGTTGTTCTGTCCTGTTTTCGAAGTGGCGCTTGGGTCGGCGCGATACATAGGCACGGCATTGCTGCCTGTAAAGCGAAATGGGCCGGCTCAACAAGCCAGCCCATTCGACGTAAAAAATCAGGTCGTCAGTAGAGTCCGCCGCCGGGTGCCTGGATGGCTTCCGTTGCCTGCGGCGATAGCGGTCCGCCGGCGCCGTTGGACCCGTCGGCGCCCATGCCGATCACCCAATAGCTGTCGGCTGGGCCGGTGCCGGGCTTGAAGGCTTCGATGATGGTGCCGGGATCGCCCGACGCGGCACGCATGCCGGTCTTGCGGTTGATCGCGACCAGGTTCATGCCTTCCGGCACCTTGAAGTCGACATTCGGCGTGCCGTCCAGCGCAACGCGCATGAAGTCCTTGAAGATAGGTGCCGCCAGACCGCCGCCAGTGGCGCCATGGCCGAGACCGCGCGGCGTGTCGTAACCCATGTAGAGGCCGACGACGAGGTTCGGCGTATAGCCGATGAACCAGGCGTCCTTCTCGTCATTGGTCGTTCCGGTCTTGCCGGCGATGTGGCGGCCAAGCTCGGCGATGGTGGCGCCGGTACCGCGCTGGACGACGCCTTCCATCATCGAGGTGATCTGGTAGGCGGTCATCGGATCGAGCACCTGCTCGGAATTGTCGACCAGTTCCGGTTCGGGCTGGTTGTTCCATTCGGGCGCGTTGCAGCCTTCGCAGCCGCGCTCGTCCTGCTTGAACACGGTCTTGCCGTAGCGGTCCTGGATGCGGTCGATGAGCGAGGGTTTGATCGACTTGCCGCCATTGGCCATGATCGAATAGGCCGACACCATGCGCATCACCGTCGTCTCGCCGGAGCCCAGCGCCATCGGCAGATACGGCGCCAGATGGTCGTAGACGCCGAACCTCTCGGCATATTCCACCACCAGCTTCATGCCCATGTCGTTGGCGAGCCGCACCGTCATCAAATTGCGCGACTTTTCGATGCCGGAACGCAAGGTCGCGGGGCCTGCCACCGTGCCGTCATAGTTCTTCGGCGTCCAGGTCGTAGTGCCGCTCTGGATGGTGATCGGTCCGTCCATGATCACCGAGGCCGGCGTATAGCCATTGTCGAGCGCGGCCGAATAGACGATCGGCTTGAAGGACGATCCCGGCTGGCGCATCGCCTGCGTGGCACGGTTGAACTCCGACTGCGCATAGGAGAAGCCGCCGACCATGGCCAGCACGCGGCCGGTATGTGGATCCATGGCGATCAGGCCGCCCTCCACTTCCGGCACCTGGCGCAGCGTGTAGGCGCCTTCCGACCCTTCGTTCTTCTGCACGAAGATGACGTCGCCGGGCTGCAGTACATCGGCCGGAGACTTGGCCTTGACCGTCTTGCCATCGACCACATGGCGCATGGCAAAGCTCATGTCTTCCTTGCTGACGGCGCCTTCGATGCGTTCCTTGACGATATCGCCCGAAATCTGCCGCGTCGGCTGCAGGCCGATGGAAAGGCCGGTCGCCGAGCTGTCGAGCACGACGGCAAGCGACCATTCCGGCACGTCTTCCAGCCCCTTGACGTTGCCCAGCGCCACGCCCCAGTCGCCGGAGGCATCGATATGCGTCACCGGTCCGCGATAGCCGCGCAGCGTGTCGTATTTGAGCAAGCCGTCCTGCATCGACTTGCGGGCGATGAGCTGGATCTTCGGATCGAGCGTCGTGCGCACCGAAAGGCCGCCCTCATAGAGCGCGTTCTCGCCATAGCGCGAGATGATCTGGCGGCGCACTTCCTCGGTGAAATATTCACCCGCAAACAGATAGGAGCCGTTACGACGCGGCGTCACGCCGAGCGGCTCGGCCTTGGCCTTGTCGCCTTCCTCGCGCGTCACGTAGCCGTTCTCGACCATCTGGTCGATGACCCAGTTGCGGCGCTCGATGGCGCGGTCGGCATGCTTGAAGGGATGGTAGTTGTTGGGGCCCTTCGGCAGCGACGCCAGATAGGCGGCTTCCGCGACCGTGAGTTCGTTGACCGACTTGTCGAAATAGGTCAGTGCCGCGCCCGCAACGCCATAGGCGCCGAAGCCGAAGAAGATTTCGTTGAGATAGAGCTCAAGGATGCGGTCCTTCGAATAAGCCTGCTCGATGCGGAAGGCCAGGATCATCTCCTTGATCTTGCGCTCGTAGGTCTGGTCCGAGGACAAGAGGAAGTTCTTCGCCACCTGCTGGGTGATGGTCGAGGCGCCGACCTGGCGCCTGCCCGAACCCAGATTCTGCAGGTTGACGTAGATGGCGCGGCCAAGCCCGGTGATGTCGATGCCGGGATGGTTGTAGAAATTCTTGTCCTCGGCCGACAGGAACGCCGCCTTGACCCGGTCCGGAACCGCCTGGATCGGCAGATAGAGCCGCCGTTCGCGCGCATATTCGGCCATCAGCGAGCCGTCGGAAGCATGGATGCGGGTCGTCACTGGCGGCTCGTACTTGGCCAGGACCTCATAGTCGGGCAGGTCTTTCGACAGATGGCTGATGTATATCGCCACGCCCGCGGCGACCATAAGCGCCAGCGTCGTGCCGATACCAAAGAAATAGCCGATAAGACGAATCATGCCCGCTCCAGTCCGAGGTCCGGGAATTTCCTAGACGAAGCCGCCTTTCGCGCAAGCCTTCGCAACTGTCCCGATCCGTGATGGAAAACCCATGTCGCCACCATGTGGGCAAAATACGGCAGTGCCCGGTTTCGGCATCCCCCACCTGAAATAAAAGCGCCTGGTGTTGTCGTCGTGCAACGCTGCCTCCGGTCGTGGGCGGCGGCGACCATCTCAGCCTCCGGTTCCCGTTCCCATCTTGGCGGAGGCAAACAGGGCGACGGCGTTGGTGATGCTCTGCGCCGCCTTGCCGCGCCAGTCGGCGTCGAGCAGTTGCGCTTCATCCTTGGCGTTGGAGAGATAGCCGAGTTCCACCAGCACCGACGGCACATCGGGCGCTTTCAGCACTTTGAAGCCGGCCGAACGCTGCGGATTATTGATCAGGCCGACGCTGGTGGACAACTGGCCGACCAGAGTGTGGGCAAAGCTCATCGAGAAATTATGCGTCTCGCGGCGGATCAGGTCGATCAGTATGTCGGTGACTTCCTTGTTGTCGTCCTTGATCACCATGCCGGCGAACTGGTCGGAGAGGTTTTCACGGTCGGCAAGCGCCTGCGCTTGCGGATCGGACGCCTTGTCGGAGACGGTATAGACGGTGGCGCCTCTGATACCCTTGACGCTGATCGTGTCGGCATGGATCGAGATCAAAAGGTCGGCCTCGTGCTGCCGGGCGATGCGCACGCGGTCATCGAGCCGCAGGAACTCGTCGGTATCGCGCGTCATGAACACGTCGTAGTTGGCGACGGCGGCGAGTTTGTCGCGCAATTCGGTGGCGAAGGCCAGCGTCACGTTCTTCTCGATGGTGCCGTTGAGGCCTTCGGCGCCACCGTCGATGCCGCCATGGCCGGGATCGATGACGATGGTGAAGCGATGCCCGGGATTGGAGATCGGCCCTGTGCCGACCCTGGAGCCCTTGTCGGTGGAGACGGTCGAGCCAGTGGTCAGCGCCTGGTTGGCAAGGGCTTCGTCGAACTCGCGGTCGGAGGCTGCCGACATGTCGATGGCGATGCGATAGCCTGCGCCGTCCTCGTTCTTGAGCACCTCGAGCTTGTCGACCGAGAACGGCCCCTTGCCGGTCAGGATCAGCCGCGATCCCTCGCCCTGATCGCCATAACGCACCGCTTTGACCAGGCCGCGGGCCTTGGCGTCCTTCGCGCCAATGGCGAATCGGGTGCGCGGCAGGTCCACGACCAGCCGGTTGGGGCCGCGCAGCAGGAACCATTTGATGTCGGGCTCGCGGTCGAAATCGATGACGATGCGCATCTTGGTTGCGTCGCCGGCCATCTTGTAGGCGGTGGCGCCGAGTGGCGCATCGGCGGCGCGTGAAACCGGCGCAAAAGCAAGGCAAAGCGCCAGCAGCAACAGCACACCGGCAGCGCGCAGGAAACGGCCTGCACGGCCATGGCCCTTGTCTGTGGTGCCCGCCAGTCCCATTTCTTGCAGTCGCTCCTGGTTTGGCGCCTTGCGCCCGCGTGGTTGGTCGAAATGCCGGTCAGGCCGCAGACTCGATTAACGATTGGTATCCAGAGAAGGTTAACCAAGCCTTTTCATTGAGGATTAAGGCCTGTGCTTCCGTTACGGCACTGCTTTTTGCCGGCATCCGAAATCGGGGTTGCCTTCCACCCCGTCAAATCATAAAAGCGATGGTGGATCACTGCAATCCTGGAACCGCTTCTCCCGCAGCTTCCTGCTACAGGTCAGATGAAAGGCGGCTCCTTTCGCTTCCCGCGAAAAGGCTTCAGGTGATCGCGACGAATTTCGCAGGTGTGCGCCCGTGGCGGGGGAATCGCCTGCGTGAGGAAAACGGCCGGGTTTGTTCCCGTGCCGGCTCTGTATGAGCAAACAAGCTGGTCCGGTTCGTCCGGGCTTTGGTTCAAAAGGTTCTGCTGGTGACGATGGCTTCAAGCGCAATCATGGAAAGGTCCGCATCAAACCGCGCCATTGTGGCTGCGGGCGGCACCGCCATGGCGCTCAAGCGGCGTCCGGCGGACATTCAGACATCCGGCACCCACATCCCAGACACGCAGCAGCGGGCTTTGCCTCGCAAGCTGCGGCTGACGGCTGCCGGGAGGAAACGAAATAATGCCCAACAAAATGCTGATAGACGCCTCCCACCCGGAGGAAACACGCGTTGTCGTTATCCGCGGTAACCGTATTGAAGAATTCGACTTTGAATCTCAGGACAAGAAGCAGCTCAAAGGAAACATCTATCTCGCCCGCGTAACGCGCGTCGAACCTTCCCTTCAGGCAGCCTTTGTCGAATATGGCGGCAACCGTCACGGTTTCCTCGCCTTCAGTGAAATTCACCCCGACTATTACCAGATCCCGGTCGCCGATCGTCAGGCTTTGCTGCGCGCTGAAGCGCAGGAAGCCGAGGACGAGGAGAACGAGGACAATGACGGCGACGACCGCCAGAGCCGCGATCGCGGCCGGCGCGGCCGCCGGCGCGGCGGCAAGGGTCGTGAGCGGGGCGAACACAAGCGCGACGCCGGCGCCGATGATGAGAACGGCGAACATGGCGATGCCGGCAGCGATGCCGTCTCCGAAGCGCCTGCTTCCGAGCATGCCGCGGCCAATACCGCCGGGCATGACGATCATGCCGGGCATGGCGACAGCGAAGCCTCCGACGCCGAGACATCCGGGACCGAACCGTCGGAAGGCGGCCCGACATCGATCGCGGCAAGCGTCGAAGCGGATGTGATCTCCGAAGCTGTCCCTGCGGCGGAGCCGGGTGACGAAAGGTCGTCCAGCGAGGCAAGTGGCGAAGCCACCTCCGAGGACAATGATCGCGGCATGCTGGAAGAGGTGCAGTCCTCGCATCCGGACGACCACGAGATCGAATCCGTAGGCGCCGAGGATGCGCTGGAAGAGGTGCGCAGCCGCCGCAAGCCGGTGCGCCGCCAGTACAAGATTCAGGAAGTCATCAAGCGCCGGCAGATTCTGCTGGTGCAGGTGGTCAAGGAAGAGCGCGGCAACAAGGGCGCTGCACTCACCACCTATCTGTCGCTTGCCGGCCGCTATTCCGTGCTGATGCCCAACACCGCACGCGGCGGCGGCATTTCGCGCAAGATCACCAGTGCGGTCGACCGCAAGCGCCTCAAGGAGGTCGTTGCCGATCTCGAAGTGCCGCAGGGCATGGGCGTCATCCTGCGCACCGCCGGCGAAAGCCGCACCAAGGCGGAAATCAAGCGCGACTACGAATATCTGATGCGGCTTTGGGAAAACGTCCGCAACCTGACGCTGCAATCCACCGCCCCTGCCCTCGTCTATGAGGAAGGCAGCCTGATCAAGCGCTCGGTGCGCGACCTCTACAACAAGGATATCGACGAGATTCTTGTCTCCGGCGAGGAAGGCTATCGCGAGGCCAAGGATTTCATGCGCATGCTGATGCCGAGCCACGCCAAGGTGGTTCAGCCGTTCCGCGACACGACGCCGATCTTCGTGCGCAACGGCATCGAGGCGCAGCTCGACCGCATGCTGCAGCCGCAGGTGACGCTGAAGAGCGGCGGCTACATCATCATCAACCAGACCGAGGCGCTGGTCGCCATCGACGTCAATTCGGGCCGCTCCACCAAGGAGCACTCGATCGAGGACACCGCTCTCCACACCAACCTTGAAGCGGCGGAAGAAGTCGCCAGGCAATTGAGGCTGCGCGATCTCGCCGGCCTGATCGTCATCGACTTCATCGACATGGAGGAGAACCGCAACAACCGCTCCGTCGAGAAGCGGCTGAAGGATCACCTCAAGAACGACCGAGCCCGCATCCAGGTCGGCCGCATCTCGCATTTCGGTCTGATGGAGATGTCGCGCCAGCGCATCCGCGCCAGCGTGCTGGAATCAACCATGAAGCCGTGCCCTCATTGCGGCGGCACTGGCCATGTGCGCTCCGATTCGTCGGTGGCGCTGATGGTGGTGCGGGCGATCGAGGAATTCCTGCTCAAGGATTCGCGCAGCCACATCACGGTGCGAACCCCGGCGGCGACCGCTCTCTATGTGCTCAACCACAAGCGCGGCACGCTGGTGGAACTCGAAAGCCGCTTTGGCCTGACCATCACCGTCGAGGCCGATGATACGGTCGGTGTGCAGCACTACGCGATCTTCCGCGGCGCCATTGCCGAAAAGCCGGAAGGCTTTGTCGAAGCGCGAACCTTCCCGGCCTATGTCGAGCCGGAAGAGCCCGAGGACGAGATCGTCATCGAGGAGGAAGACGACGAGGTTGTGGTACAGGCCGAGCAGCCGCGCCAGGCGCAGCCGCAATCGCAGCAGCAGCAGCCGAGATCGGCTGAGGACGGCGAAGGCCGCGACCGCAAGCGTCGCAAGCGCCGCAGGCGGCGCGGCGGCAAGGATCGCGAACGCGAACATGGCGATCGCGAGCATGGCGCCGAAGGTGCTTCGGTTTCGGCGGCAAGCGACGACTTTGCCGCTGAACCAGGCGATGACGATGCAACACAGCAAGACGAAGCCCAGGTTGGCGCCGTCGAAACGGTGGAAGCATCAGATGACGCCCAGGGCAAGAAGCGCCGTCGCGGCAAGCGCGGCGGCAAGCGCAATCGTCGCGAAGACGGCACGGAGACCGAAGCCGGCGAAACCGCCTCGGTGGCCGAGGCCGCTGAAGTCGGAACGGCCGCAAGCGAGCCCGTAGCAGCCGTAGCGGTTGAAGAAGCAGCGGCTCCCGCCGCGGCGAACGACGACGCTCCAGCCGAAAAGCCGAAGAAGAAGCGCGCTTCAAGGGCAAAGAAGGCTGTGGTGGAAGTCGCCGATGAGACGGCGGCCGAGGCTGCACCGGAAGCTGCCGTCGAAGCAGCCGCCCCCGCTGCGGCCGATGCCGCCACGGAAACGACCGTCGACGACGAGCCCGCCAAGGCTCGCCCGTCACGGCGCAAAGCCGTGGCCGCGGATACCACCGCGGTGCCGGTGGTTTCCTCCAGCGTTGCCGACGAGGCAAAGGCCGAGGAAAAGCCGAAGCGCGCCGGCTGGTGGCAGCGGAAGGGCTTTTTCTAAGCTATTCAGCCGATTAAGATAGGTTCCTGACAAAAATCCCGCGCCGTTCAAACCACGGCGCGGGATTTTTGCATGCGCGAATGATGGAAGGCGTCAGGGGGCGAAAATCGACCAGTTCATCATCCTGGCCAGTTTTTCCAAGGCGATCGACCCCAGCTTGGAATTGCCGTTGGCGTTCAAGCCCGGCGACCATACGGCGAGTGAAGCCACACCCGGCACGATCCCCAATATGCCCCCGCCGACGCCGCTTTTTCCCGGAATGCCGACACGGAAGGCGAAATCGCCGGAGCCGTCATAGTGGCCGCAGGTCAGCATCATGGCGCCGATGCGCCGCGCCCGCTCGGCAGACACCACGGAGTGCCCGGTTGCCGGGTTTCTGCCGCCATTGGCGAGGAAGCGGCCGGCCAGCGCCAATTGCCGGCAGCTCATGGCGATCGCGCAATGGTGGAAGTACACGCCCAGCGACAGCTCGGGTGCATGGTTGAGATTGCCGAAGGATTTCATGTAGTTGGCAAGCGCGAAGTTGCGATAGCCGGTGGCGCGTTCGGAAGCCGCGACCTCGCGGTCGATGATGATGGTTTCGTCATCGGCAAGGAACTGGATGAAGCGCAGGATTTCGCCGATCGCCTCGCGCGGCTGGTGGCCGGCAAGCAGTATGTCGGACACGACGATGGCGCCGGCATTGATGAACGGATTGCGCGGAATGCCGTTCTCATGCTCGAGTTGCACGATCGAGTTGAACGGATTGCCCGACGGCTCGCGTCCGACACGCTGCCACAGCGCGTCGCCGACATTGCCGAGCGCCAACGTAAGCGTAAACACCTTGGAGATGGACTGGATCGAAAACGCCTGGTCGGCGTCGCCGGCGACCAGCACGCGGCCGTCATTGGTCACGGCGGCAATGCCGAATTTGTTCGGATCGACCTTGCCGAGCTGCGGAATGTAGGTGGCGACCTCGCCGCGATCGGAGCGCTCGGCCATCTCGGCGGCGACGTCGGCCAGCGCTTGTTCAAGATCCGGCATGCTCGTCCCCGCTATTTCAGCCAGCGCTCGATGCGCGCCATCGCCTCGACCATGTCGTCATGGCTGCCGGCATAAGAAAAGCGCATCGTGCGGTGGCCCTGAAGTGGATCGAAATCGCGGCCGGGCGTCGCCGCCACATGCGCCTCGGCCAGCATCTTGCGCGCAAAGGCCATGCTGTCATTGGTATGCCGGGTAACATCGCAGAAAGCGTAGAAGGCGCCGTCCATCGGCGCCGCCAAGGGAAATCCGAGTTCCGGCAGGCGCCGCATCAACAGCTCGCGGTTCCAGGCGTAGCGCGCCTTTACCGCTTCCAGCTCTTGCGTCGCCTTGAAGGCTTCGATCGCCGCGATCTGCGACAGTTCCGGCGGCGAGATGTAGAGGCTCTGGGCGATGCGCTCGATCGGCCTCACCAGAGCTTCCGGCAGCACCATCCAGCCAATGCGCCAGCCGGTCATGCAATAATATTTCGAGAAGGAATTGATCACCGTCACGCCTGAGCCATGGGCCAGCGCAGTGGTGTCGGGCGCGGCATAGGCCAGCCGATGATAGATTTCGTCCGATATCACCGCGATGCCGAGTTCTTCGGCTGTCCTCACCAGTGCCGACAACTCGTCGGCGGGAATGACCGCACCTGTCGGATTGGCCGGGCTGGCGAACAACACGCCCTTCAGTGGTTTTTCCCGGTGCGCCGATCTCAAATGTTCGGCATGAAGATAGGCGTCGCTGCCGAGCTCGATCTCGACGATCTCGATGCCGAGCGCGGCCATGATGTTGCGGTAGGCCGGATAGCCGGGTGCTGCGATGGCGACGCGGTCGCCGGGATCGAACATCGCGAGGAATGCCAGATTGAAGGCGGCCGACGATCCCGTGGTCACGGCGATCCGGTTCGGCGCGACATCGATCCCGTAATGGTCGCCATAATGCGTGGCGATCGCCTTGCGCAGATCCGCCAGACCGAGCGTGTCGGTATAGCCGATGCGTCCGATCCTCAGCGCATTTGCGGCTGCTTCCCTCGCGCCCACGGGCGCCGGATCGGATGGCTGGCCGACGGCCATGGAGACGACAGGCACGCCCGTCGCCTTCAGCCGGTTGGCTTCGGCCAGAATGTCCATGGCGTGAAACGGCTCGACTTCACCGCGGCGCGACAGCGAAACTACCATTTGACCTCCGTCCGGCCCGCCGCTCGAAGCCATGAACCGGCGGCAGCGCCGCACAAATGCCCGATTGATGTGAGGATCACAAGTTCGCCTAGTTTCGGTGCCGTGACTTTTCATCGTTCGCCCGCTCGTTTACCAGTGGACCTCATGCTGAGCCGACCCAAATCGACGATGTCCAAATCTTCCATCGGGAAGACAGCGCGCGGCTTCGCGACGCTTTTGCTTGCCGCCGCCGTCGCTGTCACCGGCTCGGTGACGGCCTTCGCGCAGGCGGTGCCGGTCGTGCGCGATGCCGAGATCGAGGCGCTGGTGCGCGACTATGCGCGGCCGATCTTCAAGGCGGCCGGTCTTGCCAATGACGGTGTCGATATCGTTCTGGTCAACGATCAGAGCTTCAACGCCTTCGTCACCGGGCGCCGGCTGTTCATCAACACCGGCGCGCTGATGCAGGCAGAAACGCCCAACGAGATCATCGGCGTCATCGCCCATGAGGCCGGCCACATCGCAGGCGGCCATCAGCAGAAATTGCGCGACCAGCTCGAGCGCGCCAAGACCATGGCCATCATCGCCACGCTGCTTGGCGCCGGCGCCATCGTTGCCGGCGCCACCACCAACAGCCGCGGCCTTGCCGGCGCCGGCATGGGCGTGGCTGCGGGCGGCGGCGAGATGGCGCAGCGCAGCATTCTTGCCTACCAGCGCACCGAAGAGTCGACCGCCGACCGCTCTGCCATCACCTATCTCAATGCCACCGGCCAGTCCGGCATGGGCATGCTGAAGACCTTCGCCCGCTTCCAGAGCGCGCTGTCGCTTTCCGGCACGCAGGTCGATCCCTACCGCATCAGCCACCCGATGCCGCAGGAGCGCATCGCCAATCTCGAAGTGCTGGTCAAGCAGAGCCCTAACGTCGACAAGGTCGATCCGCCGGCACTGCAGCAGCGGCACGACATGATGCGCATCAAGATCGCCGCCTATATGGGCGGCCAGGCCGCCGCCACGCGGCTGATCCGCAAGGCCCCGGGCAGCCTCGCCTCGCGCTATGGCGAAGCGCAGATGGCCTATCTCTACGGCAATCTGGGTGCAGCACTGACCAAGGCCAATGGATTGATCAAGGAACAGCCGAAGAACCCCTACTTCCAGGAAATGCGCGGCGACATACTGATGAAGGCCAACAAGCCCAAGGACGCCGCGGACGCCTATGCCAAGGCGGTCAGCCTCGATCCGGTGAGGTCGGGCCTGTTGCCCGTTTCCCTCGGCCAGGCGCTGATGGCCATCGGCACGCCCGACTCGCTGAAGAAGGCGGTGGTGCAGATCAACAACGGTCTCGGGCGCGACAAGGAAAACACGGTCGGATACCGCTATCTCGCCCAGGCCTATGGCGAGCTTGGCAACATTCCGGCGGCGGAACTCGCCACCGCCGAGGGCCACTTTTATTCCGGCGATTACACGAATGCGAAAATTTTCGCCATGCGCGCGCAAAAAGACTTGAAGCGCGGCGAGCCCGGCTGGATTCGGGCGCAGGACATCATAAACTACAACCCTTCAGGCAAACTCAAGAAATGAACCTTCCGGTCGCCCGCGGCGACTAGGATAGACCGGAACCGGTAAAGAGGATGAGACGATGAACAAGGCAATATTGCTCGGCACGACGGGAGTGGCGGCTGCTCTTGCCATGCTCGCTTTCGGGTTCGTCGCCGGCAGTCCGCAGGTGGCCAAGGCCGGCACGGCGCAGACCGTGCAGACCGCCTCTGCCGACACCAAGATCGATCGCACCGAGGTCGAGGGCATTATCCGCGACTATCTCCTGAAGAACCCCGAAGTGCTGCTTGAAGTGCAGGAGGCGCTCGAGGCCAAGCAGAAGGAAGAGCAGCGCATAGCCAGCCTCGGCGTCATCGAGAAGGCCAAGTCCGAGATTTTCAACTCGACCTTCGACGGCGTCGTCGGCAATCCGAAGGGCAAGGTCACCATCGTCGAATTCTACGACTACAATTGCGGCTTCTGCAAACGCGCCATCGACGACATGCAGGCTCTGACAAAGGCCGATCCGGAGCTGCGCTTCGTGCTCAAGGAATTCCCGATCCTCGGGCCGGATTCGCAAAAGGCCAGCGTCGTCTCGATGGCTTTCCACCTGATGCATCCGGAGAAATACGGCGAGTTCCACAACGCCCTGCTCGGCGGCCAGGGCCGCGCCACCGAGGCGGCGGCCATCAAGGTTGCGCTGTCGCTAGGCGCCGATGAGGCGAAATTGCGCGAGAAGATGAAGGATCCGACCATCACCGAGGCTTTCTCCAAGACCTTCGACCTCGCCAACAAGCTGGCCATCACCGGAACGCCTTCCTACGTGGTCGGCAATGAGGTGGTGTTCGGGGCGCTCGGCCAGGAAGTGCTGGCTGAAAAGATCGAGGCGGCGAAAGCCGCGCTCTGATCTTGCACGCGAGCCTATTTCTCACGGGCACATTTCCGCCTGTTGTGGACAGTGAAAGATCGCACTTGTGCTCTTTCCGCGGGCGGCTATGCCCATTATAGAAGGCCCTGCGCGCCGGCTTGAGGCCGGCGTCGGAAAAGGTCGGCATTTTTGAAAACGATTTTCGTCCTGAACGGCCCCAACCTGAACGCGCTCGGCAAGCGCGAGCCGGGCATCTATGGCGGCAAGACGCTTGCCGCGATCGCCGACGACTGCAAGCAGGCGGGCGCCGCGCTTGGCCTCGAGATTGATTTTCGCCAGTCGAACCATGAGGGCGACCTCGTCGACTGGATCCAGGAAGCCGGCGACAAGGCAGCCGGCATCGTCATCAATCCGGGTGCCTACAGCCACACCTCGATTGCCATTCACGACGCCATCCGCGCTGTCGCGCCGCTGCCCGTCGCCGAAGTTCACCTCTCCAACATCCACGCGCGGGAACCATTCCGCCACGTCTCCATGGTCGCGCCGGTCGCTGTCGGCATGATCTGCGGGTTCGGGCCGCTTGGCTACTCGCTGGCGCTGCAGGCGCTGGCGGCACGCCTATGACCGGCCCACAAACAGAAGGCTCGAAAATGTCGATAAAGAAGACCGGTGTTGACCAGCAACTGATCCGCGATCTGGCGGGCATACTGAACGACACCAATCTCACCGAGATCGAAGTCGAGCTCGGCGACCTGAAGGTGCGCGTATCGCGCCAGGCGCCGGCCGTCCACGCCATCGCCGCACCGCAGGCCGGTTATGCTCCGGCAGCGCAGCAGCCCGCGGCGGGCGCGGCTGCCGCACCAGCAGTGGCCGACCCGTCCAAGAACGCGGTCCCCTCGCCGATGGTCGGCACCGCCTATCTCGCGCCCTCGCCCGACGCCAAGGCCTTCATCGAAGTCGGCCAGAAGGTCAAGGAAGGCCAGACGCTGCTGATCATCGAAGCGATGAAGACGATGAACCAGATCCCTTCGCCGCGCGCCGGCACGGTGACGGCGATCCTGTTCGAGGACGGCCAGCCGGTCGAGTACGGCATGCCGCTCGTCGTGATCGAGTAGAGCGGGCCGGATGTTCCAGAAGATCCTCATCGCCAACCGCGGCGAAATCGCGCTTCGGGTGCTGCGCGCCTGCAAGGAACTCGGCATCCAGACCGTGGTCGTGCATTCGACCGCCGACGCTGACGCCATGCATGTCAGGCTCGCCGACGAAAGCGTGTGCATCGGTCCGCCGCCGTCGCGCGACAGCTATCTCAACATCCACCAGATCGTCGCAGCCTGCGAGATCACCGGCGCCGATGCCGTGCATCCGGGCTATGGCTTCCTGTCGGAAAACGCCAAGTTCGCCGACATTCTCGCCGCCCACAACATCACCTTCATCGGCCCGTCGGGCGACCACATCCGCATCATGGGCGACAAGATCGAGGCCAAGCGCACCGCAAAGCGGCTCGGCATTCCGGTTGTGCCGGGCTCCGACGGCGCCGTCACCGACCAGAAGGAAGCCAGGCGCATTGCCGCCGAGATCGGCTATCCCGTGATCATCAAGGCATCGGCAGGCGGTGGCGGGCGCGGTATGAAGGTCGCCCTTACCGAGGCTGACCTTGAGATCGCCTTGCAGACAGCGAGCACGGAAGCGGGAGCCGCCTTCGGCGACGATGCCGTCTACATCGAGAAATACTTGGAAAAGCCGCGCCACATCGAGGTGCAGGTATTCGGCGACGGCGCCGGCCGCGGCGTGCATTTCGGCGAGCGCGACTGTTCGCTGCAACGCCGCCACCAGAAAGTCTGGGAAGAGGCGCCCTCGCCGGCCCTTAACGCCGAGGAGCGCGCCCGCATCGGCAATATCTGTGCCAAGGCCATCGCCGACCTCGGCTACTCCGGCGCAGGCACCATCGAATTCCTGTACGAGAATGGCGAGTTCTACTTCATCGAGATGAACACGCGGCTGCAGGTCGAGCATCCGGTGACGGAGGCGATCACCGGCATCGATCTCGTGCACGAACAGATCCGCGTCGCCTCCGGCGGCGGGCTTTCAGTGCGCCAGGAGGACATAAAGTTCAACGGCCACGCCATCGAATGCCGCATCAATGCCGAGGATCCGCGTACCTTCACGCCTTCGCCCGGCACGATCACGCATTTCCACACGCCTGGCGGTCTCGGCATTCGCGTCGATTCCGGTGTCTATTCCGGCTACAAGATCCCGCCCTATTATGACAGCCTGATCGGCAAGCTGATCGTGCACGGCCGCAACCGCGTCGAATGCATGATGCGGCTGCGCCGGGCGCTCGACGAATTCGTCGTTGACGGCATCAAAACGACGCTGCCGCTGTTTCGCGACCTGGTCGGCAATGCCGATATCGCCAATGGCGACTACGACATCCACTGGCTGGAAAAGTATCTGGCCAAAGAGGAATAGCGCCCGAATTGCCGCTATGATGCCGCGATGACCCGCCCTTACGCACCCGGCTATCGCATTCCGACCGACCTCTTGCTCAAGGCCTATGCCTCGGGCGTCTTCCCGATGGCGGAGAGCGCTTCCGACCCGGAAGTGTTCTGGGTGCGGCCGGAGACGCGCGGCATCATCCCGCTCGACGGCTTCCACACGCCGAAGAGCCTGCGGAAGACGATCCGCAAGCACCCGTTCGACATCCGCTTCGATTTCGATTTCGAGGCGACGATCGACGGCTGCGCCGAAAAACGCGAGGAGCGCCGCTCGACCTGGATCAACGCGCCGATCCGCGAAGCCTATATCGAACTGCACCGTCTGGGGCACTGCCATTCGGTCGAGGCATGGCGCGAGGAACGGCTGGTCGGCGGCCTCTATGGCGTCTCGCTCGGTCGCGTGTTCTTCGGCGAAAGCATGTTCGCCCGGGAAACCGACGCGTCCAAGACCTGCCTGTATCATCTGGTCGAGCGGCTGAAGGCGCGCGGCTTTGCCCTGCTCGACACGCAATTCACCACTGAGCATCTCAAACGCTTCGGCGCGGTCGACGTGCCGCGCGTCAAATACGAGAAGATGTTGGCCGACGCGCTGAAGGGCGAAGCCGTTTTTTATCCCTGATCGGAGACCGAGCGGCCGAGCCGGCTCGACCGGTGAAAGGGGTCAGCCCTTCGCGGCTTCCATCGGCGTCTGCGAATGGAACATCATCTTCCAGCCGTTGACACGGTGGACATAGCCAGTGCTGACCAGCGCCGCGTAGGGCTCGCCGTTTTCCCGTGTCGCATGAGCCTCATAGGTCAGCATGATAATGTCGCTGCCGGGCTCGATGATACCCTTGAGGTCGATCTGAAGGTCGCGCCAGCGGTTGGGCTTGGTCGCGGTCTTGGCCAGATCGGCATTGTCCATTGCCTGTGCCATCTCAGGAAATGCCACCAGGCATTCTGTGTCGACATTGGCGGCGTAGTAAGCTTCGTCGCCCGTCCAGAACCCCTTTTCGAGTTCGAGCAGGTCGTCTTTGCTGGCCGTTATCCGTTTGCTGTCCGACATCAGAATATCCTCCAAGCGCATAAATGCGTCATCGTCCATGGCCCAACGCATAGTTGCCACCACGGTTCCGGAGGATCAGTTGGTGTTGGTCGCGTCAGGTTCCGTGGGGTCTGGCTGTTCGGCGGCCGGAGCAGCGGCGGGCTTTGGCTTGGACGTGTCGACCTTGGGCGTCTCGGCATTGGCCGCGTCGGGCGGCGGCACATCCGACTTCTGCTTGCAGCCCTTTAGCCAGACGTCATAGACGGCGTGCTCGACGGCGTTTAGGCCGGGGCTCTCGGCGAACATCCAGCCGGTGAAGATGCGGCGGATCTTGCGGTCGAGCGTGATTTCGTCGACTTCGACGAAGGAATCGGTCTTCGGCTCTTCATTCTCCGGCCGCGAATAGCAGATGCGCGGCGTCACCTGCAAAGCGCCGAACTGCACGGTTTCGTCGATGTAGACATCGAAGGTGATGATACGGCCGGTGATCTTGTCGATGCCGGCAAATTCGGCGACCGGATTGGTGATGCGATCGGAGATTGCGGGTGCTGCCGCAGGCGCCTGCGCCGCGGCAAACGCTGTCGGGAACATGGCGATAGCGCCAATTGCCGCCAGTCCGGCCATCGATGTCAGGCTGAAAATGTTCATGCGGAGATACCGGTGGTTTGGGCCCGGGTGATTCTGTCACGCCCAAGGCTATTCGCCGTTGTCATATCAGCAAGCAGCTAAACGCCAATTGTGGCGACAAAGGACCGGCCGGCGGTCAAGAACCAGGCGTCCACGCATCGTAGTCGCCCGTCACCTGCGGACGGTGCTGATTGGTGAGCACGGAACCCTTCGGGCGATAAGCCGCCGGTGTTCCCGTGAGGTTCGGCTCATGCGCCTTTTCCCATTCGCGCGGCCGATAGTCATCGCTTGGCGGCGCCACATCGACGCGGTGATGCATCCAGCCGTGCCAGCCCGGAGGGATCGCCGACGCCTCCGAATAATTGGCGTAGATGACCCAGCGGCGGGTGCGGCCTTCCGAATCGACGCCGCCTTCGTAGTAGACGTTGCCGGCCCCATCCTGGCCGACCTTGTTGCCGTGGCGCCAGGTGTGAAAACGGGTTCCCAGCGTCTGGCGGTTCCACCAGGTGAAAAACTGCAGAAGGAAAGTTTTCATTCAGATCCTCGCGGGGCGCACGGCGGTGCCAGCTTCCTGCTTATGGCGTCAGGACTCCGCGAAGGCAAGGGTTTTGCGGTGCCTGCGGCACTGACGGCATGCCGAAGCGCTCAGTGATTGGCCGATCCATTTCGCACCTGCGAACCGACGCTTGCCAAGCCGGCTGTGTGTTCCTAAAGCTCTCATCGTCGGCGCTGCCGCATGACCCCGAAAATCGAAATCGATTTTCGGAAAGGATCATGCGCAAACCAAAGTGCTACAGCGTCCTTTGCGCGTCCACGGGACGCGCGGCGCTGTAGTCAACGCCGGCTGCGGGAGGTGAGGAATGGCCCCAGCTGTCGCCAGGATCAGTGCGGAGACAATACGCGCCCGCAAGGGCGGCGTGCCGGTCGTATGCCTTACCGCTTACACCTATCCCGTCGCCCGCCTGCTCGACGATCATGTCGACCTTCTCCTGGTCGGCGACAGCGTTGCCATGGTGCTGCATGGCCACAAGACCACGCTTGGCGCGTCGCTGGAAATGATGATCGTCCATGGCCAGGCCGTGATGCGCGGCTCGGCAAAGGCCTGCGTGGTGGTCGACATGCCGGCCGGCAGCTACGAGACTTCGGCCGCGCAAGCCCTTGCCTCGGCGCGCCGCATCTCTGAGGAAACCGGCTGCCAGGCGGTGAAGCTGGAAGGCGGCGTCGACGTCGCCCTCCAGATCGCCGCAATCGTCGCGGCCGGCATTCCAGTGATGGGCCATATCGGCTTGCAGCCGCAATCGGTGGAAAAGGACGGTGGCTACAAGATCAAGGGCCGCACGCCGGAGAATGTGGCCGCGCTCATGCGCGACGCCGACGCGGTCGCAAAGGCCGGCGCGTTTTCGCTGGTCATCGAAGGCACGGTCGAGACCGTTGCCGCCGACCTCACCCGGCGCATTGCCATTCCCACCATCGGCATCGGCGCCAGCCGCGATTGCGACGGCCAGATCCTGGTCATCGACGACATGGTCGGCCTGACGGTCGACCGGGTGCCGAAATTCGTCAAGGAATACGCCGATTTGCGCAGCGCGGTCGCCGATGCCGCGGCGCGTTATGCGGCGGAGGTGCGCAGCCGCACCTTCCCCGGGCCGGGCCACGTCTTTTCAGCCGCGAGCGACAAGGACAAGGCATGAACCGGCCCCCCATAAGCCAGCCGCTCGTCGTCGACACCGTGCCCGGCCTTCGCGCGCAGATCCGCGAATGGCGGCGCGAAGGCCTGAGCGTCGCCATGGTGCCGACCATGGGCGCTTTGCATGACGGCCATATCTCGCTGGTCGGGGCCGCGCTCGCAACGGCCGATCGCTGCGTCGTCTCGATCTTCGTCAACCCGGCCCAGTTCGCCCCCACTGAAGATCTCGACAAGTATCCGCGTCAGCTGGCCCGCGATCTCGACCGGCTGACCGAGGCCGGCGCACAGCTTGCCTTCACGCCTACGGTTTCCGAGATGTATCCGGCAGGCTTTGCGACGAAGATTTCGGTCGGCGGCCCGTCTTCTGGCCTGGAATCGGATTTCAGGCCGACCTTCTTCGAGGGCGTCGCCACGGTCGTGGCCAAGCTCTTTCTGCAAGCCCTGCCCGACTACGCCATCTTCGGCGAAAAAGACTACCAGCAGCTTTGCGTCGTCCGAAAGCTCTGCCGCGATCTTGACCTTCCGGTGGAAATCGTCGGCGCGCCAACCGTGCGCGATGCGCATGGCCTGGCAATGTCGTCGCGCAACGCCTATCTCGACGCCGCCGAGCTCGACGTCGCGCGACAGCTCAATGTCATCTTGCGCCAGACGGCGGCAGCGCTCGCGGCCGGTGCCGATGAAAACGGCGTGACCGGTAAAGCCACTGCCGCGCTTCTCGAGGCAGGCTTCGACAGCGTCGACTATGTCGCCGCGCGCGAGAGCCTGACGCTCACCTCGTGGCGGCGTGACGGCGATGGCCGCCTGCTTGCCGCGGCGTGGCTTGGCAGAACCAGGTTGATCGACAATGTGGAAGTTTACTCATTTATTCCCTGAAAAATTCCAATTCCGTTCACTTTGATTTGTATCGCAGAGCGGCCCGAGCGCTCTTAGACAACGGCTCATCAGGTACGTTCTGGCCAGCCCGTAAGCGCTCACGATACACCGAACGCCGCTGTGAGACGTTTCACAGACGTAACCAAGCCGGCTATGTTGTGTGCGACCCCAGGCAGAGACAGTGTGTGACCTGCCACTACGCTGCAATCCTTACGAGGCTCTACGTGTCTGTCCAGGCCAACATAGTCGGTCGCGCCCTGCCGCAGATCGTCGAGGCAATCTACGATTCGATTGTCGATGTCGGCCGTTGGCCATCGACGCTTGAATCAATCTGCAAATTGGCGCTCGGCCGGCTTGCCATGCTGGCGGTCGTCGATACGGCGAGAAACTCGGCCCGGTTTTCGACTTCCTGCGGCGATCCGGTTCTGCTTGAGCCGCTGCAGCGCGACTACGCCTGCGAGGTGCCCTTTTTCAAGGCGGTGCCGAAGATGGAAGTCGACATACCGTTCACCGTCGACAGCGTCTACGCCCTGCAAGGCCCTGACGCCCGCCAGAACTGGCTCGAAAGCCGCATCGTGCGCGAGTGGGTGGAACCCAACCGTCTCGACGATTTCTTCTGGGTAGCGCTGATGAAGCAGCCGGCGCGCACCGGCACGCTGATGGTGGTTACCGACAAGGACAGGCCCCAGATTTCAGCCAGGGATATCGACCTGATGTCCACGCTCGCCCCCCATGTCCGGCGTGCGGTGACCATCGGCGACCTGTTCGAGGCCGAGCGGCGCAAGGCCGACGTCTTTCGCTCGATCCTCGAGAGCCTCGACCATCCGGTGCTGATCGTCGCCGACGATATGCAGATCATTTTCGCCAATCGGGCAGCCGAAGCCCTGCTCACCGAAACCGCCTCAGTGTCCTCGGTGCGCGGCCAGCTGTCCTTCGCTTATGCCAACGCCAACACCGCCATCGGCCGCGCCGTCCAGCTCGGCACGCGCGACGAATTCGCGCTCGGACCGTCCGGCATCAACATTCCGCTGGTGAAGGCCATGTCTCCGGCGGTGGCGCATGTCATGCCTCTGGCGCGACGCGACATTTCGGCCCGCATATCGCCGCGCGCCGCCGCGGCCATCTTCATTGCCGCCGCCGGCGCCACATCAGTGCCGGCGCTGGAAGCGATCGCTGCACTGTTCGGACTGACAGCAGCGGAAAAGCGTGTCGCCGGCCATGTCGCCGCCGGGCTGACACGGCGTGAAATCGCGGCTGCCAGCGGCGTCTCGGACGGCACCGTCAAATCACAGCTGGCGACGATCTTCGACAAGACCGCCACTGGCGACCAGCGAGAGCTGGAACTCCTGATGCGCGAATTGACGCCGCCGCTGCGCTCGGCCTGAAGCCATACTCGGAGCCAATCATCAAATTTTTCAACTATTTGCCGGTACGCAGGCGTAATCCACAATACCAAGCCGGCATCGTTGCAATTCGGCCAAAATCATGGTGCGGTTCTGCTCCGGTCCGGAGACGGTGCATCGTGCACGACCGGACGTGGAAACGATTTCCTGGGCGGTCCCCGAATTTGATACCGACACGAATTGAACGGCTGCTGCCTTACCTCTTCCTGCTGGCCCTGCTTTGCATCGCGCTCGCTTTCCGTCCGCTACTGCCGGTCGATGAGACGCGCTATCTCAGCGTCGCCTGGGAGATGTATCTCGGTGGACATGTCTTCGTACCGACGATGAACTTTGCGCCCTATCTGCAGAAGCCGCCGCTGTTGTTCTGGCTCATCGATCTCTCTTGGAACATCTTCGGTGTGAGCCGCGCGGCGGCGATGCTCGTCATCTTCGCTGCCTCGTCGCTGGTCATCTGGCTGACGACACTTCTGGCCAAAACCCTGTTTCCCGAGCGCCCGGAAATCGCCAGTCGCATCCCCTGGCTGGTGGCCGGCAGCACCGTCTTTGTCATCTATTCGACCCTGATCCTGTTCGACATGCTTTTGACGGCCTGTGTGGTCGCCGCACTGCTGGCGTTGCTGGGCTTCGCCAGGACCGGCAACCGCTGGCAGGCGGTGCTGGCGGGTCTCTTCATCGGGCTCGGCGTGCTGGCCAAAGGCCCGGTCGTGCTCATTCACATCGGCGCGCCCGTCCTGCTCTATCCCCTCTGGCGTGACCGGCGAGCCGGCCTTGCCCCTTTGCAGTTCTTTGCCGGAGCCGGCCTGGCAATTCTCGCCGCCCTTGTCCCGGTCGCCATATGGCTGGCGCCCGCGACCATCCTGACCAAGGGCAGTTTCGTCTACGATCTCGTCTGGAACCAGTCGGCAGGTCGGGTTACCGGAAGCCTGCACAATTCGCATGGCCGGCCGTTTTACTTTTACCTGATGCTGTTGCCGCTCATGTTCGTGCCCTGGGCCTTTATCCCCCCGGTGTGGCGGCTGAGGCCGGTTGCCCGGATACGCAGCCTGATCGACACCAAATCCCCGGATCTGCGTGCCCTGCGCCTGCTGTCGTTCTCGTTCATTGCGGTGCTGCTGGTCTTCAGCGCCATATCCGGCAAGCAGCCGCACTATGTCGTGCCGGCACTACCGTTCGCGACCATTCTGCTGGGCTACTTCATGGCTGAGATTTCAGTCGCCAGGCTGAGGGCGACGGCCTTTGTCATGCTTGCCCTTTTCGCCATCGGCCACGCCGCCGCCTCGGCGACCGTGTTCAAACGCTACGATCTCACGCCGCTGGCGAGCTTCATCGACGAACGAAAGGACGCCGACTGGGCCGTCGCTTACGACTATCAGGGCGAGGTCGGTTTCCTTGGGCGAATAGAGAAGCCATTCGAGAACGCCGACAAGCCTGAGGAATGGCTCAAGTCTCATCCCGGCGGCTACGTCATCGAAAAGCAATCGAAAGATCCGGGCACATCCGAACAGATCGCCTTCCGGCAGCCGGTGGAGCGCGGCTATCTGGTCGTGCTGAAGGGACAGCACTGAACGTTTCGTCGGACGCCTATCCCAGCGGCTTCTCGAAGATCAGCGCCGGCAACCCCGAACCGCCGCCGCAATCGGCTGTGCTGCCGACCGGCAAAAATCCCTTCGAACGGTAGAAGGCGATGGCCGGCACGTTGGCCTCTTCCACCTCGACCCGCAACCTGTTCGCCTCGGGAAAGCTGGCTTCGACCTCGTCCAGCAAGGCCTGGCCGATGCCTTGCCGCTGGCAGGCCGGCAGTACATAGAGCTGGTTCAGCAGCACGATCTTCGCATCCGTCGTTGCGGCGGCAAAAGCCATGCCGCCGATACGCTTGCCGTCATCGGCGACCAGGAATTCCGAGTTCGGCCTTGTCAGCCGCGCCTTGAGCGAGGCGATCGAATGCCAGTCATCGGTAATTTCGGTCACCCGCTGGGCGCCATAGATCGCGTCGTAGGTTGCGTGCCAGGTTTCGACCAGCAGCGCGCGGACGGCGGCAAGGTCACGTTCGCTGGCGGTGCGGACGAACATTGTTCTATTCGATACCGAGCTTGGCCTTGACCAGATCGTTGACCGCCTGCGGGTTGGCCTTGCCGCCGGTGGCTTTCATCACCTGGCCGACGAACCAGCCGGCCATGGTCGGCTTGGCGCGAGCCTGTTCGACCTTGTCGGGGTTGGCAGCGATCACCTCGTCGACCGCTTTCTCAATGGCGCCGGTGTCGGTGACCTGCTTCATGCCGCGGCTTTCGACCAGCTGGCGCGGATCGCCGCCCTCGTTCCAGACGATCTCGAACAGATCCTTGGCGATCTTGCCGGAGATGGTGCCTTCCTTGATCAGGTCGATCACGGCACCGAGCTGCTCCGGTGTTACAGGAGCATTTTCAATGTCCTTGCCGGCCTTGTTAAGCTGGCCGAGCAGGTCATTGATGACCCAGTTGGCGGCAAGCTTGCCGTCGCGGCCCGAGGCCACCTGCTCGAAATAGTCGGCGATCGGCTTTTCCGACACCAGGATCGAGGCGTCGTAGGTCGACAGGCCAAGTGAAGAGATCAGCCGCGCCTTCTTGTCGTCGGGCAGCTCCGGCAACTCCTTGGCCAGCGCGTCGACATAGGCCTGATCGAATTCCAGCGGCAAAAGGTCGGGATCGGGGAAGTAGCGGTAGTCATGCGCCTCTTCCTTGCTGCGCATCGAGCGCGTCTCGCCTTTGACGGCGTCGAACAGCCTGGTTTCCTGGTCGATCTTGCCGCCATCCTCGAGGATGGCGATCTGGCGGCGCGCCTCGAACTCGATGGCCTGGCCGATGAAGCGGATCGAGTTGACGTTCTTGATCTCACAGCGCGTACCGAATTCGCCGCCGGGCCTGCGAACGGAGACGTTAACGTCGGCGCGCATCGAACCTTCGTCCATGTTGCCGTCGCAAGTGCCGAGATAGCGCACGATGGTGCGCAGCTTGGTGACATACGCCTTGGCCTCGTCGGCCGAGCGCATGTCGGGCTTGGAGACAATCTCCATCAGCGCCACGCCGGAGCGGTTGAGATCGACATAGGACATGGTGGGATGCTGATCGTGCATCGACTTGCCGGCGTCCTGCTCCAGGTGCAGGCGCTCGATGCCGATCTCGATGTCCTCGAACTCGCCCTGCCGGTCGGGACCGACCGAAATGACGATCGTGCCTTCGCCTACGATCGGCTGCTTGAACTGCGATATCTGGTAGCCCTGCGGCAGGTCGGGATAGAAATAGTTTTTCCGGTCGAACACCGACTTGTGGTTGATCTGCGCCTTCAATCCGAGGCCGGTGCGGATCGCCTGCTTGACGCATTCCTCATTGATGACCGGCAGCATGCCGGGCATGGCCGCGTCGACCAGGCTGACATTGGCGTTGGGCGCCGCGCCGAAAGTCGTCGACGCCCCGGAAAACAGCTTTGCTTCCGAGGTCACCTGCGCGTGAACCTCGAGGCCGATGATGATCTCCCAATCGCCGGTGGCGCCGGGGATAAAACGTTTGGCGTCGGGCGTGCGGGTATCGATAAGGGTCATGGTGGCCTGCGCTTTTGGCTCGCGAAAACTTCGATTTTCGTGATTTGGGTATCGGTCTTCGCTAGTGCAAACCGCTTCGCGAGACAAGCGCCCAAAGCAGCGGGCTGGCCTTTTCAGCCGCTTTCGGCCGCTCGGCACCGATAGAATGAACGCCGCCGGCCGGTATTCCGGTCGGCGGTCTTTTCGTCAGGTCAGGCCGTTGCGATATAGGCCCTGATTTCGTCGGCCTCGCGCTCGACATCCTCGATGCGGCGCTTGACCACGTCGCCGATCGACACGATGCCGTCGAGCAGCCCATCCTTTTCCACCGGCAGATGGCGGAAACGGCCTTTGGTCATGATCTCCATCACCTCGTTGACCGTGTGGTTCTCGTTGCAGATCTTCACTTTCGGCGTCATCGCCGAGCGTACCGTTATATCAAGTGCGGCAGCGCCTTCCCTGGCAACGACCCGCACGATGTCACGCTCGGAAAGGATGCCGACGATCTTGCGATCGCCATTGGTGATGACCAGTGCACCGATCTTGTGGTCGGCCAGGATTCGAATGGCTTCGCTGAGCTTTACATTCGGCCCGAGCGTGAACACGTCATGGCCTTTTCTCTCGAGAATTGCCTTAACCGTCATGGCGTCCTCCTCCTCCTGCTTGGCTAGCCAGCTCCCGCCCTGACCGGCTTCACATAAGAGTGAACATCGTGCGCCGTGATCGGTTGCTTTTCAAGTGTGCCAGTGGGGTGTGCCAGTGGGGTGTGCCAGTGGGGTGCGCCAATAGAGTGCGCTAGTCGGGGGTGCGCTGGTCGTCGGGGATCTCCCATTCAGGCGCCCGCCAACGCCGGTCGAACCAGCGCAACCCGAAGAAGCCTGCGACGAGGCCGCCAATGTGCGCTTCCCAGGCGATCTGGCCGGGTTCTCCGAGCCCGAGACCGTAAAGGCCGGTGGCGAGATTGATGACCATCCAGGCGCCGAGAAAATTGACGACGCCGCGCATGCGCAAAACGATTGCGATCGGCAGCACGGGGCCGGCAAAGGCCGCCCTGCCGGAGGAGCGGTCGGTACGGAACCCGAAACGCGCCGCAGCACCCATCATGCCCGATATCGCTCCGGAAGCGCCGACCAGCGGCGCTTCGCCGTATGGATGGACCGCCCAGAACAGCACCACCGCGGCCAGCCCGGTGGCGGCGAAAAACAAGGCGAACCAGAACCAGCCGAGACGGTTGGCCAGCGGCGACCCGAAGGCGGCCAGCGCAACCATGTTGATGGCAATGTGGGCAACGCCGCCATGCATGAAGGCATAGGTGAAAGGACGGGTGAAGAGGAACCAGTCGAAACCGTATTGGCCGGTGTAGAGGACCGGAATGAAGGCGCCATCGGTGAGCAATGTTATCTGCTGCTCTTCGGTCAGCACATATTGCTGCAGCAGGAAGACGGCGACGCAGATGCCGATCACCGCCAGCACCACCGGTGGCAGGTTGAACACCGGCTCGCGGCGCGGCGGCGGCGCCTCCGCGGTCTGTTCGGTCTCCAGGGGGCCGGCCGGTTCGCTCATATGCACTGATCCAGGGATTTGCGTGTCGCGAGCATCTAGGCCATGCCCGGACAAATCACAAACTACGAATCACAAAGCGCGAATCACAAACCGCGAATCAAAAAGAAGCCGTCCAAGGTTTCCCTTGAACGGCTGGTCGAGCCCCCTGCTCCCCTAAAACTATTGACCGAAGTGCTGTTGGTCGTCGCGAAACGACCGCTTCTGGAGTGGTTTTGGTGTGCCATGGCGAGCCTGTGCGCGCAACGTAAACCACTTGTTAACCTTAACGTCCCCGACCCGTGAACAAGTCTTAACGACGCTGGCACGCATCCTGCTCCGGAACGCATGTAGGTCATCGGAGGGCGCCCTTTCTGTTCACCGATGGGACCATCAGACGGCAGAATGCGCGGAGTTTCATAGCATGAACCAGAACGGATCAATCGCGCTGTTCCATTATTGGAATCGCCTGCGTGGTGGACGTCCTGCCCCAAAGCGTTCGGAGGTCGAACCGGCCGACATCAAGGCGCTTTTGGCCGACACCTTCATCCTGGAAAGGGATACGCGCGGCGAAGCGGTGTTCCGGCTTGCCGGCACCAGGCTTTGCGCCGGCTACGGCCGCGAGCTCAAGGGGTTTTCGTTCCCCTCGCTATGGCGTGAGAAGGACCAGCGGCTGGTGTCGCGCCTCATTCACGGCGTTTTCGAGCAGAAATCCGTGGTGTCGATCACTTATGAGGGATTCAGCCGCAACGGCCGTTCCAACCACTTCGAACTGCTTGCGCTGCCGCTCGATGGCGGCGTCGAGAACCCGCGCTGCCTCGGCGTCATCAGCGCCGTGGAAAAGCCGTTCTGGCTGGGCGCCGACCCGATCACCGACGCGCTGATCGACGCCATCCGGGTCATCGATCCCGACAAGGAACCGATGTTCCTGAAAAACCGGCCGGAAATATCCGTTCCGTCGTTGGCTCCCGAACTCGAAGCGCCGGAGACCATCTCGGCGCTCGGTCGGTCGCGCCGTATCCGCCACCTCGTCGTGTTCGACGGCGGGCGCGAGCAATAGTCTCCAAGCCGGCGCTAATCTTAACTATCGGCGACCCACTTTTCTCCTTTGTTAACCTGCTTGGCTGTAGTTTTGGCCGAGATTCCACGCACGACGCGGGAATGCCAACGGGGTGTAGGCAGTCATGAGGTCAGCGGCGGTCGAATACGCACCGTCCCGCGCCGAAAGGCGTAACTTTCAGCGCGTCCGGGTCAAGATCTACGGGCGCTTCATGCTGGAGGACCGCACCGAACACCCTTGCCAGGTCGTCGATATGTCACCGGGCAATGTCGCGTTGCGCACCGAGCGCGTCGGCATGCCGGGCGAAAAAATCATTGCCTATATCGATCATATCGGCCGCATCGAGGGCGTGGTGACGCGCACTTCGCAGGACGGCTTTGCTATGACCGTCATTGCCTCGGATCGCAAGAAGGACAAACTGGCCGCGCAGTTGACCTGGCTCGCCAACAAGCATGAACTCGACCTGCCGGAAGACCGCCGCCACGAACGCGTGGCGCCGCGCAACCCGACAAGCGTGCTGCAGCTCACCGATGGGCGCCAGTATCAGTGCCGCATCATCGACCTGTCGCTGTCGGGCGCGGCGGTCGAGATCGACGTCAAGCCGGCGCTCGGCATCCAGGTCATGCTGGGCACCATGCGTGGCCAGGTGGTGCGTCATTTCGAGGATGGCGTTGCCATCGAATTCGCCGTCATCCAACGCCCGGAAACGCTCGATTCCGAGTTCAACGCCCCGCGCGCCTGAACGATCGGCAACAGGCAGCAAAAACGAACCGGCCCTGCGCGGCCGGTTTTTTGTTGCCGGCGTTCCGCCTGCCTCTCCAGCTTGTAGCGGCACGCAGCAAATCCACGGCTCCACCCGGAAATCCGCGCCCCGACACCGCGGGTTTACGCCGAGACCTGAACGATTTTATATTAAAATAGGTCAAATTTTACGCGTATTCTATTGAGCTTTTACTCAATGTCTATTTCGGGTTTTTGCGTCAAATAAATCCAACGCTGTCATTGTCTCCTCAAACGGGGAGACTGACGAATGGCAAAGACGTGGGGCAAGCTGTTGCTCTTGGCAATGGCGATGCAGCTTTCCGCTTGGGGAACGGCGCAAGCAGCAGGACCGGCCTACATGCACACTGGCGGCCGCACGACACAGCCGGTCGGTCACTACGAATTCTGCCAGAAGCTGCCGCAGGAGTGCGCTCAGCGCACGCCGAAGCAGGCACCGGTCGAACTGACCCGCAAGCTGTGGGCGGCGATCGTCGACGTCAACAATTCTGTCAACACCCGGATCGTGCCGCGCACCGACATGGAAATGTGGGGCAAGGAAGAGGTCTGGTCCTATCCCGGCAGCGGCTTCGGCGACTGCGAGGACTATGCGCTGGAGAAGCGCCGCGAATTGATGGCGCTTGGCGTTCCCGCCGGCAATCTCTTGATGACCGTGGCGCGCCAACAAAATGGCGACGGCCATGCGGTGCTGACCGTGCGCACCAGCCTCGGCGAGTTCATCCTCGATAATCTGGAGTCCAAGGTGCTGTCCTGGACCGACACAGACTACACCTACCTGAAGCGCCAGTCCGACCAGAATTCCGGCGTGTGGGTGACGATCAATGACGGTCGCGCCGACGCGGTTGCCAGCGTCCGCTAGGACGCCATCACAGAGGTCAAGCACATCGAATAATGCGACGTGCCTAACGAGAAAGCCCGGTCGAGTCCCCACCCTCCCCGTCCCCAACGACCGGGTTTTAAGGAGCCGGCCCCGTCCCCGGGCCGGCTCCACCATTTCAGACCATGATCCCGAACCGAAGGACCGCGGCAGCGAAAAGTGAGAACCGGTTTTTGCTGCGCTGACCTGCCGTTCGGAAAAGATCATCGTCAAACAGGAATAGAGTTCAGGCCTTCTTCAGCCCGGCCTTGAAGCGCTTGCCGTTGGCGACATAGTGCGCGGCCGAGCCGCGCAGCTTGGCGACCGCGGCATCGTCCAGCGTCCTGATCACCCGCGCGGGGGAGCCGACGATCAGGCAATTGTCGGGGAACTCCTTGCCTTCGGTGACCAGTGCGCCGGCGCCGACCAGGCAATTCCTGCCGATCCTGGCGCCGTTGAGCACGATGGCGCCCATGCCGATCAGGCTGTTGTCGCCGATCGTGCAGCCATGCAGCAAGGCGCGGTGGCCGATCGTGCAGCCCTGCCCGATCGTCAGCGGAAAGCCGGGGTCGGTGTGCATCACCGTATGCTCCTGGACATTGCTGTCGGCACCGATGACGATCGCCTCGTTGTCGCCGCGGATGACCACGCCAAACCAGAAGCCGGCATTGCGACCGACGCTGATGTCGCCGATCAACGTCGCGTCCGGCGCGATCCAGTTGCTGTCGGCATCCTCGAAACGGGGCGCTTTTCCGTCGATTGCGTAGGTCGGCATTTGCAGTCTCCGATTCGTCGCAGGCCGGGACAAACCCTAGAACAATCCGAGGAAAACCGCGTGCCGGTTTTCTCCCGCATTTGCCTCAAGGCAAATACCGCGCCAGCGATTCCACCAAAAGCAGAAGCGCACCAGGAGAGTTGATGCCCCAGGAGGCAATGGCGATCAGCACGATGCCCAGCACCAGCGCCCAGGCGATCACCGTGCAGCCGCAGGACATCAGCATGAGCGTGGAAATGCGGCCTTCGCGCCGCGCATCGAGCGCATCGTTGGCGAGCATGAACGGCCCGGCGCAAGCGGTCGTGGCCAGCGAGCGCAGGATGTACGCCGGCGACACATAAGGCTCGGCAAAGGCAAGCCGGCGGCCCGCCGCCAGTTCCATCACGGACCCAGCGAGCCCGCAGGCGGTGAGCCCGACGGCAAAAGCAAAGAGAACGGGTAGCAGCAGGCTCATCTTTACCTTCCGTTTACCATGAAATCGCACAGTCGCGTCCAGCGCAGCAAGAGCCATGCCGCGGCATGTGTGCCGCCTAGGGACAGAGGGCGGCGACTATGGGGATTGCGATGAAGCAGGCAGCGACCGCAGAAGAGTTCAACGTCGTCGATTCCGTGCTGATGAAGCGGGTGTTCTATGCTTTTGCCGCACTGGCGCTGCTGTCGCTGGCGATCAGCCTTGGCGGAAAATGGTTCGGCCGCTCGATCGCCATGGCCGGCTACACCGACGACATCACGGTCCACAGGGTAGTGATCGGCAACAATGTCATTGCCGTGCCGGCCAACGCCATCCGCTTCCTGCAGGCGCGGCGCGACGGCATCGCTTCGCGCCTCGACCTCTATCTGCGCTATCCCCAGATGGACGGCTACAGCGAAGCCGCCCGCGACGATTTCAACCACACGGGGGCCGCCAAAAACATCATCTTCCTGTCGTTTGAACCGCAGATGATGTCGCGCGACATGAGCGGCCGTTTCGCGCCGATCTATAGCGCGCTCATCAGCCAGCCCGGCGCGCCCGGCCCCGGCGGCACGACGATTTACGGTTTTACGGAAAAATCAGGCTATCTCAACGAGGTGCTCGCGGTCGCCGGCCGGGCCGGCAAGGACCCGTTCGTCGCCCGCTGCCTGAGCGGACCGAGCGCCGAGGAATCGCTGGCGCCCTGCGAGCGGGACATCCAGGTCGGCGACAGCCTCAGCCTGACCTACCGCTTTCCCCGGGAGTTGCTGGGCAACTGGCCGGCGCTTGACGCCGCTATCGTCGCCGAGGCCACGCGCGTCCTGAAGACCGGGCGCTAGCCTGCCTCTGTTCGGGCGAAGCGAAGCGGCGCAGAAGTTTACGAACGTTGGCGGGACAGCACCCCCCTCTGTCCTGCCGGACATCTCCCCCGCAAGGGGGAGATTACGCCCCCATCACTGCTTTCGCCAATTATCGAGGTTGCAGAAGAAGAGCCGAGGAACTGCCGATCTCCCCCCTTGCGGGGGAGATGTCCGGCAGGACAGAGGGGGGTGGGAAGGATCGCCGAGGCTTGCTCTTCATCTCCCCACTTCGTTGGAGATAGGCAACTCCGATCCCCAGTTCCGCGATCAGGCCAGATCGATGTCGAGGATCGCCATCGAGAAATTATAGTCGCCGTCGTCCTCGTCCTTGAAGACGATGCCGAGGAACTCGTCGCCGACATAGACCTCGGCCGAATCTTCCTTGCGCGGCCGCGCCTTCACCTCGAGTTTGGGATTCTGGAAGACGCGCTTGAAATAGGCGTCCAGCTTTCTGATTTCGTCCGGCTTCAAAAGTCTTCTCCGATCGTCGGGCTTGCTCGTTGGAACGCGCTTCTGGCACGTCGACAATGGCGATGTAAAGGCAAGCCGGTTGGATAGAACGCGAACCCTGGAGCCGGATGATTTCAGGTCGAATCCAAATCCGCCTCTAAATCAAGGAGGTAGAGCATGATGTCGTCCGAAAACCGCTTCACACTTTTCGGCATCATGCTCCAGAGGCAACGGCGCCGGCAACCGGACTCAGTCCGGCACGCCGGGTGTTGCAAATCAGATGTCGAAGCTGACGACCTGGTCCATCGACTGCGACGGCAAAAGCTGGTCCATCTGCCGCGAAGGCTGGTCGCAGCCGGTCTCGCCGACGACGCGGGCCGGTACGCCGGCAACCGTCTTGTTGTGCGGCACCGGCGACAGCACGACCGAGCCTGCCGCGATCTTCGAGCAATGGCCGATCTCGATATTGCCGAGAATCTTGGCGCCGGCGCCGATCAGCACGCCGTAACGGATCTTGGGGTGACGGTCGCCGCCGGCTTTGCCGGTGCCGCCCAGCGTCACGCCGTGCAGGATCGACACATCGTCCTCGATCACCGCCGTCTCGCCGACGACGAGGCCGGTGGCGTGGTCGATGAAGATGCCCTTGCCGATGCGGGCGGCCGGGTTGATGTCGGTCTGGAACACCGAGGACGAGCGGCTCTGCAGATAGAGCGCGAAATCCTTGCGGCCCTGATTCCACAGCCAATGTGCCAGCCTGTGCGTCTGGATGGCATGGAAACCCTTGAAATAGAGCACTGGCATGATGAAGCGGTCGCAGGCCGGATCGCGGTCGTAATAGGCCTGGATGTCGACACGAACGATCGACGACCATTCCTTGTCGTCGGCCAGCATCGACTTGAACGTCTGGCGGATGAGGTCGGAGCCGATGTCCTGATGCGCGAGCCGCTCGGCGAGCCGATGGATGACAGCTTCCTCCAGGCTCTCCTGGTTGAGGATGGTCGAATAGAGGAACGCCGCCAGAAGCGGGTCGCGGTTGACCGCTTCCATCGCCTCGTCGCGGACCGAACGCCAGATCGGATCGACCGGCTGCACCTTTGTGGGGCGGGAAATGCTGATGCTGTTCATCGACGTCTTGTCCTGCGTCCTGGCCGCTTGCCTATTCTCCGGCGGCACATATAAGCCAGATCATAGCACGATTGAACTCAATTTTCCTTAGTGCTCGGTGAAATGGATTTGGTTCACGGAAATTCAAGCCGCCATGGAAAACGAACCCTTGATCGACGCCCCGCTGAAACGCGCGCTTTGCCGGCTCTATCAAGCTCCGGATCGCCACTATCACAACCTCGCCCATATCGAGGCGTTGCTGGCGCTGGCGGACCAATATCGAGCATCGCTGCATGATTCCGGCGCCGTCGAAGCCGCAATCTGGTTCCACGACGCCATCTATGACAGCCGCGCCAAGGACAACGAGGCAAGGAGTGCGGCACTTGCGCAGGACAAACTTGCCGCCCGCACCGATCCGGAGCGCCTCGGCCGCATCGCGGCGATGATCGTCGCCACTGCCACGCATGAACTGCCCAGCCTTCAACCACGGGGCCTTGCCGATGAGAACGCCCTCCGCGACGCAGCGCTTTTCCTCGACATGGACCTGGCGATACTGGGTGCGTCAGCCGACGCTTTCGACGCCTACGAACAAGCGGTCCGACGCGAATATGGCTGGGTCGAGGAGCCTATGTGGCGCGCCGGCCGCGGCGCGATTCTCAAGACTTTCCTCGCGCGCCAGCATATTTTTCACTCGCAGGAATTCCGCCACAGGTTCGAGCCCCAGGCCAAGCAAAACCTGGCGCGGTCTCTAGAAACGCTCAAATCCTAATCCGGAAATGTCTCCATGCGCTGCGCATAGGCTTTGAAACCGGCGCGCCTGTAGACCGATTGCGCGGCCGGATGGTCGTATGTGTCGGTATGAAGCCAGACCCTTTGCGGCGCCCGCGACCAGATGGCGCGAAGCGCCTGGTCGAGCAGGAACGGGCCGAGCCTGCGACCCTGGAAGGCGGGAACCAGCCCGAAATGAACCAGCTCGACCTCAGGCTGGCCGACGCCGTTGAATTCGCACAGACCAGCGGCCACGCCCTCGACGCGCAGCACATGGATATGTGTCGAGGGCAGCGCCAGCAGGCGCTCGAGGTCTTCCGCCGGCATGCGCAGCCGCTGGTCCCACTGCACCGGCTCGCCGACAGCGCGGTAGAGGTCGATGTAAGCGGCGCTGTCCAGCCTTTCCGGCGCCACCGTGGTCGCTGCTGCAGGGCTGACGCGTGCAGGCGCCAAATCGCGCGGGCGCATCTCCATGTAGGTGACGAGAAGATCAACCAAAGCGGCACCGCCTCCGGCTGCAAGCCAGACGAAGATCGATCACCTGAAGGCGCCAACGGACTTGGTCGCCGCCCAAACAAAGAACAGGCCGATCACCAACGACAGCCCGTTGAGGAGGATACCGACGATGCCGAGGACATGATTGTCGTTTGAACGTCCCAGTGCCATCAAGCCAAAAACCACGCCGGTGATGTGCGCCAGCGGCGCCGCAACGAGAAACACCACCAGAAAAACCCCACCGAGGACGTTTTGAGCGGCCAGCGACGCCTCGCCTGGCATCAACGCCAGCGTGACCACCGCCGCAACATCCATTGCGAACGCCAGCAGGGCCAGGATCACCGAGCGTTTGCCCAAGCTGCTCCGCCCCACCACGCCGGGCATTGCTATCGTGCTTCTTCCCCATCCGGCCATTACTCGTCCCCGATCAGGTGAAAGCGCCGATCGTCGATGCCATTGCCACAAGCAGCAGGAAGCCAACCGCCAGGGAGCCGCCGTTGAGCAGGATGCCGACGACCCCAAGCACGCGGCTATCGTTCGAACGCACCAGCGCCATCAGCCCGAAAATCAATCCGGCAATATGCGCCAACGGCCCTGCCAGCAGGAAAACCGCCATGAAGAAAGCCGTGGCGATGTTCTGGGCACGCTCGGATGCGTGGGCCGGCAGCGCCACCATTGTGGTCAGCGCTATCACACCGGCACCGAAGGCGAGCAGCGCCAGGATGACGGAACGCTTGCCGAACATGCTTGTCACGACGGCGCCCGGCAGAGCGTCGGCGCTTCTTCCCCATTGAGCCATTGTTTGCCACCCCTCGCCGGCCGCCCAATCCATTTCGCCCGAAAAATCGCTTACCGGTTAAAGCGGATTTTCGGCATAAAACTCCAAAACCCGCTGCTTGAAGGTCTTGTCGCCCACAGCCAGCATATGGTCGCGGCCGTCTATGTGAAACACCTTGGCGTTCGGCATCAGCGCGGCGAGCTCGTCGGGCGAGCCGCCGATATCGTCTGTCGTCCCGACCGCAATCAGCGTCGGTTGGGCGATGCGCGTCATGTCGTGTTCGCTGAGCAGTTCGCGCGACGTGGCGATGCAGGCGGCCAGCGCGCGGCGGTCGCTGCGCGTCTGATCGGCAAAGGCGCGAAAGGAGCGGCCGCGCGGATGGCTGGTGGCGGCCGGATCGTCGGCCAGCAGCGCCTCGGCGATCGGGTCCCAGTCGCCGACGCCGTCGACCATGCCGATGCCGAGCCCGCCGAAGACCAGAGTCGCCACCTTGCCGGGATCCGACAGCGCCAGGAACGCCGCGATGCGCGCGCCCATCGAATAGCCCATGACATGCGCGCGGCCGATGCCGAGATGGTCGAGCAGGGCCGCCGCGTCCGAAGCCATTTTGGCTGGTGTGTAGTCGGCCTCGTCATAGCTTTTCGACGACGAGCCGTGGCCGCGATTGTCGAAGGCGATGGCGCGATAGCCGGCATCGTTCAGCGTCTTGAACCAGCCGGGCGATACCCAGTTGACATAGTGGCTGGAGGCAAAGCCGTGGATCATCAGCACCGGATCGCCATCGCCCGACGCCGGCTGGCGGTCGAGGAAGGCGAAGTCGAACCCGTCATGGGAGAAGAATTGCATCGGGAGCGGCTCAGCCGGCGCCGGGCGTGGGCGCGTTGCCCTTGTCCGATGGCGGCATGCCGGGGCCGGACACCGTGCCGACGGCCGGATGGCGCAGCAGATCGCCATAGTCGATGCCGTTTTTGGCGGCGGTGCCGGCCTTGAGCTCCAGCACGAAGCGCACTGGCACACCCGGCGAGATGACTGCATCGGACAATGGAGTGCCGTGCTTGACGGCCCGGACCTTGCCGTCCTGTCCAACAAAGATCAGGTCGAGCGGCATCGGCGTGTTGTGCATCCAGAAGCCGACCTGCTTCTGCATCTCGAAGACGAACAGCATGCCATGATTGTCGGCCATATCCTGGCGATACATCAGGCCGGCCTCGCGTTCCGAGTCGGTGTCGGCGACTTCGATGGAAAAGGATTTATTGCCCCCTTTCGTCGCCACGACCAAGGGTGTCGGATCGACGGGAAGGATCATCGCCTGACCGCCGGCGATCGTCTGCTGGGATGCGGTCGGCTGCCCGGAATAGAAGTAAGCGCCTGCGGCTACCGCAACGATGACGCAGAGCGCGCCCGCTGTCAGCCAGTTCCTGTACGCCATTGGAAATCCTCGACCAAAGACCATGATCCCTAAAAGTGGTCTCAGGTATTCGGATAAGATCGTGGTGAAACCAAGAAAGAGCCGTCCTGATTTCCTCAGGAGGGCTCGCGTCCTAATGCGCGACCGGCAAGGTGCCCATATCGGGGTGAATCTCGGCAGCCATGAGGCCCTTGTCACCGCGTCCGAAACGCACCAGCACGACCTGTCCGGGCCTGAGCTCGGTGATGCCATAGCGGCGCAGCGTCTCCATATGGACGAAGATATCCTCGGTGCCCTCGCCGCGCGTCAGAAAGCCGAAGCCCTTGGTGCGGTTGAACCACTTAACCAGCGCCCGCTCGAGCCCGCTTTCCGGCGTCACCGCCACATGGGTGCGCTGTTCCTGCATCTCGGCCGGATGGACCGCGGTGGCGGTGTCCATGGACAGCACCCGGAACGCCTGCAAACCACGGTCGCCGTGCTTGACAAGGCACACGACACGCGCGCCCTCCAATGCAGTCTGAAAACCGTCCTTTCGAAGGCAGGTGACATGGAGGAGGATGTCGCCCGAAGAACCGTCATCGGGTAGTATGAAACCGTAGCCCTTGGCCACGTCGAACCATTTGATGGCGCCGGCGATTTCGACAAGGTCGGCGGTATCGCCGCCACTGTCGCGCTTCAGGGCGTCGTCAAGGTTCTCATCCCGCCTCGTGAAAGAGGCCTTATCCCCCATAAGAACGCCCCCTTTTTTCAAGAAAACCGCAAGTGATTCTTGACATTAGATTAACACCGCCGCTTCCGGGGTGTGCAAGACCTGCCGTGCCTTTTTTCACGGTTGAATACAGGAATAGCTGACTTGTTGTTTGCCGGCGTCGCTGCCGACTGCAATGGCGATCCATCAAGGCGGTCAACCGGTCGGCAATTTGCATCGGATTTTGCCGAAATCGGCAACCACTTGTGTCCGGCGCTTTGTCAGAGCAATCTGATTTTTCCAAAACCGGTGACCACTTTTCCAGTCCGATGCTCGTTGCCCTTCGGCGGGGTGGACCTTATGTTGCCTCGCAACCCAAACATCCCCGAGGAAATCCCATGCGCTACCTCCACACAATGGTCCGTGTCGCCGACGTCGATGTCTCGCTCGATTTCTACTGCAACAAGCTCGGCCTTCAGGAAGTGCGCCGCTACGAAAACGAGCAGGGCCGCTTCACGCTGATCTTCCTCGCCGCCCCCGAGGATGTAGAAAGCGGCATCACTGAGAAGGCGCCGCTGATCGAACTGACCTACAATTGGGATCCGGAGGAGTACAAGGGCGGCCGCAATTTCGGCCATCTCGCCTATGAGGTCGACGACATCTACGCCACATGTCAGCATCTGATGGACAATGGCGTCGTCATCAACCGGCCGCCGCGCGACGGCAACATGGCCTTCGTCAAGTCGCCGGACGGCATCTCCTTCGAACTGCTGCAGAAGGGCCCGGCCAAACCCAAGGCCGAGCCGTGGGCATCGATGCCGAACACCGGCACCTGGTAGCGATCACGCCATCTTGAGCGAGGCGGCCGCGCCGACAAGCCGGCCGCCTTTGCCATTTCGACCAACGGCACCTATTTACCTGCCTGTCGCGCCAGCCAAGCAAAGCCAGTGCCTCATCCAGGAGAATTCGTTCATGCCGACCAGCCGTGCCGATGTCACCACCGCGTATGCCAGCCGCTATTTGCAGCAGTTGTGCAAGCACTGGGCGCACAAATTTCCCGTCGAGTTCGATCCGAACCACGGCACCATCGATCTGTCGCTCGGCCGCACTGTCATGGATGCCGATGCGGCAGCGCTGCATATCACTGTGTCGACGGAGGAAAGCGGATCGCTGGAGCGCATGCAGAGCGTCGTTGCCGATCACATCAAGCGCTTTGCCTTCCGCGAGGAGCTGACTTTCGAGTGGAAGCAGGCTCCGGCGACCTGATCTGCTGTCAGCCGCAACGCCGAACGCCGGAAGCTGCCAGCCTCGGGTGACGTTATGGCGTCACTTGGTTGCGACGCCGTCGGAACGACGGATCGATCAGAACTTGTAGTTCAGGCCGATCTTGATCGTATGGGCGTCGATCTTCACCTTTGCGTCGTTGCCCTCGATATCTGTCAAACGGACCTTACCGAAGTCGAAGTACTGGTATTCCAGCTTCGTGGTCCATTTGTCGGCGAAGGCCCATTCGACACCGCCACCGATCGTATAGCCGAAGCGGCCTCCGCTCCTCGATGCGCTGCTGTCCGGGTCGGGCACCCCGTCAAAATCGAAAGTATCGCCATAACTCATTTTGTAGTGAGTCGCCGCCGCGCCGCCCTTGGCGTAGATCAGCAGCCTGTCGGTGGCGTAGCCCAGACGTGCCGTCAGATCGCCATAGACGCCCAGTTTCGCCGATCCGAAATTGTCCGGCTCTTCGACGATAGTCCTGTCGCCGTCGAGGCCGAGATAGCCCAGATCGGCTTCGACGCCATAGACGAATGCTCCGGACTGCCAGTTGTAACCGGCCTGAACGCCGCCGAGGAAGCCGTCGGTATCGACGTCATGGGTCTGACCAAGCTCCTCGTCGAAGAAGGAATCCGTCTGGTCGACCGCGTCACCGCGTCCCCAGCCATAGCCGGCGTTGATGCCGACATAGCCACCCGACCAGACAAACCCTGCCGGTACGGTCTCAATCACGTCGGCGGCGAACGTCGCGCCGCAAGCCGAAATCAGGAAAGTGGATGCGAGAAGCAGACGTTTCATGAAACTCCCCAATGCAGTCGGAAAGAGCATAGCACAGACATGCAGTATTCATTAAGCTGCCCAGGCCGGAAAATCGGAAATTGTTGCAGAAAAACAACTGTTTAGCCGAGACTTAATTAGCATCGCGCCCGCAACGCAGATCTAAGCGATTCAAAGCGAACGCGCCATCTGCAGCAGCGCCAGCACCGACCGCCAGTTGCGCGCGGTGCCTGGCACTTTCAACGTGCGCGGGATCAGCCCGGCGAACACCGATTTGCCGAGCCCGTCTGGCGCCTTGAGGTAGAGCACGTCGCCCTTGACCTCGAAGCTTTCCGGGCCGGTGCATTTTTCGGCAAGCCTGGCGATCTCGTCCGCCGTCGGCTGGCGCTCCAGCGTATAGGCATGGAGCTTGGTCGGATCGCCGGCGACTTCCGGATAAGGATTCTCCTTCACCAGCCGTTCGAGCCAGGAGAGATCGCGCACCAGGATGCGCGAGTGAAAGCCCCATTTTTTCTCGAAGGCCGCCTCTATCTGTTTGGTCAGCGTGGCGGCGTCGCCCTTCGTGGCCCGGAACACGACATTGCCGCTCTGCACATAGCTGGCGACATCGGTGAAGCCGAGCGCCTCGAAAAACGCCCGCAACTCCGCCATCTTGACGATGCGGTTGCCGCCGACATTGATCCCGGAAAACAGCGCGACGAACACGGCACCGCTCATATGATGAACCCGGCCAGGGTCTCGTTGTCGGTGATGTCCTGATAGTGGACGCCCTCGGCCTCGAAATTCGCCTTCAGCAGGTCGAAATTGCGCCGGTCCCTGGTTTCGATGCCGATTAGCACAGAGCCGAAATTGCGTGCCGATTTCTTCAAATATTCGAAGCGGGCGATATCATCGTCGGGACCGAGCAGTTCGAGGAAGTCGCGCAGCGCGCCCGGCCGCTGCGGAAAGCGGATGATAAAATATTTCTTCAGCCCCTCGAAGCGCAGCGCCCGCTCCTTCACGTCGGGCAGCCGCTCGAAATCGAAATTGCCGCCCGACACCACCGCGACGATGGTCTTGCCGCGGATTTCCTTGCGCGAAAAATCCTTCAACGCGTCGATCGCCAAGGCACCGGCCGGCTCCAGCACCACACCTTCGATGTTGAGCATCTCGATCATGGTGGCGCAGAGCCGGTTCTCAGGGATCAGCCGCACCGCCTGAGCGGCGAACTCCTTGAGGTGGCGCAACGGCTCGCGGCCGATCTCGGCCACCGCCGCGCCGTCGACGAAATCGTCGACATTGGCGAGCCGGACGCGCTTGCCGCCGGCCAGGCTCTGATGCAGGCTCGGCGCACCGGCCGGTTCGCAAAAGACGTAGCGCGCGTCACGTTGCTGATCGGCGAAATAGTGCGTCACCCCCGCGGCCAGGCCACCGCCGCCGACCGGCAGCATGATGATGTCGGGCATGCGCGCGCCCGGCATCTGGCCGGCGATCTCATAGGCGACCGTCGCCTGCCCCTCGATAATGTCCTTGTGGTCGAAGGGCGGCACCATATGCGCGCCGGAACTTTCGGTGAATTCGAAGGCGGCGCGGTAGCAGTCGTCGAAGAAGTCGCCGACCAGCCTGATCTCGACGAAATCGCCGCCGAACAGCCGCGTCTTGTCGATCTTTTGCTGCGGCGTCGTCACCGGCATGAAGACCACGCCCTTCTTGCCGAAATGGCGGCAGACGAAGGCAAAGCCTTGCGCATGGTTGCCGGCCGAGGCGCAGACGAACAGCTCGGCCTCGTTGCCTGCGGCCAGCGCCTTGCGGAAAAAGTTGAAGGCGCCGCGGATCTTGTAGGAGCGCACCGGCGAAAGATCCTCGCGCTTCAACAGCACCCGAGCCCCCGTCTTCTTCGACAAATAGTCGTTTTCCTGCAGCGGCGTTTCGGGAAAGATCTCGCGGATCGCGGCTGCGGCGGTGGCGACACGGAAGGAGAAACTGTTCATGGCGCCGTCACCTCTGGATCGAATGGTTCGAAGGCGAAGCCTATTGCACAATTCGCCGTTTGCAGCCACCGATGCGGCGCGGCCGCTTTGGCGCGCCAGCAGGAAATCCACTGGAGCCATCCTCATGCCTGTTTCGGCTGTCGCCCTGAAGACCGTAGACCTTCCTGAATTCGGCGAGCCAACAGTGATGCCGCTAGTTCAGCGGCGGACCTACGAAGCGCGCATCGAGGCTCTGCTGGCGCGCGGCGCCGAGGCCGGGCTCGACGCCTTCGCCGTCTATGGCGACCGCGAGCACGCGGCCAATGTCGCCTATCTCAGTGGTTACGATCCGCGTTTCGAGGAGACGCTGCTGGTCATCGTTCCCGGCAGCCAGCCAAAGCTTCTCGTCGGCAATGAGGGTTGGGGCTATGCCGAAATCTGCGACGGGCCTTACGAGCGCGTCCTTTACCAGACCTTCTCGCTGCCGGCGCAGCCACGCGACCGCTCCGCCTCACTTGCCGACACTCTTGCCGCCTGCGGCCTGAAAGCCGGCCAGAAGATCGGCGCCATCGGCTGGAAGCCGTTCGGGCCCGGCGATGGCGGCGTTGGCGAGACGACGCTCGACCTGCCGTCCTTCATCGCCGATACGCTGCGCACACTGGCCGGCGACAGAGGCGCGGTGGTCAACGCCGCCAACCTGTTGATGAACCCATCCGACGGCCTACGCGCCATCAACGAGGCAGACCAATTGGCGTCCTTCGAATTCGCCGCGACCTTTTCCTCGCAGGGCCTGCGCAACGTGCTTGGGAATATTGAGCCCGGCATGAGCGAATTGCAGGCCGCGCGGCTGATGGGGATCAACGGCCTGCCCCTGTGCTGCCACCCGATGCTGTCCGCCGGCAGGCGTGCGCCCTACGGCTTGCCTAGCCCGCGCCTCGACATCATCAAGCGCGGCGATCCCGTCACCATGGCCTATGGCATCCAGGGCTCGCTCAACGCCCGCGCCGGCTTCCTGGTCGAGAGCGCGGCCGAACTGCCGCGCGAGATAAGCGACTATGTCGAACAGCTGGTAGCGCCCTATTTCGCCGCCGTCGTCGACTGGTACGAGACCATCGGCATAGGCGTTGCCGGCGGAGCGCTTTGGAAAGCCGTGCACGACCGCATAGGCGACCCGTTCTTCGGCGTCTCGCTCAATCCCGGCCATCTCGTCCATATCGACGAATGGATGCATTCGCCGGTGTTTTCCGGCTCGGACATCAAGCTGCGGTCCGGCATGGCGCTGCAGGTCGACATCATTCCGGCGACCGGAACCAGCTATTTCACCACCAACATCGAGGACGGTATCGCGCTTGCCGATGAGGCGTTGCGCGAGGAGATCGCGGCCCGCTATCCCGAGGCATGGCGCCGCATCGAGGCGCGCCGCGCCTTCATGGGCGATGTGCTCGGCATCAGGCTCAAGCCCGAGGTATTGCCCTTCTCCAACATCCCTGCGTTCCTGCCGCCATTCTGGCTTTCGCGCAACAGTGCGATGACCGTGGCTCGACGCTGACCACATTTCGGCTGGACACGACTTACTTCTGCCGCACTCTCACTGTCCGGGAGGTGCCGCGGGGGTATATGGGCCTTTTGGCCGGAGTGGAATTTTTGACGTGCGTTTGAAGACGATTTGCATTCTTGCACTTGCCCTGTTGATCGCCGGCTGCGGCGGCCGCAAAACCGAGGAACTGCTCGGCAGCGCCGTCATGTCCACGCCGGTGACCGAAATCTCGGGCAATCACTCGATCTTCATTGCCACCACACGCAAGAAATCCGACGATCCCAACAAAGTTTTCGACGGCGAACGCTCGGCGACGCTTAACTACGCCCGCGTCACCGTCACCGTTCCCGGCGTCCACCAGACCGGCCAGATCGAGCGCCGCTCGCGCGGCAAGTCGAACGACCCGGCGAAATACTTCATGGCTTCCGAGGTCGTCGGCTACGATGCGCAGCCTCAATTCTCAAGCGCGCTCAACGCCGACATCGCCGCGCGCGGCGGCCGCGTCATGGTCTTCGTGCATGGCTACAACACCGGCTTCGACGACGCGGTCTACCGCCTGACCCAGATCGTCCACGATTCCGGCTATCCCGGCACGCCGGTGCTGTTTTCCTGGGCATCGGGCGCCAGAACCACCGACTATGTGTATGACAAGGAAAGCGCCAGCGCCGCCCGCGATCAGCTGGAGGTGACATTGCGCATGCTGCAGCAGTCCGGCGCGCGGCGCATCGACATCGTCGCCCACTCGCTCGGAACCTGGGTGACCATGGAAACGCTGCGCCAGATGGCCATCACCGGCGACCGCGATCTCGGCGGCAAGCTCGGCGATGTCGTGCTGGCCTCTCCGGACATCGACGTCGACGTCTTCAAGAGCCAGATGCGCCGCTACGGCAAGCCGGACAAGCCGTTCATCCTGCTGCTCTCCGACGACGACCGGGCGCTGCGGCTCTCAGGCCTGATCGCAGGCTCGCGGCCACGCGTCGGCGACTACAAGGATGCCGCCGACCTCGCCGCTTATGGCGTCACCGTGGTCGACCTTTCCAAGGTCAAGGGAGGCGACAGCTTCAACCACACCAAGTTCGCCGACAATCCCGAACTGGTGAAGATGATCGGCCAACGGCTGCGCGAGGATGACGGCTTTGCCAGCGACCAGACGGTGACCGACCGCATCAGCGCGCTCGGACAATAAGGCTGTTGCCTTGCGGCGACCGTCGCCGCGTGAGGTCGCGAATGCCGCTCGGCCCGATCACTTTCAACTGGACCGGGCCGGTCTCTGCCTCTACGACATTGAAATCGGCGCCAATGCGCCAGCGGGAGCCCGCTTGAACGAGCGATGGAAGACTGTCCTGGTCCTTGCGTTCGCGCTAGCTGCCGCCGGCTGCGCCGGCCCCAACACCCATGACCTGTTGAACGAGACGACGGTTTCGGTGCCTGCCTCCGACATCGCGGCCACCCACGAAATCTTCGTCGCCACCACCCGCAAGCAGGCGACCAAGGACCCACGCCAGGTGTTCGATGGCGATCGCTCGCTGACCACCAGCTACGCCCGCGTCGACGTCACCGTGCCGACGGTCCACCAGGTCGGCGCCATCGAGCGCGCCAAGGGCTCGGCAAATTCGAACCCGGCCAAGCAATTCACCGCCACCGACGTCGTCCACTATGGCGACGCCTCGCAATTCGCCAAGGCCGTCGGTGCCAACATCACCATGAATGGCGACCGCGCGCTGGTCTTCGTCCACGGCTTCAACAACGGCTTCGACGATGGGGTCTACCGGCTGACGCAGATCGCCCACGACACCGAATATCCCGGCACGCCGATCCTGTTTTCGTGGGCTTCGAGCGGCAAGACCACGGGCTATATCTACGACAAGGACAGCGCCAACGCCGCGCGCGACGACCTCGAGGCGACGCTCAGGATGCTCGCCAAGACAAAGGTCAAGAGCATCGACATCATCGCGCATTCGATGGGAACCTGGGTGACGATGGAAGCGCTGCGCCAGCTCGCCATCACCGGCGACCGCGATCTCGACGGCAAGCTCGGCCGTGTCGTCCTGGCATCGCCCGATATCGATGTCGACGTCTTCAAGAAGCAGATGATCCGCTACGGCAAGCCCGACAGGCCGTTCGTCATCCTGCTTTCCGCCGACGACCGTGCTCTGAGACTGTCCAGCCTGCTATCCGGCGACAAGCCGCGCGTCGGCGACTACGGCAACGCCGCCGACATTGCCAGTTACGGCGTCGTTGTGGCCGACCTCAGCCAGATCAAGGGCGGCGACCGCCTGAACCACGCCAAATTCGCCGACAACCCGTTCCTGGTGCAATTGCTCGGCGACCGTCTGCGCGCTCCAGCCGGCCTGGCATCGGACGAACCCACGCAGGGCCAGATCGACAATCTCGGCCGAGGCCTCGGCAAGGCAGTCGGATCCGTCGCCGAGATCATCATCACCACGCCATTCAAGGTGCTGACCATCGCCACCGGCGGATGAGAGCCAAGCACCGGGGCTGATCTCAGATAAACAAACCGACCTTCTGGAACGTCGTCACGTCGATCAGGCCGACATCGGAAATCCTGAGCTCCGGAATGACGACCAGCGCCAGCAGCGAGTGCTGCATGTAGGCGTTGTTGAGCGAGCAGCCCATCTTGCGCATTGCTTCGGTGAGTTTCTCGGCCTTGGCCGCCACGATTTCGGCGCGCTCGTCCGACATCAGCCCGGCGATCGGCATTTCGACAAGCGCCAGTTCCTTGCCCTTTGAAAACAGCACCACGCCGCCACCGACCTCGCCCAGCCGGTTGACGGCCAGCGCCATGTCTTCCTTGTTGGTGCCGACGCAGATGATGTGGTGGGCATCATGTGCGACGCTCGACGCCATGGCGCAGTCGCCCATATAGCCGAAGCCTGAGACGAAGGCATTGGTGACGCCGCCGGTGCCGCGGTGGCGCTCGACCAGCGCGATCTGGCAGATGTCGTTGCGGCGGTCCATGGCGACCAGCCCGTCCTCGACCGGCAGGTCGGCCTCCAGCGCCCGCGTCGGCGCCTGGTTTTCGATCACGCCGATGACCCGCACCCGCACCTCGTTGGCGCCCTTGGGCGCCGCAATGTCGAAGTCGCCTGGCTTCAGCTTCTTGCCGAGCTTGACGGTGTTCTTCGCCGATTTGGGGTAATCATAGGCCGGAATGTCGATCTCGAGCTTGCCGCCCTTGGCCAGCCTGATACCGCGGCCATAGACCTCGTCGATGGTCATGGCGGCAAGATCGGAGACGATCAGCAGATCGGCCAGCCGTCCCGGCGCGATCGAGCCCAGTTCGCGCTCCAGCTTGAAATGCTGGGCGGTATTCAGCGTCGCCATCTGGATCGCCGTCACCGGCTTCAATCCCTGTTGGATGGCGTGGCGCACCACCCGGTCCATATGGCCTTCATGCACCAGCGTGCCGGAATGGCTGTCGTCGGTGCACAGGATGAAGTTGCGCGGGTCGAGACCGCTCTCGGTCACCGCCTTGATCTGCGAGGCAACATCGTACCAGGCCGAGCCCAGCCGCAGCATTGCCTTCATACCCTGGCGCACACGGGCGATTGCGTCCTCGGCGCGTGTGCCTTCATGGTCGTCCTCCGGCCCGCCGGCGACATAGCCATGGAACGGCAGGCCGAGATCGCGCGACGCATAGTGGCCGCCGACCGTCTTGCCCGCTCGCACCGTGGCGGCGATCTCGCCCGACATCACCGGATCGTTGGCCACGACACCGGGAAAATTCATCACTTCGCCGAGCCCGCTGATGTTTTCCCAGGTCATCGCCTCGGTGACATCGGCGACCGTCAGTTCGGCCCCGGCATGCTCCAGACCCGGCGCCGACGGCACGCAGGACGGCATCTGGACGTGCACGTTGATCGGCATGGCGACGGCCTCGTCATGCATCAGCCGCACGCCGGGTAGGCCCAGCACGTTGGCGATCTCATGCGGATCGATGAACATCGAGGTGGTGCCGTGCGGAATGACGGCGCGGCAGAACTCGGTGACCGTCACCATGCCGCTCTCGACATGCATATGCGCGTCGCACAGGCCGGGCACCAGATAGCGGCCGCCGGCGTCGACCACCTTGGTGCCCTGGCCGATGGCATGGCTGGCATTCGGCCCGCAATAGGCGAAGCGGCCGCCGGCAACGGCGATGTCGGTGCCGGCTATGATTTCGCCGGAGTGCACGTTCACCCAGCGGCCGTTGCGAATGACGAGATCGGCAGGCTTGCGCCCCGTCGCGACATCGACCAGATGCGTCGCCATCTCGGTCCAGGGCTTGGGTTTCGTCGCCGACGGCTGCTTCGCCATGAAAGACTCCTGTTTGCCCGACTGTGCCAAGCCGGCAAGGTTTTGGCCAGCGATCACGGACGAAATCCGGTCGATGAGAATTCGCCCGGGCGGATGCGCCGCACCTGCTCACCCCGAGGGCACGCATCAGCGGTGCGGTCATTCAGTTTGGCTTGTGCCGCCACTTATGCTACCATTCTGGCTATGGTGCTGATTTGCGCCGACGACCCGCCGCGAGGCGGGTTTTTGTTGTGATGAGCCCGAAACCTCCTGAGGTGAAGTCATGATCCGGTTCCTGAAAGCATTCGCCTTCGTCACCCTGTTCCTGATCTCGTCCGGCTTTGCATCCGCCGAGGAGCGTTGGCAGACCTTGCCGGAGCCGGCGGCGATGCCCAAACCGGATCAGAGCGGATATGCGCCGGTCAACGGCATTCAGATGTACTATGCCGTTTTCGGCGCCGGTGATCCGATTCTCCTGATCCATGGCGGCCTTGGCCATGGCGACATCTGGGCAAGCCAGGTGGCGACGATGTCCAAGACGCGCATGGTTATCATCGCCGACAGCCGCGGCCATGGCCGTTCTACCCGCACCGAGCAAGCTTACGGCTATGACCTCATGGCGTCGGACTATCTTGCGCTGCTCGACTATCTCAAGATCGACAAGACCGCTCTTGTCGGCTGGAGCGACGGGGGCATTATCGGCATCGACATCGCGCTGCATCATCCGGAGCGGCTGACACGGCTCTTTGCGCAGGCCGCCAACGTCACCACCGATGGCGTCGATCCGGGTGTGCTGACCAACAAGACCTTTGCCGCCTATATCGACCGCTCGGGCCGCGACTACAAGAAACTGTCGAAGACTCCCGACCAGTACGATGCCTTCGTGGCGCAGATCAGCCACATGTGGGAGTCGGAGCCGGCCTGGACCAAGGAACAGCTCGGCAAGATAACCACGCCGACCGCGATCGTTGCCGGCGACCATGACGAGGCGATCAAGCGCGAACACACCGAATACATGGCCTCCGTCATTCCGGGCGCCAAGCTCATCATCCTGCCCAACGCCAGTCATTTCGCCATGCTGCAGGCGCCGGACGAATATAGCCAGGCGGCGCTGGACTTCATTGACGCCAAATAGCGCCCCCAGCTAGAGCACCCAGCACAGCAACGGGTGCATTCCGATTGTTGAACAATGGGTTCCGTTTTGCGGCGAATAGGATTACCTTCCGACAAGGCGCCTTCTGAACCGCCTTTTCGGAGAACTCGATGCGCTGTCTGACGATTGCCAGTGCCGGATTTCTGATTGCTCTGGCCGGGCCGGCGTTCGCCGCCGACCCGATGGCGGTGCCGATGACCGAACCAGGCTTCGACTGGACCGGCTACTATGCCGGCCTGCAGGCCGGCTACGGCTGGGGCCAGTCCGACATATCAGTGACGGAAGGCGCGCCGTTTTCCATCTCGCCCGACATTGACGGCGGTTTCGTCGGGGGCCATGTCGCCGGCCTGTGGCAGTTCGACCAGGCAGTGCTCGGCGCCGAGGCGGAGCTCAATTATTCCGCCGTCGACGGTACGGCCGTATCAGGCCTTGGAAGCACATTCCGCACGGACATCAAGTGGTTCGGATCTGTCGACGCCAAAGCGGGCTTCGCCATGGACCGCGTGCTGGTCTACGGCGTCGGCGGCGTCGCCTTTGCCGGCATCGAAACTTCGCAAGTCGCGGGCGCGTCGTTCGCCGGCACACGCACGAATGTCGGCTGGACCTTGGGCGCCGGCGTCGACTATGCGCTGACCGACAAATTCATCGTCGGCGCGCAATATCGCTATTACGATTTCGGCTCCGAGCACTATGACGTGGCGGAACCCTTCAACGATCGCGATCAGGATGTGAAGCTGAACGCGGTCGGTATCAATCTCAGCTACAAATTCTGAGCCTTCTCGGCGACTGAGATTTTGGCAACAACCAATTGTTTTGAAATCACGAACCACCTTTCATGAGTCCGACACTCGGCAAAAGATGGCTTGACGGGTTTTCGCTGGCGTCTGAAAAGGGCTGGCCTGCGGACGTGGCGGAATTGGTAGACGCAAGGGACTTAAAATCCCTCGATCTCTGATCGTACGGGTTCGATTCCCGTCGTCCGCACCAATTGAAATGCTTAGGATTCGTTCTGTAAGAACTCACTGGCTACCATAGAAAAGGCTGACGCGGGTAGCCGTAGAGCCGGAATACAAAGCCGGGAACTGCCATGCTGGAGTTTTGGTGTTCGGTATTGGCTGCCGTAAGAACAGTGACGGGGCTGACTGCGCAACTGCGCTGAGCCAATCCCGAACTGGAAAGTAGCCCCTTCGGTCGTAAGCTCGGCAGTTGGGGATCTACTGCATCCGAAAAACGACGGTATCCGTGTCGCTGGATTTGCATCGAATGCCGACCAAAACGCCGAGTTCATAGTCATCGACGTGCCACGGTCGGAACGTCGACCACATCGCAGCGATCAAAAGCAATATTACAAGCGTGCTGGTAGCTCTTCATACGCTATGGAGCATGTCGACATCGAGGATGCCTTCCGAAGTACCGGAACTTACAATGAAGGCCGACATGAGAAATACCCGTCGTCCGGCCTTGACGGTCATTATGAGATCAGGATGTGGCCGCAGAACGGGAGCCGGCTGGGGCCGCAGCGGCCTCAACCCGGTGGGCATGCTCCGTCGCGATTTTAAGAAGAGTTGCAGCCGTTTCCTGTGGCGTCCAACCTTGCGCTTCTGACGCAGTCACCAAGGCCGCAAACGCGGCTTCTAATGCGACTTCACAGTTCACCTCACGGTCTGGGCTATCCTCTGGCAATATCGGGGGTTCGACGGATAGGGACATCGTGACTTCTTTCAAAGGGGAAAAACCCGCCGCCCCAGCCTTTTGCCACTCAAACATTTCAGCAAAGGATCATTCCAGCTATCAGCAGCGTGATTAGAACTGACAACGGCACGGCCAGAAGACCGACCAACTCAACATTTCTTGTGTTTTGTCGCTTGTCCATCTTCGTCGCCCGCATGTCGTTGGCTTTGGCATCTTGCCGTCAACGTGCAGCTGTTGGAACCAACCACAAGTGCCGCTGATCGGAGATTCAGTCGGTGCTGCATATTAGCAACACATTGTGGAACGATCGGGCGGCATCAGCCAATTGCTTTTGAATGCCGTTGCACTTGCTTCGTACGATTCCGTACAGTTTCCCCCATTGGGGGAGGCGGCCGATGGACCATGACGAGGAAGGCTACAGCATTGACGCCTTCGATTTCGATGTGGTGTGCGAGACCTTCAGGAGATCCGTTCGGGAGCTGAACCTGGCTGAAGAGCATTGGGTAGACCACGCGAAGGCGCTCCTACGGGAATTCACCGACAGCGCACCTGACGACGACATGATTAGCCGGATCGTCGGGCGCTAGTGGCCTATACAGCCCTAGTTGGTTAGAATCGTACCCCGGTCCTGCCACGGAAACCTTTTCCAAGGTTTGCCGCGTCATAGAGGCATCACAGAAGCTCTCGGAACAGATTGCCCAGCGCGGAGGCCTATTAACTAAAAAAGCTCGCCACCTTGAGGCAACGGGCATCGCCAATGCCCTCAGAGAGCCCTGCCTGGACGTGTGGCGTCCTGTCCGGCCCTCGCCATTGATTTCGTCGGCAAGCTTGTCTTTGGCCTCGTGATAGGTCTTGAAGTTGGCATCGGGATGGCAATCGCCGGCTGCCAAGGATGCCGGGCCGCTGGCCGACCTATCAGTTAGGCGTCCGTAGCCAGAGCGTTATAAAGCAGCAAACACGCCAGGATAGAAACGGCGCTGCCTAGCAGCTGGTCTGCCGTCAGGCCGGAAAAATAGACAAGATGAAACGTCACCATCGCTCTACCAATCACGGTTCGGAACACTGCCGAATTAACCGTTAGCCGACGCTAATGTTCCGCTCTGGACTCACTACCGCTTTGGAAGAATCCTGCCGCAGCGATCAGCGCCCCGCCGACCTTGATCTCAACGTCGGTGCCACAAGGCTTTCCTTCGTTCGCATGGTTCGCGGAGATTAGCACGATCGCATACTCTCATCTCATCCGGCGTCGTCTCCCTCACAAAGCAGCGCCGGTAAGGCTCGGCGACCTTCTTGTTTGTCCCGTGTGCCAAAGGAGGTCGCCGGGCCTGCCGTTGCTCATCTTTGCTGGTGGTTGCTCCTGATGCTGCGCTTGGCGCCGTCGCCCTACTGCTACCTGCGGGGTAAGGCCGGCGAGCCCTCTTGTCAGGCAGTCCGGCATGTAGGATTATAGTCCTCGTTGCGGCGACCCCTCAATGGAGAGCGCCAATGGCCAGAACCAAACCTTCGGAACAACTTTCCCGGGCTGAAATCGAGCGCTTCCTGGCGGCAGCCGAAGCGCTGCACAAGAGCATCGTCGGGCCGCTCCTGGCGTACCACGGCGAGCACTACCAAGCTCTACGTAAGGTCCATGGACCCCTGTTGAAGTCGATCGAGACCATCACCGGCCAGAGGGCGAAGTTCATCCAGTGGAACGGGACAGGACCGGCACAGCCCCGGGACAAGCCTCCGGGCTAAGTCTCCTCCCGGAAATCCAGCAGCTTGGCATGGCGAAGCTTCTCCTCGCCCTTTAGGAACCGCACGCGGCCGACCAGGCCCGGCTTTAGCCATTCGGCCTTGTCACTCTTGAGCCCTTTCGGCGCCGGCCCGCCAATCTTGCCTTGCACGCGGTCCCATAGGCGCTGGCGCTTGTCCGCCTTGAAGGTGACGAAGGCGCCGCCGGCATAGTGGCCTTTGTCGGCCATCAGCACCATGGCAGGCTTGCCGGCCTCGCGCTGCACGCCGATGATGTCCATCTCCTTTTCGGCATAGCACTTGATCTTGCGCCAGTTCGTCGTCGGACCCGACCGATACTTGCTGCCCTTCCGCTTAGAAACGATACCTTCAAGCCCAGCCTGGTCGACCAGATGAAAGACGGCGTCGCCAGTGCCCGGCATCGCTTCGCTGAACTGGATTCGGCCGCCGTCCGGGATCAACGCCCGGAGGATCTCGCGACGGTCTTCCACCGGCGTGTCCCGCAAGTCATGCCCGTTCAGATGCAAGAGGTCGAATGCTGGCAGATACAGATCGCGCGACGGCTTGCGGCTGGTCGCGGCTGATTGATGCGCATGGAAGTCGGATAGGCCAGCCTCATTGATCGTAATGGTCTCGCCGTCGATGATGAAGTCTTTCGCCTCGATCGCTTCCGCCTCACCGGCAAGTTGGATGTAGCGGCCCGTCCAATCATAACCGTTCTTGGTGATCAGCCGAATCCCGTCATCATCCTTGATGACCTGGGTGCGGTAGCCATCGAATTTGATCTCATGAATCCAATCATCGCCCATCGGCGGCGTGTCGACCAGTTCGGGTTCCATGGGCTTGATGAATTTCAGACGCATGCACTGACTCGCAGAACCACGACTTCAATTAGCTATCGCTAAATTAGTTCCGGAACATTTTAGACGAATTGGATGTTTGAAGGGCTATGAAGATCGAAGCCGACCAATGCCGGGCAGCGCTGACGCTCATCCGGCGCACAATGGAAGAGCACTGTCCTCCTGGCGTGCTGCCGAGCGAAGAGATGGTCAATGGGCTCTATGGTCCGGAACTGATCCATGAGGCGGAAGCCATTGCCGCCGGCATCGTCGCAACCATTGACCAGCTGCAATTGCCCGTGATGAAACCGCCGTCCCCTAGTATCAAATAGAGACCGACACAGGGAAGGTCGCTTGGCCGCCCGATGTGGGCTCGCAACGACCGGCGAGGCGATGCCGGCCTCACCAAGGGTTACAGCCCCTCGACCAGCAGCGAAGGCGGCTCGCGGCAGTGCAACGCCCGAAGTGTTTCGAGACGACGATGGCCACCGAGCGTAGCCAGCGCGCGTTGTGCTGCACAAGGACTGAGGCAGCGGCACGGCCGCCCGGGCTACTCCAAAGGCGGCTCTTCGCTCTGTGGAGCCAAAACGGTGATATCCATCCTGGCGATTGTCGATGCGGCGCGCCCCTGGGCGCCAGAATCCGTGTCGCCACTTTCTGCCGCCATTGCCTTGGCGCGATGTCCTACGCTGTCTGCGCTTTTGCCTGGCGCAAATCCTTCGCCCGGTTCTGTCTTTGCGGGTTTCGGTCGAGTTTCAGCTGCCTGCCGATGTTGGTTTCCAATCGCCGAGACCATTGATACCTCCCCTTGATGAGGCCGCGACTGTACCTGTCAAGGCTGTAGCGAGGCTGATCACTTAAGTGGTCGGGTTGCGCCCGCTCGTCGTGGCCCTCCGATCACTGGGCTCTCGATGCCTTGGCGCTCGCGGACGTCTGGCCGGGTGGGAAGTTCAAACTCAGCCGCCCTTTGCGGCACCGGCTTCGCCCGACAATCAGGAACGATTTCGCCCGCCATGTGTTACGCAATCATGAATCTCGCGGATCCCGGATCAACAATGGCAACCGATCTTTTCACGATGCAACTCGCTGATGCTCAGCAGCGCATCAAACAGACCGAGTTCGCGCTGGTACTCAGCGAGAAAATGGTGGCTGAGAACCTCGCTTTATCCAGCAGGATACGATCGGCGAGGCGGCGTGTCCTGAAGGCCGGAAGGCCTCTGGCGACAGTCGACTCAACAAGCTGAAAGAGTTCTTCAAATGATCTCGACCCAGTCGGGACGTGGGAGAGCTTGCCGGTAACCTTAGCGGTAATCGGCCGAGTCGCAGCAGGAAGCGCGCCGAAAACTTGCTCGATGAAGACTGCGGCGTCGCTATGACCGCTACGGCTCAGTTGAGGCAGCACTTCGAAATCACGGCTATTGACCTGCTGAGCTATCAGTTCCCCTCGATCTCTAATCGTATGGGTTCTCCGCACCACCCTTCGCTCTTCGAGCTTCGGGGTGGCAGGCCACCGAGTAGCCGTCAAACGTCGAGATAGCCGGCGGCGACCAGCGTTGCCTTATATCGTTGGGCAAATCGGCTGGGCAAACGACTGAGGTAAGCTGACGCGCCAATATCCCAATGCGCGCCCAGTTCGCGGTCGAAGGCAGCCGGGTCGAATTGCAGCAAGCCGCTGCGTGGGTAGACCGTGAATTCTCCGAAGATCGGCTCCCCCTCCTCCTCGTAGAAATCGACACGCACCATGTCGAACTCGCAGCCGAGCGCCTCGGCTGCCTCGATCATCCGCGCCAGGCTCTTGGGAGGGGGAATTTCCAGGCTCGAGTCGATCGCGCCCTGGACGATGTTCAGCGGGCGCCAATCGCGATCCAGGTGGGCGGTATTCTTGACCGTGGAACGGAAGGCGACGACGACAATGTAGGCGACGTGGCCAGCCAGCACACAGAATTTGTAGTCGACCGGGTCATAATCCTGGTCCTTGCCGACAAGCGCTTCGACGAAAACCCGCCGCTCTATGTGCGCATAGCTGCGCTCCAGCTTGCGGGCGCCATAGGTTTGGCCAAGGTATTCCGTCATCTCGGCAATGATCGCCTCCCGGTCGGCGTTGGCCGGATCGCGAACGATGACATTCATGGCGCAACCGTGGTTGCATTTGACGGCGTAGGGGATTTTCAGGTCATCGAAGGGGATCTGGCGCGGATCGTCGCCCTGCCACAGCACCTCAGGGATGGCGAGCCCGGGAAGCCGCTCCCTGACGATTTCCTTGGACTTGAGCTTGTCGAGAAGACCGGTAAAGCGAGGATCGTCATCGAAAATCTTGCGCCAGTGGATCTTTTCCGTGAACGTCACCGGGGCTGCAAAATTCGGCAGATGCCGCATCCGCTCAAGGAAACGCTGGGTCAACCGGCGGTAGCGGACAAGCAGCGCGGCGTTCAGCAACAGGAGAGATGCCCGCGCGCTGTTTCGCTTCAGCCATGCCTTTGCGCCACGCGCCATTCCGGTGTCCTTGCAACCTGCGCAACTTCATCCGCGAAGTGGACGTGCCACCCTGCCCGCAGCAGTGAGGCACGTCGAGCTTCGCCGAGCTAGCCCTTCATCGGGTACAGTTTCAAATGCTGGATCAGGATGATCGTCTTGGCGTCGATGATGCGGCCGTCTGAAATGCCGGCCAGCGCTTCATCAAGCCGCATTTCCAGAACCTCGATGTCCTCGCCCTCGTCGGCCGCGCCGCCGCCGGCCGAGATGCGGTCGGCGGGTGAATAGCGCGCCACGAAGAACCACAGCCGTTCGGTGACGCTGCCCGGGCTCATATAGGGGGAAAACAGCCGCTCGATGTTCTGTAGGCGATAGCCGAGCTCTTCCTCGGCCTCCTTGAGGATGGCGGTTTCGGGATCGTTTTTGTCGAGCAGGCCGGCGCAGGCCTCGATCAGCGGTTCGCGGTGGCCGGTGACGTAGGCAGGGTAGCGGAACTGCCGCACCAGAAGCACCGTCTGACGCTCGGGATCGAAAGGCAGGATCACCGCGCCGTCGCCACGATCGTAGGTCTGGCGAATCTGCGTCTCCCACTGCCCGTCGCGCCGACGGTAATCGAGAACGGTCTTCTTCAGGACCGCCCAGTCGTCGGACAGGACTTCCTCCGAGCGGATGCGGATACGATCTTCCATGATGAGCTCCAAGCTGTCGGCGCCATGGCGTAACCGCGAACGGTTTTGCGCGCAACCGAAACGGCGAAGCTTTCACCGCCACGTGTCTGGCGCCGGCAACTGCCATCGCCTAAATAGCTGCAGTCCCTCTCCGGAGTTTTTTTGATGACCGCAGCGCTTTTCCAGCCGATCGCCCTCGATGGCCTGACCTTTCCGAATCGTATCGCGGTTGCGCCGATGTGCCAGTATTCCGCCGAAGATGGCTCGGCCAGCGACTGGCATCTCTATCACTGGATGAACCTGGCGATGTCGGGCGCCGGCATGGTCACCGTCGAGATGACCGACGTCGAACGGCGCGGCCGCATCACCCATGGCTGCCTCGGCCTCTATTCCGACGACAACGAGGCGGCCGCCCGGCGCACGCTGGATGCAGCAAGGCGCGTCGCCGCGCCGGAAACGAAATTCGGCATTCAACTTGCCCATGCCGGCCGCAAGGCCTCCAACCGAAAGCCCTGGGAAGGCGGCGGCCCATTGCAGCCGGGCGAGGATCCCTGGCAGACCGTCTCGGCCTCGGCCATCGCCTATGACACCGGCTGGAATGTGCCGCATGCGCTGGAGGAGGATGAAATCCTGCAGCTTATCGAGCGCTTCACTCAAGCCGCGAGGCGGGCCGAGCGCGCCGGCTTCGACTTCCTCGAGTTGCACGCCGCGCACGGCTATCTGATCTTTCAGTTCCTGTCGCCGCTTTCCAACCAGCGCACCGACCGCTGGGGCGGCTCGCTGGAAAACCGCATGCGTTTCCTCATCGAGATCGCCAAATCGGTGAGGAAGGCAGTTCCAAACCTGATGCTTGGCGCCCGCCTGTCGGTAAAGGACTGGGTCGATGGCGGCTTCGAGGTCGACGAGGCGATCGAGGTGGCCAAAGCCTTGAAGGCGCTTAATGTTGCCTATATCTGCTGTTCGAGCGGCGGCAATTCGCCGTTGCAGAAGCTGCCGACCGGCGCCGGCTATCAGGTGCATCTGGCCGAAGCGGTGCGCAAGGGCGCCGGCATCCCGACACGGGCTGTCGGCCTGATCGACGATCCCTCGCAGGCAGAGGCGATCGTCGCCGACGGCCGCGCCGACATAGTCGCGCTGGCCCGCGCCTTCCTCGCCGATCCGCGCTGGGGCTGGCGCGCCGCCGCCACCTTCAGCGAGAAAATCCATCCCGCGCCACAGCTCGCCCGCTCGGTGACGACGATGCAGCATTGGATGAGGGGCTGAACAGGCTGCGCCGACGGTGGTTGCGCTGTCGTTCGCCGCGTCGTCTCCGGTCGGCGCGCAATATTGCGAACGCACGGTGCACGGCCTGTCCCTGGCACTACGATCTCGATACCGGCAGCGGGTTTCTCGCCGTGCGCGCACGGCCGAACTCGTCGTTGCGCATGATCGGGCAATTGTTCAACGGCGACCACACGGAGATTTTCGACCGCCGGGGCAACTGGTACCAGGTCGAAATCGGCGGACGGACCGGCTGGGCCAACGCCCACTGGCTGCGCAACGACTGCGGTTACTGAGACCAACGATTGCGGTTGGTGAGACGTTTGGGCGCAGGCTGACGGCCACTTTTGCAACCATATTGGCTGCTTTGCGTTGCGGCCATCATGGATAATAAACCTTTTGAAACCCCGGTCGTGGTCGAACTCGGCCATGTCGGCAAATATCGCCAGATCCGCAGCACCCAGGAAGCGGCGGAGTGTCTGATGACGGTGTGGCCGCTCAATCGCGGCCCGCGCCATCGTGATGCTCTCGACACTTGCCTCAAAGTGCTGGAAGGTTATCGTTCGACGGCCGATGCACGCAGGGCTTTGATCGAAGCGGCCAAGGAATCGGAAGTGCTGGTTCCCGAAGACCGGCTGCCAGACGCCAAATTGCATTGAAGCGCAGATGGCATTGAAAAACGGGCCGCATTGAGCGGACGGACGAACCGGAGGATTTCATGGCGAAGCTGACTTACAAGATCGTCGAGCACGACGGGGGCTGGGCCTACAAGGTCGGTTCGACATTCTCGGAGACATTCCCGACCCACCAAGATGCGCTGCGCGCCGCCGAGATCGCCTCGGCCGAACAGCAGATCGCCGGCGCCACGGACGGCATCCAGTATGAGGATGCCGAAGGCAAGTGGCACGACGAACTGGCCGACGGCCGCGACCGGCCGCAGACTGAAGTTTCCGACTGATCCTTGCCCCTCAGCTTTCGCTGCCGGCCGTGGATGCTCGCCTAAGCAATTCCCTGGGGAATTGCGTCAAAACAAACAGGCGGGACATCCTGCCGGTCAGTCGAAGCCGCGGCTTGATCACTTGCCGCAATATTGATCGTTCACGTTGGGCCTCACATTTCCGTAGGGTCCTGACGGGTCGGAGGCGCACGGCCCCGTAGCGCCATAGCCTTGGCTGCCGTCGGCATTGATGCTGCCGGTGGTGCTCTGGTCGACGGTCGATGACTGCTCGTTGCCGAACGGCCACCAGCTGTGATCGTTGGAATACGTGCCGTGCGATGACTGCGCCATCGCCGATGTGGCAAGACCGATCGTCAGCACGGATGCTGCAAAAACTTTCCTGTACATTGAATTACTCCGTATCTGCCGCCTTGGGTGCGACACGGGGTAAAACCGGATATCAGCCGAATGGTTCAGTGAAATTGTTGTGAGGCTGTGGTGAGGTCTTGGCCGGCGAATGTCCGCTCGGCAATGCGCTTGATGAAGGTGATGACGCGGTCCGGCTCGTCGAATTGCGGCATGTGGCCGAGGCCTTCGACCGTCTCGAAATCGAGCCCTTCGATCCTGTCCTTCATCGGCTCCCCATGTATGCGCATGGCGATGACGCGATCGGCTGTCCCGAAGAAAATCCCGGCCGGCATGGCGATCTCTCCATAGCGCTCTTCGATGCGGCCAAGATCCTCTTCGACCGCCACGAAATCGGTGGAGGTCGCATGGAAATGGACAGGCCTCAGCCCGAGCCATCCGCCGCCATTGATCATGTAGTCGGCGGGAACGGCCTGCGGCGAGAAGATGAACTCCAGTGTCTGCCGCGCATATCTGAGGCTTGTCGGTATCGCGACGGTGTAGGCCATGATCCAGCGCCAAAGCCGCGAACGGATATAGAGCAGGCCCGCTTTCTCGCGGACGCCGGCTTCCAGATGGGTCAGCGGCGCCAGCAAGGCGATGCCGGAAATCGCGCCGGGATGCTCCAAGGCCAGGGTCAGCGCGACGGCGCCCCCCAGCGAGTGCCCGACCACGAGCGGCCTTTCCAGCCCGAGTGTTTCGATGAAGCGCCTGATGATCTCGGCCTGTTCAGGCAGACGGCCGGTGGCTCCTCGCGCGCGAACAGAATAGCCCGATCCCGGCCGGTCGAGTGCAATGAGGCGGTAGCCAGGGCCAAAGCGCTCAAACAGCGTGTGGCGAAACTGGTGGAGCTGCGCGCCAAGTCCGTGCACGAACAGGATCGGCCGTCCCTCGCCCGTTTCGACATAATGGATGCGGCTGCCGTCGATCTCGACGAAGTTTCCGCTGGCCGGCACCAGCCTTTCGGCCTTGGCGGCAATCCAGAGCGTAGCGGCCACCAGGCAGGCCACGATGACGAGAGCCAGCACGGACAGGCCGGCGACAAGCCACAGCAGAATCGATACCAGCATGTTTCACCTGGGGAGCGGACCGGCGCGCACCATCACCCACTGACGAACGCTCGGCAAGGCAGATGGCGGCTTGTGTCGGCATTGCCGCCAGTTCGATGTCGCGCTATCTCAGGCGACCTTCTTTCTGCCTCAGGCGACCTTGTCTGCCAACGGGCCTGTTTGCCGGAGCCTTCCATGCCTGAAATCGTCACTGCCGCCATGCTTGTCATCGGCGACGAGATTCTGTCCGGCCGCACCAAGGATAAAAATATCGGCCACCTCGCCGATATCATGACGGCTATCGGCATCGACCTGAAGGAAGTGCGGATCGTTCCCGACGAGGAGGACGAGATTGTCGCTGCGGTGAATGCCGTACGCGCCCGCTACACCTATGTCTTCACCACCGGCGGCATCGGCCCAACGCATGACGACATCACCGCCGATTCCATTTCCAAGGCTTTTGGGGTGCCCTGCGAATACGACGCCAAGGCCTATGCCATGCTGGGCGAGAGCTATGCCGCGCGCGGCATCGAATACACCGAGGCCCGCAAGCGCATGGCGCGCATGCCGCGCGGCGCCCACCATATCGACAATCCGGTCTCCGTCGCGCCCGGCTTTCGCATCGGCAACGTCCATGTCATGGCCGGCGTGCCGGCGATTTTCCAGGCCATGCTCGACAATGTCGTGCCGACGCTGAGGGCCGGCACCAAGATGCTGTCGGCCACCGTCCATTGCCCGTTCGGCGAAGGCCTGATCGGCGGTCCCCTGGGCGACATCCAGAAGGCGCATCCCGACACCATCATCGGCTCCTATCCGAAATATGGCGACGGCAAATTCTGGACGGAGCTGGTGGTCCGCGCCCGCAGCCAGGAGGCGCTGGATTCGGCACGCAAGGACGTCGAGGCGATGGTGGCCGGCTTCACCGCCGCCAATTGACCCTGGGTTCGCGGACCATCGCCGGGCCGGAACCAAGCACCGCACTCCCACGTTTTCCCTCGGGCGCAGCACGCGCTGGCAGATTTGAGGGATTTCGCATGCGCTTCAAGACCATCGTCGCCATATTGCAGAACGAACAGGACGCCGAACGCGTGCTCGACTGCGCCATCCCGCTTGCCGACCGGTTCGAGAGCCATCTCATCGGCATCCATGCCGAAGCGCTGCCCGTTCCCTACACCTCGGCAACCGGCTTCCCCGACACTGAGTTCCTGCAGGTCTCCGCCGACATGAACCGCGAGCGCGCCGAGAAATTGCAGGCGCTTTTCGTTGGGCGGATCGAGAATTCCGGCCTTTCCTTCGAATGGCGCAGCCTCGAGAGCTTTTCCGGCGACAGCGCGCTGACGGGTATTTCCAGCGTGCGCGCCGCCGATCTGATTATTGCCGCGCAGCGCGAGACCGGGGGCGACACGAGCGCCGATGTCGACACGCTGGTTTACGATGCCGGCCGGCCAGTGCTGGTGGTGCCGCATGAGGGGCCGTTGGTCACCACATTCAAACATGTGCTGCTGGCCTGGAACGGCAGCAAGGAGGCGGCGCGTGCCGCCTTCGACGCGCTGCCCTTCATCATCGAGGCCGAAAAGACCGACATTCTGGTCATCGATCCGCCGGATACGCTGGATGACAACCCGGAAGCCGCCGGCGCCGAGATCGCCGCGGCACTCTCCAGGCATGGCGCAACGGTCAGCGTGTCGGTGCAGAAATCGGGTAATGCTTCGGTCGATGACGTCATCCAGACCCGGATCGCCGAGACCGGAGCCGACCTTCTGGTGCTCGGCGCCTACAGCCATTCCTGGCTGCGTCAGCTTTTGTTCGGCGGCGTCACGCGCACCGTGTTGCGCAGCGTGCCGGTTGCGGCCTTTTTGTCGCGGTAACTCCACAGACTGGCCCCGCCCTTGCCAATGCCCTGACTTTCCAGTTAATTCCGCGCGCATTCCACAATGGTGCGCGCGGAGTGCAGAATGTCCCTTCCCGAAAAAGCCTTTCCGGTCTCCTGGGACCAGTTCCACCGCGATGCCCGGGCGCTCGCCTGGCGGCTTGCCGGCGCCAACAAGGGACAGTGGAAGGCCATCGTCTGCATCACCCGTGGCGGCCTGGTTCCCGCCGCCATCATCTCGCGCGAACTCGGAATACGCGTCATCGAGACGGTCTGCGTCGCCTCTTATCACGACTACACCAGCCAGGGGCAGTTGCAGGTGCTGAAGGAGATCACCCCGGCGCTGCTCGCCGATGATGGCGCGGGCGTGCTGATCATCGACGACCTCACCGACACCGGCAAGACGGCAGGCATCGTGCGCGCCATGATGCCCAAGGCGCATTTCGCCACCGTCTACGCCAAGCCGAAAGGCAGGCCGCTGGTCGACACCTTTATCACCGAAGTCAGTCAAGACACCTGGATCTACTTTCCCTGGGACATGGGTTTTACCTACCAGAAGCCGATCGCCGACGATCACGCAGGCTGATTCGCGCCAGCCCCATTTCTGCCCAGACGGCCAAACCCGCCCCGTTTGCTATGAAAACAGGCACTGGAAGGGACAATATTCTGTCGAATCGACAGCTGTTGGCGGAGTTTGACGGGTCGGTGTGAGGTTTTTTACTTTTAAGACTTACACTTGTCGGTAAGATTCATACGGCGGCTAACGATTCTGAGGGCTGGGGTAGCTTTCACTGATGCTGACGACACCGGCGACACACGACCATCTGGCTGAAAGGGTCCGCAAGCTCTTCGGCACTTCGCCTTGTCGCCTGCAGGTTGCCGCTTTGCCATGGCGCAATAACGAAGACGGCGTCGAGATCATGCTGATCACCAGCCGAGACACCGGGCGTTGGGTGCTGCCGAAGGGCTGGCCCGAGGCCAGGGAGCCGCTCTGCGAGGCAGCGGCGCGCGAGGCGGGCGAGGAAGCCGGATTGCGTGGCAAGATTTCGCTTTTCGAGGCCGGTCGTTACTTCTACGCCAAGGCCCTCGCGCCCGGCGAGGAAGTCCCTTGCGAAGTGCTGGTGTTTCCGCTGCAGGTCGAGCACGTTGCCGACCGCTGGAAGGAAAAGCGCGCGCGCACCCGCAAATGGGTCAATGGGGCCGAGGCCGTACGCATGGTCAACGAGCCGGACCTCTGCCAGATCATCGCCCATTTCTGCGCCGATCCCGACAAGTTCGTCGTTAGAGCCTAGCTCACAGCCACCGCTGCATAGTCCTGCGCGCCCGCACCGGTTCTTGCCCCGATTCCGGGCTCGGTGCTTCGCTCCGCGCGCCAGCAATCCGACACTATAAATCCCTCCCCTTCAGGCCAAGCTTAGCCACAGCTTGACATGCAGGCATTTACCTGCATATTGTGTCTTCAAGATGAGTGAGACCGATGGACGCCGACAAGGTTTTCAAAGCGCTGGGCGACCCGACCCGCAGAAGGCTGCTCGATCTTCTGTGTGAGAAGAACGGCCAGACGCTCGGCGAGCTTTGCGAAAATCTCGACATGGCGAGGCAATCCGCCACGCAGCACATCGATCTGCTGGAAGCGGCCAATCTGATCAGCACGGTCAAGCGTGGCCGCGAGAAGCTGCATTTCATCAACCCCGTGCCGCTGCACGAAGTCTACGAGCGGTGGGTGCGAAAATTCGAACGGCAGCGGCTGAGCCTGCTGCACGACCTGAAACAAGAACTCGAAGGAGACGACCAATGACCCGGGAAACCACCAGTTTTGTCTACGTGACCTACATCAGATCGACGCCACAAAAGGTGTTCGAAGCCATCACCAGGCCCGATATCGCCAAGCGCTACTGGGGCCACGAAAACGTCTCCGACTGGAAGCCCGGCTCGAAATGGGAACACATCCGCGCCAATGACGAACGGACCGTCGAACTCGTTGGCAAGGTCGTCGAAATCTCGCCGCCAACCCGGCTGGTCATGAGCTGGGCCAACGCCTCGCAGGCCGACGATCCGACCAAGCACAGCCGGGTGACGTTCGCCATCGAGGAATACGACACCATGGTCAAGCTGACCGTCAGCCATGACGAGCTCGAAGCCGGCAGCGGCATGGCCAAGGGCATCAGCCAGGGTTGGCCGGCCGTGCTGTCCAGCATGAAATCCTTCCTCGAAACCGGCACAGGCATCGACCTGTTCGCCAAGCCGAAATCGGCCTGAAGCAACCGCGGAGAACTATGATGACCAAGCACTTTACCGGCGGCTGCGCCTGCGGCGCGATCCGCTATGAGGCCAGCGGCGAGCCGATCTTTCAGAATCACTGCCAATGCCTCGATTGCCAAAAGCGCAGCGGTACTGGCCATTGTTCCTATGTGACCTTCGGCCGGCGCGCTGACGTAAAGATCACCGGCGAGCCGAGCACGTGGCGGATGATCGCCGACAGCGGCAATGAAAAAGCCCAGGCCTTTTGCCCGACCTGCGGCACGCCGGTCTACGTAACGTTCGTCGCCATGCCGGAGGTGACGGCTATCCAGGCCACGAGCCTCGATGATCCCGGCCAGTTCGACCCGCAGGCGGTCACCTACACCGTGCGCGGCCACGCCTGGGACACGATCGACCCAGCGCTTCAGCCATTCGAGCGAATGCCTGGATGAACCAGGCAGAGCCCTATCCCTCGGATAGGGCTCTGCGTTCAGCTCAGATCACCAGGCCCTTGGTCAGTTCCAGCGCCTGCCGCTCGAACAGGCGGCGGTAGATGCCGCCCTTCAGCCGGATCAGCTCGTCATGCGAGCCTTCCTCGACGATCTTGCCACGGTCGAACACGAGCAGCCTGTCCAGCGCCCGCACCGTCGACAGACGGTGAGCGATGACCAGCGTCGTGCGGCCAACCATCAGCCGCTCCATCGCCTGCTGGATCAGTACTTCCGATTCCGAATCGAGGCTCGATGTCGCCTCGTCCAGGATCAGGATGCGCGCATCCGCCAGGAAGGCGCGCGCGATCGCCACCCGCTGGCGCTCGCCGCCCGACAGTTTCACGCCGCGTTCACCGACCAGCGTGCCGTAGCCCTTCGGCAGGCCGGTGATGAAGTCGTGCGCGCTGGCGAGCTTGGCGGCATGCTCGATCTCGGCCTGCGTGGCGTCCGGTCGGGCATAGGCGATGTTTTCCGCCAGCGAGCGGTGGAACAGGATCGGCTCCTGCTGGACGATGGCAATCTGCGCGCGCAGCGACGCCTGTGCAACCTGGGAGATGTCTTGGCCATCGATCAGGATCCTGCCGCCGCTGACATTATAGAGACGCTGGATCAACTTCACGAAGGTCGTCTTGCCCGAGCCGGAATGACCGACCAGTCCGACCCGCTCGCCCGCCGCTATCTCCACCGAAAAGCCGCGGTAGAGCGGCAGGCGATGGCTGCCATAGTGGAAGGTGACGTTATCGAAGGCGATGTGGCCATGAGTGATCCGGATCGGCTTGGCGCCGGGCCGGTCCTCGATGCCGAGCGGTTGCGACTGGAAATCGACCAGTTCCTCCATGTCGTTGACCGAACGCTGCAAATTGCGGATATGCGTGCCGATGTCCCTGAGGTAGCCCTGCAGCACGAAGAACGAGGTCAGCACGAAGGCGACATCGCCCGCACTTGCCTGGCCCCAGGCCCACAGCATCAGCGACAGGCCGATTACTGCCGTCCGCAGCACCAGCAGCATGGCGCCTTGCGTCGTGCCGTTGATGGTGCCGCGCACCCAGGTGCGGCTGGTCCGCGCGCGCCATTTGGCGACGACCTTGGCAAGCCGCGTTTCCTCACGCGTCTCGGCGCCGAAACCCTTGACCACGGCATTGCAGCTCACCGCATCGGCAAGCGAGCCGCCAAGCCGCGTATCCCAGCTGTTGGCGAGCCGTGCCGCGGGCGCGACATAGCCGAGCGACAGCAGCGCCGTCACCGTGATGAACAGCACCGAGCCGACTGCCACGACCAGCCCCATCAGCGGCCAGAACCAGCCGAGCAGCAACGTCGAGCCGACCAGCATGGCGACCGACGGCAACAACGCAATCAGGATGGTGTCATTGAGCAGGTCGAGAGCCCACATGCCGCGCGTGACCTTGCGCACCGTCGATCCGGCAAAGCTGTTGGCGTGCCAGTCGGTGGAAAAACGCTGGACGCGGTGGAACGCGTCGGCGGCGATGTCGGCCATCATCTTCAATGTCAGTTCGACAATGCCCATGAAGGCGAGGTTGCGCAGCACCACGCCGGTCAATGCCAGGGCGATGAGCGCAAGGAAGGCCGCCATCGCCGCATTCCACGCGACAGCATCTGCCGCCGCATTGCTGGCGACGGCATCGACCAGCCGGCCGGAATAGAGCGGCGTCAAGACGTCGGCCAGGGTCGACACCAGGAAGCTGCCCATGATCAGCGAAAGCCGCCACGGCTGGCGCCGCCAGTGGCTGAGCGTGAAGCCAAGAACGCTGCGAAAGGCGCTTGCACGCAGATCGATTCGAAGACGAGCCATGATGTCATCCGGGCGCAAATCTGCCCGGTCCCGGTAAGGTCTGAAAAGTGAAAACCGCGCTGGGCAATTCGCCCGGCTGCGGAGGTTCGGCATAGGTGGCGGCGCGCCCCGGTTTGTCGGGTGGCGACCGGCATCGGCAGAAGCCTGTACTCGACCCGGCATCGGTGCGAAGGGCAAACCTTCGCCGGACGCCAAGTGAGACCTAGGCTTCGCGGCCTCGCATTACCATGTGAAATACTGCCATTCAGACCTCCCGCAAGACACTTGCGGAGCAGTCCTTATAGAGACGCCATGAAGGATCGCCAAGGCCGGGCACGTGGCAAAGCGTAACTGGTCCAACCAGTGAGGTTATTTTGCAACAACAGCCGGTCAACCCCCTCGCTATGCCTCATTCCGGGTTGCGATCGAGGCGCATGTAGCGGCCGTCGGTCGATGCCTTAAAGCCCAGCTTCTCATAAAGGCCATGCGCGTCACTGGTCGACAGGCTCCAGTGCGAGACCGTGCTGAGTTCAGGGTGGTTGATGAGCGCCCGCACCAGTTGCGTGCCAATGCCTTGGCCGCGATGCTGCGGCCAGATGATGATGTCGGCGAGATAGGCAAACACCGTACGGTCGGTGATGGCCCGGCCAAAACCGACTTGGTTCCCATCGATATAGGCCGCGGTGCAGAACGAGTTGGCAAAAGCGCGGCGATGAAACTCATCGCTGCGGCCGGCGCCCCAATAACTCGCCATCAACAGGTCGGAGGTCGCCCGGAAGTCGATCCGTGACATGTCGAAGCTGATCTCACAGTCGGGCATGGTGCCTCGCAAAGAATGAGGGCGGCCGAATTTCGGTCCGGCCCGTGGTTTGGTTACCGACCTGGCGCGCTTACGGCACCACGAGATAGGCCTTCTGGTCGGCGATCGCGATGGTCACGTCGGTGCCGGAATTGAACTCGACGAAATCGAGCTCCATCCCGTCGCTGAAGATGACGCCGCCCCTGCTCTGCCGCGAAGAAACCACCAGCGGCCGGTCGCGGGTGATGACGCCATGCACAAGCGACACGCCGGTCGTGTTGCTCGGAAACGGTTCGCGCACCGAAAAGAACAGCTGCTCGCCTTCGCGATCGTAGCCTTGCGGCGGCACGGTCGGCACCGCGGTATCGCCATAAGCGGCAGCCAGTCCCGCGGCGCCCGCCATCACGGAACGCAGCCAGCCGGTAGAGCCGGCGCCCGTGGAGATGATAATGCCGCTCGACGACTGGCGCTCGGTCCTGCCGCCATAGGTCAATTCGTAGCGCGCCGAGACATGCGTCGAGGCGCCGACGAACAGATCGTTGAAGGCGATTAGCCGGCGTCCGTCATTGGAGCGCGCTTCGGCCATCACCACCGCCTGGCGCTTCGCCTTGCCGGCTATCGTCAGGCGGAGGACCTTTTCGGTATCGTCGGCATTCCACGGCAGCAGCACGCCGTCGAAAAGCGCCGGGTTCGGGTTGATGCCGATCAGCGGCTGGTACGGGAGGTACTTCGCGGTGTTGGACACCAGCCCGTCCTGACCGAGCGCGATCACCACGTCGGACCCGAATTCGAACTGCGGTACCAGTTCTCGGTCGAGCCGCAACTGCTTGAGGCCTTGGGGAAGCGAACCCATCACCCGGTCGAGCGCCTGGTGATAGACGTCATGCGCCGCCTTGACCGGGTCGAAATTCATGCCGGCCTGCCGGAGATAAAAGCGCGCCTGTCCCTGCGTGTTGAATCGCGTCGTCAGCTCCTCCAGCTCGGTCTTGCGGGTGACGACGATCACCCGGTCGATCGGCCTGCCGCTCTGGTCGCTTGCCACCCGTGCTTGCCTTTCAGGACCCGGCTTTCGGCGTGGAAAGCTGGCTGAGCGCGCTGGTGAGCATGTCAGGCGTGATCGACAGATTGCCGACCGAACCGCCCTTTTCCGCCCAGGCCTTGAAGGCCATCGCCGTCAGCACGTGGGCGGGCGCCGACGAATAGACGGTCAGTTCCAGCTGCTGCGCCTTGGCTTGCGCCTCGGCAAGCGTCAGCTTGTTGCGCGCTTCGGTGTCGACCAGCAGCTTGTTGCGTTCGGCAAGCTCGATTTCGGTCGCCAGCTCGCTCTGCTTGATCTCGCGCTCCTTCTCCACGCCCCAGGCACGGCGCCCATAGATCGCGGCATCGGCCTGGCGCTGCAGCGCCTCGCGATATTCGGTCTGGAGCGCCTTGCGGATCTCCGGCGTCGGCTGGACCGAGGTGATGTGAACCTCCTCGATCGACAGGCCGGCGGTCGCGGCAATCGGATCGTTGCGCAGGAGTTCGGCGAGATTGCCACCGAGCTTGGTCACCTCGGCCAGCGCCTGTTCCAGCGTCATGCTCGAAACCACCGCGCGGGCGCGGCTCTGTATCGCAAGCACCAGGCGCTCGGCGATCTTCTCCCGGCCGTCGCCGACGACGTCGGCACGGCTGAGCTTGGCGCTGAAATCAAAACCTTCGGCTGCCTTGAGTGGATCGATGATGCGGTAGCTGACCGACCCCTGGATTGCCAGATCCTGAAAATTCGCCGTCGTCTCGGTGAAGATGAAGGGGTTATCGAGCGACGTCACCGGCACCATCGCTATCGTGGTGCCGAACGTGCCGTACCAGAAGGAGATGCCGCGCCCCTGCTCCGTGATCTTGCCGTTCTTGAAGCGCAGGATGTGATACTCAGGCGTTCCCTTGAAATAGCTGATAAACATGCGCCCCCCAAGGTTTATCAATTCAATCAGATGTTTAGCCGCGATCCCTGAAACGGTTGGTGATGGGATAGCGGCGGTCGCGGCCAAAATTCTTCCGGGTGATCTTCACACCCGGCGCCGCTTGCCGGCGTTTGTACTCGGCAATGTAGAGCAAATGTTCGACGCGCGTCACCGTCGCCCGGTCGTGGCCGCGCGCGACGATGTCGTCGACGCCCATTTCGTTCTCGACCAGGCATTCCAGAATGTCGTCCAGCACCGGATAGGGCGGCAGCGAATCCTGGTCGGTCTGGTTCTCGCGCAATTCCGCCGACGGCGCCTTGTCGATGATATTCCTGGGGATCACCTCGCCTGAGGGACCGAGCGCGCCCGGCGGCACATGGCTGTTGCGCCAGCGCGACAGCGCATAGACCTGCATCTTGTAGAGGTCTTTTATCGGGTTGAAGCCGCCATTCATGTCGCCATAAAGCGTGGCGTAGCCGACCGACATCTCGCTCTTGTTGCCCGTGGTGACGACCATCGAGCCGAACTTGTTGGAGATCGCCATCAGGATCGTGCCGCGCGCGCGGCTCTGTAGATTCTCTTCGGTGATGCCTTCCTTGGTGCCTTCAAAAAGCTGCGCCAGCGTGTGTAGGAAACCCTCGACCGGTTCGAAGATCGGCACGATGTCATAGCGGCAGCCAAGCGCACGGGCGCAATCCTCGGCATCCTTCAGCGAATCCTCCGAGGTATAACGGTAGGGCATCATCACCGCCCGCAGCCGCTCCTCGCCGAGCGCATCGACGGCCAATGCGGCGCAGATCGCCGAATCGATGCCGCCGGAGAGACCCAGCACGACGTTCTTGAAGCCGTTCTTGTTGACGTAGTCGCGCAGGCCGAGCATGCAGGCGCGGTAGTCCGCCTCCTCGCGCTCGGGGATTTTCGACATCGGCCCTTCCGAGCAGACCCAGCCGTCGAACTCTTCTGCGTTTTGCGCGCCTGCGGCGACGCGGTTGCGCTTCCAGGTCGTGACGTCGACAGTTTCCTCGAACTGGCTCATCTGGAAGGCGAGCGTCTTGTCGGCGCCGATGGCAAAAGAGGCGCCGTCGAAGATCAGCTCATCCTGGCCGCCGATCTGATTGGCATAGATCATCGGCAAACCGGTCTCGATGACCTGGCGGATAACGACCTGATGGCGCACGTCCATCTTGGCGCGGTAGTAGGGCGAGCCGTTCGGCACCAGCAGGATTTCCGCGCCGCTCTCGGCCAGGGTTTCACAGATGCCGACGTCGCCCCAGATGTCCTCGCAGATCGGAATTCCGATGCGCACACCGCGGAAGTTGACGGGTCCCTGAGCCTCGGGGCCGGCCTGAAAGACGCGCTTCTCGTCGAACTCGCCATAGTTTGGCAAATCGAGCTTGTAGCGCTCGGTGAGGATCTTGCCGCCATCGGCGACGATGATCGAATTGTGGGTGCCGCTCTTGCGCTTCAGCGGCGTGCCGATGATGACGCCCGGCCCGCCATCGGAGGTATCCGCGGCGAAATCCTGCGCGGCCTTCTCGCAAACCTTGAGGAAGGCCGGCTTCAGCACCAGGTCCTCCGGCGGATAACCGGCAAGGAAAAGCTCGGTGTAGAGCACGATGTCGGCGCCCTGGCGGGCGGCATCCGCCCTCGCCTCGCGCGCCTTGGCAAGGTTGCCGGCGACATCGCCGACCGTCGGGTTGAGCTGGGCAACGGCGATGCGCAGAATATCGGGTGCGGTCTTCTGGGTCATCTGTGCGGTTTAGCGCGGCAAATTTGCCCGGGCAATGGCGTTCGTTTGGACCAATTCGGTGATCAGTCGTCGCCCATATATTCGCGCAGCGATTGCGGCGAATGGTTCTCTCCGATCGACATCGCCAGAATGCGCGAAATGTGCCGGCGCGGCAGGCCGGTTTCCTGCGCCCATTTGTTGATCTGCGCCTGAATCTTGTCGAGATCCCTCTTCGACGTCGGACTTTCGGCGATGTCGAGGCCGGCGTCGCGCAGTGCCGCCCCCATATCGGCTGAGATGACAAATGCGTCCCAGCCCAGCCAGCGCAGGAAATACTGGCCGGTGTTGCCGCCAAGCCGGCTGCCATGCTTGCCGAGATACGCCATCAGCCCGACCTGGTCGTCGTCAGGCCACTCCGCGAGGAATTTGCCGAAACCGCCATGTTCCTTCGACACACGCTCAACGAAGGCGGCGTTGTCGCGGACGGATTTGATCTTCTGCGGGTTGCGCACAATGCGTTGATCAGCCGTCAGGTCGTGCCAGAAGTCATCAGGTTGAAACAACAGCCGTTTCGGCTCGAAATGGAGAAAGGCTTCCTCGAAGCCCGGCCATTTCTGTTCGATGACGCGCCAGACGAAGCCGGCGGCAAACACCCGCTCGGCCATCGTCGACAGGATGCGATCGTCCGTAATGTCGGCAACAGCAGCATTGTCAGACGCCGGCCCGAGCAGCGACGTCAGCACCGCGTCGCCGCCTTTGCGTTTTGCAGCACGGGCGCGAATCTTCGCGAAATCGGGCATCCTGCATCCTCGCGCCGCGCTTTTGACGAAACGCCATCTTCCTATATGCAAACAAGGCTGCCAAGCCGACGCTTTTCCTATGGAGACATCCATGCACAAGACCGTGCCAGAACTTGCCAACCGCTGGTTGAGGCGAACGCCTGAAACCCTCAGCGAGCTCGAGCGGCGGGTGTTGCAGAGCACTGTCGACCGCAAGCCCATCTCGCAGGATATCAACGACAGCCTCACCGGCCTTCAGGGCGCCGGCGACCGGATCGCCGATGCCATTGCCCGCATCGGCGGCTCGTGGACGTTCATCCTGTCATTCATTGCTTTCCTGGTGCTGTGGATCGGCGCCAATTGGTGGCTGCTCGGGCGAGACTCGTTCGACCCCTACCCCTTCATCTTCCTCAACCTGGTGCTGTCGATGATCGCCGCCTTGCAGGCGCCGGTGATCATGATGTCGCAGAACCGCCAGGCCGCGCGCGACCGCATCGACGCCGCGCATGACTATGAGGTCAACCTCAAGGCCGAGATCGAGATCATGGCTCTGCATGAAAAGCTGGACGAACTGCGCCACAGCCAGATCATCGGCGTGCGCGAGGACATGGCGCGCCTGGCCGAACAGGTGAACCGCATAGACGAAAAACTGTCGGGCCGGCAAACCTCTCAATGACCGGGATCGTCCATCACCTCATCGAGCAATATGGGTTGATCGCGGTTTTCATGGGCTGTGTCGCCGAAGGCGAAAGTGCGGCCATCCTCGGCGGCTTCTTCGCCCATCAGCATGTCTTCATCCTCTGGAAGGCTTTCCTCACGGCCGCCATTGGCGCCTTCGTCGGCGACACGTTTTTCTTCATTCTCGGCCGCAGCTTTGCCGACCATCCCAGGGTGCTGAAACTGAAGGCGAGGCCCGGCTTCAACCACGCCTACCGTCTCGTCTCGTCCCATCCCAACATATTCGTCCTGTCCAACCGCTACATCTATGGCCTGCGCCTGGTCGGCGGCATCGCGGCCGGTTTAGCCAGCATTTCGGTAGCGCGCTTCGTTATCCTCAACGCGGTGTCGTCGCTGGTCTGGGCGGCTTTGTTCTGCGGCATCGGCTACGTCTTCGGCCTCGGCGCCGAGCAGATGATAGGCAAGGCACTGCTCCATCACGAACGGCTGCTGATCGCGCTTGCCATAGGTCTGGGTGTCGCCATCCTTGCCTGGCTCATCGCCCGCACCGTCGCCGGCAAGGAGCGCGCCAAGGACGCCCGCGACAGCGAAACCATATCGTAAGGTTCAGTCGTCGTCCTCGACCAGAGCCCGGTCGCCGCGATCGAGGATCAGCGGGATGATGAGATCTTCCTCGTCGGCCAGATGCCGCTTCAGCATGGCGATCAGCCGGCTGTTCTCGTCCGCATAGGCGTCGGCGGCGAAGCGCTGCCTGTCCTCGCTCTCCTCGAGCGTGCGGATGAAGGCGTTCGCCGTCTCGGCGTTGCGCTCCAGCCCCTCATGAATGGTGTGATGGTCGGCATCGAGGATTTCGAAGCCGCGCTTCAGGCGCGGCTCCGCCTTGGCGAAAGCCGGGAAATACTGGTAGTCCTCGACATTGTGGTGGCCGTCGAGATTGCCGAGAAAGTGGTTCAGCCGCGGCGCGAACCAGCGCGCGAAATCCGGCGCCGTCAGCCTGCCTTCGCGATAGTCGCCAATGCCGTTGGTGAGCATGCCGCCCAGCTCTCGGAACATGTCGTGCCGCTGCAGCCACATGTTTGCCATGCCGTGGATGTTGGCGTGGCCCTGCCATGTCTCGCGCGGATATTTTTCCGCCAGCCAGCGCAGGTCTTCCGGCAGGCCGGCTCTTTCAAGCAGCAGAAAATTGGCTTCCACGACGTTAGTCTCCTTTGGTGACTAACATATGGGAGCGTTCAGATCAGATCGGTAGTCCCGTGATGCGCTCGATGAGGGCGATTCCCCAGACGCCGGCGACGATAACAACCGAAATCAGCACCGCCAGCGAGCCGCAGTCCTTGGCGAGTTGGATGTCGACGTTGAACTCGCGACTGAAGGCATCGCAGGCTGCCTCGATGCCGGTGTTCAGCACTTCGACCATGATGAGCAGCAGCACCGCGCCGATCAACAGCGCGTAGCCGCGCCACGAGATCGAGACGAACCAGCCGAGCGGCAGCGCCAGCACCAGCAGCATCAGTTCCTGCTGAAATGCCCTTTCGCTGGCGGCGAGCTTGCGAAAGGCTCGCACAGAATTGAAGTAAGCACCGATCAGCCGCTGCATGCCGCATCCCCTTCGAATCACCGGCAGGGGATATCGCAATGGCTGGATCAAGGGAATAAGGCAGCCGCCGCAAAATCACTCCTCCGCAACCTTGATCGTCGGCGTCGACTTCTCGAACTGCGGCAGTCCATCGTCGATCGTATAGTAATCGCCCTTGTCGCCGACAAAGATGTGGCATTGGCCTTCGAGCCCGGTCGGGTTGTCGAACGATCCGGCCAGAACCGAGACATAGGCATCCTGACCCGGCTTCCAGAACAGCACCGAGCCGCAGATCTTGCAAAAGCCGCGCTTGGCAAAGGAAGACGATTCGTACCAGCTGATGTTGTCGGCGCCGGTTATCGTGATGTCGCCGTCGGCGACGTTGGTCGCGGCGTAAAAATGCCCGCTCTGCTTGCGGCACTGCGAACAGTGGCAATAAATGACGCCGCGCAACGGCCCTCGCGTCTGGAAACGCACGGCTCCACACAGGCAAGATCCGCTGTGGTTGTTGCTCATCCCTACCTCCACCAGCCATCGTCCACGGCTTCGCCGCTGGCCGAGAGGATTTCAGTTTTGCCGCAGCCGGGCACCGGCAAATGCGACATGGGGTGGGCGTGTTCGGACCTGACCTCAGGATCTTTGCAAACCATTTCTGCAGCCTGCGGTAGAACGGACGCGTTACCTGGCGGCACATTAAGGAAACTTTAGCGCCGGCGCATCTATGGTCGTTGCCAAGCGAATGTCGCGATTGGGGACGTGTCTTTCGCAGGATGATCCGAAATACGGCTGGCACTCTCCGGTCGGCGGCATCTCGCACGGTCTGCGATGGTTCCCAGAGGCAGAGTGAACAGAACATGCAGCCGGCAGCCGTCCAGACCGACCGAAACAGCGACATTGCAACAGCCGTTGTGGCGACCATGCGTCAGCTCGGCGTGCTTGGCCTGCCGCGCAATTACGAAATCTTCTACGAAGCACTGAAAGGCACCAATCGCGAACTCGGCCTGGCCGTCGTCGCGCTGGGCAACCAGCCGACGCAGGACGATCTCGACCGCATCGGCCGCGCTTTCTTTGCCCAGCATCACGGTCCTGGCATTGTCGAGCAGGCGCGCGACGTGCTGGCCAGGGAACTCGAGGACATCGCCTTGCTGCTGCGCAGCGAACGTAGCCATATCGAGAAATACGGCAAGATCCTCGATGAGACATCGAGTGGCCTCGCCAACCGCAGCCTGCTTTCGCAGGATCTGCTGCAGAAGGTCGCCAGCGCCATGGCGGCGGCCACCAACTCGACCCTCGACCACGGCAAGCAGGTTGCAACCACGCTGAGCGACAAGACGGCGGAACTGGAGAGCGTCAAGTCGAAGCTTGAGGAGTACAAGCGGCTCGCCGACACCGACCCCTTGACGCATATCTGGAACCGCCGCGCCTTCGACAAGCAAATCACGGCGATTTACACCTCCAACAAGGGGATCCTGTTCAACGCCCTGATCCTTGCCGACATCGACCATTTCAAGGGTGTCAACGATCGCTACGGCCACCCGGTCGGCGACAAGATCATCCAGATCGTCGCTGAAATCTTCCAGACCAGCATCCGTGAAGACATGTTCGTAGCCCGCACCGGCGGCGAGGAATTCGCGCTGATCGTCGAGGGCGCCAGCGAGGATACCACTTACGAGATCGCCGAACGCATCCGCGTGCTGATCGAACAGACGCCGTTCACCAGCAGCCAGACCGGCGCCAATTACGGCACGGTGACCGTTTCCATGGGCATCTGCATGGCTTCCGAAGCGGAAAGCCCGGAGGATCTCTACACCAAGGCGGACCGGGCGCTCTACCGCTCCAAGGTTGGCGGGCGCAACCGCGTCACCCGGCACTCGACAATGGCCGGCCGCACCGGCAAGAACTGGCTGCTATACAAGAAAGACTGACGCTTCGGCGTCCAGCCAATTCCCGGGCACGGGCAAATTTATCGGATCCCGCCTCTTTCCATATGAATTTTCGTGGACTATATTTTCCATGGAAAGAGAGAGGCCATGTCTGTTACACAACCCAATGCTGCCGCCCCTGATCTGACCGCGAAGGCGGCCGAAAATGCGGTTCTGACCAAGGCCACGCTGCGCGCCGCCGAACTCCTGGATATAACCGCCAGGGTGCTTGCGTCGATCATCGGCGTCTCGGAAGCCACGGTTTCACGCATGCGCAGGCAGGAATTCCTGCTGGAGCGCGGCACCAAGCCGTTCGAACTCGCGGTGCTGTTCGTGCGGCTGTTCCGTTCGCTCGACGCCATTGTCGGCGGTGACGAGACGATAGCCCGGGCATGGCTGAAGAACGCCAATACCGCGTTCGATGGCAGCCCGCTTGAAAAGATCCTCACCATTACCGGGCTTGTCGATGTCATTGCCTATCTGGACTCCCGACGCGCTCTCGTCTGAAGCCGTCCGGCTCGACGGCAAATACTGGCGCATGGTCGAGGCGCAGCACCGCGTCTCCACGCTGAAGATCGTCGACACGCTGGACGAACAGGCGCTGCTCGAGGATCTGATCGAGGAGACCAAGCCGCAGATCCCCATGGAATGCCGGCATCTCCACTATCTCTTGGCGACGCCCTTCCGCTACGGCTCGATCTATCCCTGCGGCTCGCGCTTCCGCCGCGCCGGCCGCACTCTGGGGGTCTACTACGCGGCGGAGACGATCATGACGGCGGTCGCCGAAATGGCCTTCTACCGCCTGCTGTTCTTCGCCGATTCGCCCGAGACGCCATGGCCGCACGACGCCGCCGAATACACCGCCTTCGCCGCCGCGATCCGTACCGACAATGCCATCGACCTGACGCGGCCGCCGCTCGACCGCGACCGGGCCCATTGGACGCATCCGACCGACTATGCCGCCAGCCAGGCGATTGCCGATGTCGCGCGTGAGGCTGGGCTGGAGGCGATCCGTTACCGTTCGGCGCGCGACCCGAAGGGCGTCAATGTGGCGCTGCTGACATGCCGCGGCTTTACCAAGGCCAAGCCGCTGGAGCCGCATACCTGGCGCATCCGGCTCGGCGCGTTCGGCGTCCAGGCCATCTCAGAATTTCCGGAGAAGCGGATCGAGTTTTCCAGAACCGCCTTTGCCAACGATCCCCGGCTCAACGGATTGCGCTGGGAACGCGGGCGTTGATCTAAACGAAAAAGCGCCGGATTTCTCCGGCGCTTATCATTTCAGTTTCTGAAAACAGGCTCTCAGCCGTTCACGGCCTGCTTGTGCTGGATCGGATGGGTCTTCTTCAAGAGGTCGGACACCAGGAACGCCAGCTCGATCGCCTGGTCGGCGTTGAGGCGCGGGTCGCAATGGGTGTGGTAGCGATCCTGCAGTTCCTCTGCGGTGATGGCGCGGGCGCCGCCGGTGCATTCGGTAACATTCTTGCCGGTCATTTCGACATGGATGCCGCCGGGATGCGTGCCTTCGGCGCGATGCACCTCGAAGAAGGTCTGGACTTCCTTGAGGATGCGGTCGAACGGCCGCGTCTTGTAGCCGGCGGCCTCGATCGTGTTGCCGTGCATCGGATCGGATGACCAGACGACGCTGCGGCCTTCCTTCTGCACCGCGCGCACCAGCTTCGGCAGATGGTCGGCGACCTTGTCGGAGCCGAAGCGTGCGATCAGCGTCAGCCGGCCCGGCTCGTTCTCCGGATTGAGCAGGTCGATCAGTTCCAGCAAGCCATCCGGCGTCAGCGACGGGCCGCATTTGAGGCCGAGCGGGTTCTTGATGCCGCGGCAATATTCGACATGGGCATGGTCGGGCTGGCGGGTTCGGTCGCCGATCCAGATCATGTGGCCGGAGGTTGCATACCAGTCGCCCGACGTCGAATCGACGCGGGTCAGCGCCTCTTCATAGCCGAGCAACAGCGCTTCGTGGCTGGTGTAGAAATCGGTCTCGCGCAAGGCGTAGTTGGTTTCCGAGGTGATGCCGACGGCCTTCATGAAGTCCATCGTCTCGGTGATGCGGTTCGCGAGCTTGCCGTATTTCTCGCCCTGCGGGCTGTCGGAGACGAAACCCAGCATCCAGCTATGCACGTTCTCAAGGCTGGCATAGCCGCCCTGGGCGAAGGCGCGCAACAGGTTGAGCGTCGCCGCCGACTGGCGGTAAGCCATCTCCTGGCGGGCCGGGTCGGGAATGCGCGACTTCGGGTCGAACTCGATGCCATTGATGATGTCGCCACGGTAGCTCGGCAGCGTCACTTCGCCCTTGGTCTCATTGTCGGACGAGCGCGGCTTGGCGAACTGGCCGGCGACGCGGCCGACCTTCACCACCGGCTGCGCGCCGGCGAAGGTCAGCACCACCGACATCTGCAAGAAGACGCGGAAGAAGTCGCGGATGTTGTCCGCGCCATGCTCGGCGAAACTCTCGGCGCAATCGCCGCCCTGCAGAAGGAATGCGTCACCGGCAGCGACAGCTGCAAGCTGCTTCTTCAGCTTGCGCGCCTCACCTGCAAAAACCAGCGGCGGAAAGGTGGAAAGCTGGGCTTCCGTGTTCTTCAGCGCGGCAAGGTCCGGATAGGCAGGAACCTGCTTGATCGGCTTTGCTCTCCAAGAATTCGGCGACCATTTCGTCATCGCTGCACCCAAACGCTCTTTCCAGCAGGTCTTTTGCCCGCCATTTCCGCCCCATATGGGGATCCCGGCTCCATACACGAAGCCGATTTCCTATTCTAGACCGGAATTCAAGCGCTGGCGAATGGGTGGCTGGCAGTTCACTCTGCCGTCTGTGACAAAGCGACATAGAAAAGGCCCAACCCCAGCAGCAGACATGACGGGCTGTAGAACCAGCTGTCGTAGCTGGCAAAACGCGTGGTCCTTACCTGCTTGAACAGCCCGAAATATCTCGACCAGCTCAAAGTCCTTGCGGTGAAGATAAGCGCCCACAGGATGATGCCCGCCTTCAGCAGTTGTTGCGGCACCGGCAGGCGGATCACATTGGTGAAGCCGAAAATCAGCAGCAGCATCAGCGCCAGGATCAACCCTACCACCATCGCCCCAAAGGCCGTCTCCTTGACGGCGGGAGTGCCGTCCTCGCGTTGCGGCAACGCGACGCCGGCGCCAACACTCCCACCGAGACCCCAATAGAGATGAAAGCCGGCCCCGAGCAGCAGAATGGCCGAACAGAGAGCGACGACCGCTGTCGCCATACTATCGGGCGACCTCGTTCAATCGCCTGAGCTGACGACCGAGCCCACCTGTCAGCTCAAGTGCAAGCATGCGCAGCAAGGCGATGGCGCTCCATAACGGCCGATCCGCAAACGGCTTGTTGCTGTTATGCTCGAGGAAAGGGTGAGTGAGAAAAGCCGCGACATAGAAGAACGGAATGATGACCAGGAAAGCCCACCAGACGACCATGAAAGATGCCGCAATCCCGGCGAGCGGCGCGAAAAACAGGCCGATATAGTGGATAAACCGGGTCGAAGGTTTTGAATGGCCGGCAAGATAACCGAGCCAGTATTCATCGAAGGTCTGCGGGTTCATGGATTTCCCCGTTCAGCGATGAGTTGCAGGATCCATCTGATCCCTTGGGTCAAACTGATCCCTTGGGCCAAAATACTTCAATGGCTCCAATCGTCGCAGACCCAGAAGCGATCTTTGCTAAGCGAAGTCCCACAACTAGGCGGCCTTCTCCACCAGCCGCGCCAGTTGCGTCATGACGACGGCCGAGCCCGCCAGGCGCTTCTCCGCCGTTGGCCAGTCGCGGATGAAGACCACGCTGTGGTCGGTCCTGATCTTGGCCAGCGAACCCTGCTCGCCGATGTATTTGACCAGCCCGACCGGGTTGGAGAACTCGCGCTTGCGGAAGTGGATGACGACGCCCTTGGGGCCGGCATCCAGCTTTTCGACATTGGCCCTGCGGCATAGCGCCTTGATGAAGACAATCTTCAAGAGATGCTTCACCTCTTCCGGCAGCGGGCCGAAGCGGTCGATCAGTTCGGCGCCGAAAGCGTCGATTTCCTCGGTGTTTTCGAGGTCGCCGAGGCGGCGGTAGAGCGCCAGCCTGAGCTGCAGGTCCGGCACATAGCTCTCCGGGATCATGACAGCCGTGCCGACGGCGATCTGCGGCGACCAGCCGCCATCCTGAACCTCGCCGGAATCCTTCACCTCGGCCACCGCCTCCTCCAGCATCTGCTGGTAGAGTTCGAAGCCGACCTCCTTGATATGGCCGGATTGCTCTTCGCCCAGAAGGTTGCCGGCGCCACGGATGTCGAGGTCGTGGCTGGCGAGCTGGAAGCCCGCGCCAAGCGTGTCCAGCGACTGCAGCACCTTCAGCCGGCGCTCGGCCGTGTCGGTGAGCTTGCGATTGGCCGGCAGCGTGAACAACGCATATGCCCGCACCTTGGAACGGCCGACGCGGCCGCGCAGCTGGTAGAGCTGCGACAGGCCGAACATATCGGCGCGATGGATGATCAGCGTGTTGGCGGTCGGAATGTCGAGCCCGGATTCGACGATGGTGGTCGACAACAGCACGTCGTACTGGCCGTCATAGAAGGCGTTCATGATGTCGTCGAGTTCGCCCGGCGGCATCTGGCCATGGGCCACCGCCACCTTCAGCTCGGGGACGGATTCGCGCAGGAAATCATGGATTTCGGCGAGATCGCTGATGCGCGGCACGACATAGAAGGAATGGCCGCCGCGATAGCGTTCGCGCAGCAGCGTCTCGCGGATGACCAGCGGATCGAAGGGCGAGATGAAGGTGCGCACCGCCATGCGGTCGACCGGCGGCGTGGCGATCAGCGACAGTTCGCGCACGCCGGTCAAGGCAAGCTGCAGCGTGCGCGGGATCGGCGTCGCCGACAGCGTCAGCACGTGGACGTCGGTCTTGAGGTCCTTCAGCCGTTCCTTGTGCTTGACGCCAAAATGCTGCTCCTCGTCGATGATCAGCAGGCCGAGATTCTTGAACGAGATCGCCGACCCGAGCAGTGCATGGGTGCCGATGACGATGTCGACCTGCCCCTCGGCGATGGCTTTCTTGGTTTCCGCCAGTTCCTTGGCGCCGACCAGCCGCGAGGCCTGGCCGACGCGGATCGGCAGGCCGGAGAAGCGCTGCGAGAAGGTCTTGAAATGCTGGCGCGACAACAGCGTCGTCGGCACCACGACCGCGACCTGGAACCCTTCCATCGCCGCGATGAAGGCGGCGCGCAACGCCACTTCGGTCTTGCCGAAGCCGACATCGCCGCAGATCAGCCGGTCCATCGGCTTGCCGGCGCCGAGATCGTCCACGACGGCATCGATCGCGCCTTGCTGGTCGTCGGTCTCCTCGTAGGGAAAGCGCGCCGAGAATTCGCCGTAAAGCCCTTCCGCCGGCACCATGGGCGGCGCGGTACGCATCTGGCGCTCGGCGGCAATGCGGATCAGCTGTCCGGCCATGTCGAGCAGGCGCTTCTTCAGCCGCGCCTTGCGCGACTGCCAGGCGCCGCCGCCGAGCTTGTCCAGCGTCGCCTCGGCTGTGTCAGAGCCGTAGCGCGACAGAAGCTCGATGTTTTCTACCGGCAGGAACAGCCGGTCGTCGCCGGCATAGTGGATTTCCAGGCAGTCATGCGGCGCACCGACCGCCTCGATGGTGCGCAGGCCGATGAAGCGGCCAATGCCGTGATCGGCGTGGACGACGATGTCGCCGGCCGACAGCGACGAGGCCTCGGCGATGAAATCCGACGCGCGCTTCTTGCGCTTCGAGCGGCGGATCAGCCGGTCGCCCAGAATGTCCTGCTCGGCGACGACAACCAGCTGTTCGGTCTCGAAGCCGGATTCCAGCGGCAGCACGGCGAGTGCCGCCTGCCCCGGCTCGAGCTTTTCCGCCTCGGCCAGCGTCGCCACCGGCACGAGATTGCCGAGATGGTGCTCGGCCAGGATCTGGCCCAACCGGTCGAGCGAGCCTTCGGTCCAGCCGGCGACGATGACCCGGCGGCGCGCCGCGCGCTCGTCGGCGATGTGTTTTACGACGACATCGAAGACGTTGATGTTTGGGTCAGCCCGTTCCTCGGCAAAGCTGCGGCCATGGCGCGAGCCGCCATGGAAGACCTTCTTGGCCCCGACATCGGGCGCGTCGAAGGCGGTGAAGTCGATGGCTTCGCGCGGTCCGAGCGACGCCACGAGGTTTTCCGGTGAGAGATAGAGCAGGTCCGGCGCCACCGGCTTGTAGGGCACGGCGTCCTTCAAGGCGGCGTCGGCCTGTTTGCGGCGCGCTTCGTAGTGGTCGAGGATCAGCGTGTGACGCTCAGCCAGCGCTTCGTGCGCCAGATGGTCGAAGATGACAGGCGCATCCGGCAGATAATCAAACACTGTCTCCAGCCGCTCGTAGAACAGCGGCAGCCAGTGCTCCATGCCGGCAAAGCGCCGCCCTTCGCTCACCGCCGCATAAAGGCCGTCGTCGCGCTGCGGCGCGCCAAAGGCTTCGATATAGGAGCGGCGGAAGCGGCTGATGGTTTCGGGGGTCAGCGCCACTTCACTCATCGCCTGCAGCGCCATCGACTTGCGCTGGCCGGTGGTGCGCTGCGTGGCGGCGTCGAAGACGCGGATCGATTCCAGCGTGTCGCCGAAGAAATCGAGCCGCAGTGCTTCCGTCCAGCCGGGTGCGTAGAGGTCGAGGATGCCGCCGCGCACGGCGAATTCGCCGATACCCCGCACCGTCGGCACCCGCTCGAAGCCGGAAATCTCCAGCCGGGACACCAGCGCGTTCATGTCGATCTGGTTGCCGGGCTTTGCGTGGAAAGTCTGCGCTTCGACCAGATCGGCCGGCGGAATGCGCTGCAGCAGCGCATTGGCAGTGGTCAGGATGACCGCGCGATGCGGCTTTTTTGCCAGCGCGATCATCGCCGTCAGGGCGTCGAGCCGCTTGGCAGCGGCATCGGAGCCTGGCGAAACGCGGTCATAGGGCAGGCAATCCCAGGCCGGCAACTCCAGCACCGGCAGGCCGGGGGCGGCAAAGGTCAGCGCCTCGATGATCGACGGCAGGCGCTGGCCGTCGCGCGCCACGAACAGCACCGGTTTGTCAGGCGCAATCTCATGGATCGCCTGCACCAGCGCAAAGGCTTCGTAGCCATCGGCAACGCCGTCGACGATGAACTGGCCGGCACGGCCTTTCGGCAGACCGATTTTGGGAATGAGGCTCATGGTTGCACGTTTAAAATGTCATGGTCCGGCGCGATGCCAGGATCTTTTGCAGGACGGCACAGTCGATATTCCTGGGAACCGGGCGTTCGCCGGTGACCATGGGCAGGAATTCGGTGTCGGGAATGTCGAGCAGCCTTTCATATTGGTCGATTTCATCGCCGGTCAAGGCGCCGATCTCGTTGTCGGCAAACGTACCGAGGATAAGGTCCATCTCGCGCATCCCGCGATGCCAGGAGCGGAACAACAGCTTGCGGCGCCTGATATCCAGCCCCTCGCTTGATCGTTTCGTCCCGGTCATCGTGCCGCATCCTTGCTTGGTGCGGCGCATATAGCGTGGATAGAGGGCGGTGTCAGCCTTGCAACGCACGGGTGGGCGGCTAAACATCCCGGGTGTGAAGAACACTCCTGACAACGCTGGTGCCGGACACCGCCCGCACTTCACCCTCCCCCTTGTGGGGAGGGTCGGCGAGCACGCTTCGCAAAGCGAAGCGGGTGAGACGGGGTGGGGGTGCGGCGCTGACCTACCGACTTCCTCGAAAGTTAGACGCGCACCTACCCCCACCCCGCTCCGCTTCGCGGATCGACCCTCCCCACAGGGGGGAGGGTAAAGGCATGCGCCCCTCCCTCCTCGACCCTCTCTTCGTCCCCATCACTTCGCTTGCCGGCGTCGGCCCCAAGGTTGGCGCTCTGATCGAGAAGGTGGTGGCGGCCGATCTCGGCGAACGGCCGGCGCGCGCGGGCGACCTGTTGTTCGTGCTGCCGCACACCGTCATCGACCGTCGCAATCGTCCCGGCATCGCGCTTGCGCCGGCCGGCGCCATCGTCACGCTCGACGTGCGCATCGACCGCCACCAGCCGCCGCCGCGCGGCAACCGGTCGGTGCCTTACCGCGTCTATGCCCATGACGACACCGGCGAGATCGGCCTGATTTTCTTCCACGCCCATGCCGCCTATCTCGAAAAGGCGATGCCGGTGGGCGAGCATGTCGTCGTCTCCGGCCGCATGGAGTGGTTCAACGGCCGCCCGACCATGGTCCATCCCGACCATATCGCCCTGGTGAGCGAGGCGGAAACACTGCCGCTGGTCGAACCGGTCTATCCGCTGACCGCCGGCCTGTCGGGCAAGGTGCTGCGCCGCGCCATCGGCCAGGCGCTCGGCCGGCTGCCGGAATTGCCGGAATGGCAGGACGGCGCCTTCATGCGCAAGCAGACTTTCCCCGCCTTCGCCGACGCGCTCGCCCGCATCCACTATCCCGCGGACCCGATCGATGTCGCCATCGAGGGGGTGGCATGGCGCCGCCTTGCCTATGACGAGCTTCTCGCCGGCCAGGTCTCGCTGGCATTGGTGCGGGCAAAAGTGCGCCGGCTGTCGGGCCGGCCGCTCATCGGCGACGGTCGCATCGTCGAGAAACTGCGCGCAGCCCTGCCGTATTCATTGACCGGCAGCCAGGAATTCGCGCTTGCCGAAATCAATGCCGATCTGGCCGACCCCGAGCGCATGCTGCGCCTGCTGCAAGGCGATGTCGGCTCCGGCAAGACGGTAGTGGCGCTGCTGGCCATGGGGCGCGCAGTCGAGGCCGGCGGCCAGGCGGCCTTGATGGCGCCGACCGAAATCCTGGCGCGCCAGCATCTGGCTACAATCACGCCGCTGGCCGAACAGGCCGGCCTGCGCGTCGCTATCCTGACCGGCCGCGAAAAGGGCCGCGAACGCACTGAAACGCTATCAGGTCTCGCCAGCGGCGAGATCGACATCGTCGTCGGCACCCATGCGCTGTTCCAGGAAACGGTGACCTATCACGACCTCGTCTTTGCCGTGGTCGACGAGCAACACCGCTTCGGCGTCCACCAGCGGCTTGCCATCACCGCCAAGGGCGACGCCCCCGACATGCTGGTGATGACGGCGACGCCGATCCCGCGCACTCTGGTGCTGACCGCCTTCGGCGACATGGACGTCTCCAAGCTGACGGAAAAACCGATCGGCCGCCAGCCGATCCGCACCGTAACGCTGCCGCTGGAACGGCTGGACGAACTGGTCGGGCGCATGCTTGATGCCGTTGCCGACGGCCAGAAGATCTACTGGATCTGCCCGCTGGTCGAGGAATCCGAAGAGATCAAGCTGATGTCGGCCGAGGACCGTTTTGCCTCGCTGCAGCCCTTGTTCGGCGATCGCATCGGCCTCGTCCACGGCCGCATGAAGGGGGCTGAAAAAGACGAGGCGATGCGCGCCTTCAAGGCCGGCGAAACCCGCATCCTGATCGCCACCACCGTCATCGAGGTCGGCGTCGACGTGCCGGACGCTACGATCATGGTCATCGAGCATGCCGAACGTTTTGGTCTCGCGCAACTGCACCAGCTGCGCGGCCGCGTCGGGCGCGGCGACAAGCCTTCTTCCTGCGTGCTGCTCTACAAGGACCCGCTCGGCGAGACGGCAAAGCGCCGGCTGTCGGTGATGCGCGAGACCGAGGACGGTTTCCTGATCGCCGAAGAGGATCTGAAGCTGCGCGGCGAAGGCGAATTGCTCGGCACCCGCCAGTCCGGCACGCCGGGCTTCCAGGTGGCGCGCATCGAGGTGCACGCCGACTTGCTCGAAGCAGCCCGCGACGATGCAAGGCTGATCCTGTCGCGCGACCCGGAACTACAGTCTGAGCGCGGCGAGGCGCTGCGCCTGCTGCTCTATTTGTTCGGCCGCGACGAGGCCGTGCGGCTCTTGCGCGCCGGCTGAGCGCCCTCGGCGATCAGCCCGCCAAGCGGCGGGTTGGCGAGATCTCCGTCGATCGGCTGGCCGTTCATCGTCACCATTTTCGGCTTGACTTCGGGCGCCACCAGCCCGGCCGAGACGATCAGCCTGGCGCCGTCCTCAATCGTCATGTCGAGCAGCACGATGTCGGATTTCGGCACGTACATCAGGAAACCGGTGGTAGGGTTCGGCGTGCACGGCATGAACACGGCGATCATCGGGTCGCCTGCATGGTCGAGCTTCTGGTTGATCTCGGTTTCCTTCTCACTGGCGACGAAGACCAGCGACCAGACGCCTTTTCGCGGATATTCGACCAGCCCAACCTGGCGGAACATATCGCCCTTGTTCGACAGCACCGTCTGGAAAATCTGCTTCAGCGAACCGTAGATGCCGCGCACCAGCGGCATACGGCCAAGCAGCCGTTCGCCGAAATTGACGATGGCGCGACCGACGATGTTGGCGGTCATGAAGCCGATCAGCGTGATCAGCACGAGCGCCACGATCAGGCCGAAGCCGGGCACCGGAAACGGCAAATAGGTGTCGGGGCTGTAGCGCGCCGGAATGTACGGCTTCACCCAGGAATCGACCCAGCCGACGAACGACCAGGCGATATAGGCGGTGATCGCCAGCGGCGCGCAGACGATAAAGCCTGTGAGGAAATAGTTCCTCAGCCGGGTCATGCCGGAAGTTCTGGGAGCATCGGACATGGTTCACCGGGGATGCGGGTTGCAGCGCCACACTAGTGAAGCGGACGGCGCTTTGGAACTGCGAAGTTTTTTAGACCCCCGATGAGCGCCGACTACTCCACGGTCACCGATTTCGCCAGGTTGCGCGGCTGGTCGACGTCCGTCCCCATGAACACGGCGGCGTAGTAGGCTAGCATCTGGATCGGCAGCGCATAGATGATCGGCGAGATGATTTCCGGCACGTCAGGCAGGATGATCGTCTCCATCGTCTTCACGCTCACCTGAGCCGCGCCCTTGGCGTCGGTGATCAGGATGATCTTGCCGCCGCGCGCCGCCACCTCCTGCATGTTCGACACAGTCTTTTCGAAGATGCGGTCATGCGGCGCGATGACGATGACCGGCATGTTCTCGTCGATCAGCGCGATCGGCCCATGCTTCAGCTCGCCCGCGGCGTAGCCCTCGGCGTGGATGTAGGAGATTTCCTTGAGTTTCAGTGCGCCTTCCATGGCCAGCGGGAAATTGGTGTCGCGGCCGAGATAGAGCACGTCCTTGTAGCGCGAGATTTCGCGCGCGATGCGCTCGATCTGCTCCTCGAGCTTGAGCACCTGGTTGGCGTAGCGAGGCGCCTCCGAAAGAGCGCGTACCAGCGTCTTTTCCTCGTCCTTCGAGATCGTGCCGCGGGCCACGCCGGCGCGCACCGCCAGCGAGGCCAGCACCGAAAGCTGGCAGGTGAAAGCCTTGGTCGAGGCTACACCGATCTCCGGGCCGGCCAAGGTCGGCAGCACGACATCGGATTCGCGCGCCATGGTCGATTCGCGCACATTGACGATGGCGCCGATCTTCATGCCCGCCTTGCGGCAATAGCGCAGCGAGGCCAGCGTGTCGGCGGTTTCGCCGGACTGCGAAATGAAGAAGGCCGCGTCATCAGCCGATAGCGGCATTTCGCGGTAGCGGAACTCCGAGGCGACATCGATGTCGACCGGCAGCCGCGCATAGCGCTCGAACCAGTATTTGCTGATCAACCCCGCGAGATAGGCGGTGCCGCAGGCCGAGATCGCCAGCCGGCCGATCTTGGCGAAGTCGAACGGCAGCTCCAGCGGCTTCGACACGCCGGAGACGAAATCGACATAATGCGCCAGCGTGTGCGAGATCACTTCCGGCTGTTCATGGATTTCCTTTTCCATGAAATGGCGGCGGTTGCCCTTGTCGACCATGAAGCTGGTCGACAGCGATTGCTGGCGCTTGCGGGCAACCTCTTTGCCGTCGATGTCGAAAATGGTGACGCCATCGCGGCGCACCACCGCCCAGTCGCCGTCTTCGAGATAGGTGATGGAATTGGTGAACGGGGCGAGCGCAATGGCGTCGGAGCCCAGAAACATCTCGCCATCGCCGTGGCCGACGGCCAGAGGCGGACCATTGCGGGCGCCGACGATGAGGTCCTCGTCGCCGGTGAACATGATGGCCAGCGCAAAGGCGCCTTCCAGCCGCTTCAGCGCCTGATGCGCGGCCTCGATCGGCTTCAGCCCCTTGGCCAGTTCGCGCGCCACCAGATGCGCTACGACCTCGGTGTCGGTCTGCGACGAGAAGGAATAGCCGTCGCGGATCAGCTCATCGCGCAACTCGGCGAAATTCTCGATGATGCCGTTGTGAACGATGGCGACGCCGTTGGAAAAATGCGGATGGGCGTTGGTCTCGTTGGGCACGCCATGTGTGGCCCAGCGCGTGTGGCCGATGCCGATCGTGCCATCGAGCGGCTCGTCCTTCAGCCGACGTTCGAGGTTGATCAGCTTGCCTTCGGCGCGGCGGCGGCCAAGCCGGCCATGCTCGATCGTGGCGACACCGGCCGAGTCATAGCCGCGATATTCCAGCCGCTTCAGCGCATCGACGATGAGCGGCGCGACCTGGCTCTGGCCGACAATTCCGACGATACCGCACATATGCCTGCCCCCAATTCCCGCTGGAAAACCAGTCCCGATGGAAAACCAGCGCTATCTAGGGATTGCCGGCCCGCCGCGAAAGTCACTTTGCGTTTCGTCTGCTGTAACGGAACGCTTCTCAACCCGATGCACTATGACACACCGCTCTTGCAATCCGGTTACCGCAATTCCTCGGTTGTTCAATTGCTTCGGCGGTTAATGGTCGGTGCCGGCCTTTTTCTTCGCCGCTGCGGCAGACGCGAAGCGCTCGCGCAATTCCTTGCCCTTGCCGGGAATGGTCTTCTGGCGGGCGCGGCCGAAGGCCAGCGCATCGTCCGGCACGCTTTCGGTTATGACGCTACCCGAGGCGATGTAGCCGCCCTTGCCGATCGTAACCGGCGCCACCAGCGACGAGTTCGAACCGATGAAGGCGCCCTCGCCGATGTCGGTGAAAAACTTCGAGTAGCCGTCATAGTTGCAGGTAATGGTGCCGGCGCCGATATTGGCTCCCGCGCCCACACGGGCATCGCCGATATAAGTCAGATGATTGACCTTGGCGCCCTCCTCGATGACCGCCTGCTTGACCTCGCAGAAATTGCCGACCTTGGCCTTGTTGCGAAGATCGGCACCCGGCCGCAGCCGCGCGAACGGCCCGACAACGCAGTTGGAGGCAATGGTGGCGCCTTCGATGTGGCTGAAAGCGTGGATCTTGGCGCCGGTTGCAATTTTCACGCCCGGTCCGAACCAGACATTGGGCTCGACGATCGTATCGGCGCCGATTTCGGTGTCATGCGAGAAATACACGGTTTCCGGCGCGATCAGCGTTACGCCCGACCGCATGGCCTCGTAGCGCCGGCGCACCTGCCAGATGCCTTCGGCCTGCGCCAGTTCGGCTCGGTTGTTGATGCCGAGCGCACTCTCGAAGCTGGTTTCGGTGGCAACGACATCGAGCCCTTTCGCACTGGCGATCTCGACGATGTCGGTGAGATAGAACTCGCCCTTGGCGTTCTTGTTGCCAACCTGGTCGAGCAGGTCGAGCGCATGCTTGCCCGCCACCGCCATCATGCCGGCATTACAGAAGCCGATCTTCTTTTCCTCGGCGGAGCAGTCCTTCTCCTCGCGGATGGCGGTGAGCTTGCCGCCCTTTTCGATCAGCCGGCCATAGCCGGTCGGGCTGGGCGGGCGGAAGCCGATCACCACAACAGCCGCGCCATCGGCAAGCTTTTGCCGCGCGGTCACCAGGGCTTCAGCGTCGATCAGCGGCGTGTCGCCGAACATCACGAGAATATCGTCATAACCCTTTGATATCGCATCGCCCGCAGCCAGCACGGCATGCGCAGTGCCGAGCCGTTTCTCCTGCACGAAGGTCTCGGCCTTGGGCGCGAACTTCGCGGCCGCCTTGCGCATATCATCGGCGCCATGGCCGATCACCAGCGCCTGGCTGGCAGCACCGGCGGCCTCGGCCGCTTTCACCACATGGGCGACCATCGGCATTCCGGCGATCTGGTGCAGCACCTTCGGCATCGCGCTCTTCATGCGCGTGCCTTCACCGGCGGCGAGAATGACGGACAAGCAGGATCTCTGGCTCATGGAAGGACAACCGTATGAAATGGGATCAGGAATCGCAGAGTGGTAGCATCTGGTGTCATGCTGCACCAATGGGGTTAAATTCCGGTGAGGTGATAGGCAGTTCACTCTCGATCAGCGGATCGCTACCCCAGCCGGCCCAGCACCGGAAAATTCTCCAGCAGCCAGTAGGACACCGTCTGCACGCCGCCGGTGAGAAAGAACACCCCGGCGACGACCAGCAGCGCGCCGATCGCCTTTTCGACGCGACCGAGATGGACGCGGAATCTGCCGAGGAAGCGCATGAAGGCGCCGGAGAACAGTGCAGCGATCAGGAACGGAATGCCGAGGCCAAGCGAATAGGCGGCGAGCAGAAGAGCGCCCTCGCCCACCGTCTCGCGGCCGCCGGCCAAGGTCAGGATCGGCCCCAGCACCGGGCCGATGCACGGCGTCCAGCCAAAGGCGAAGGCCAGCCCCATGACATAGGCGGCGACCATGCTGGCAGGCTTGCCCTGCGACTGAAAGCGCGCCTCGCGCGACAGAAGTGGTATGCGCAGGATGCCGAGGAAATTCAGCCCCATCAGGATGATCAGCACCCCGGCCGCCATCGCCAGCGGCTCCTGCCACACGCGCAGCCAATGGCCGATGGTCGAGGCGCCAGCGCCGAGCGCCACGAACACGGTGGAGAAACCAAGTACGAAGGCGAGCGAGGAATAGATGAGCGCGCCGCGGGCGCCGGCCTTGGCCGTAACGCCGGCATCGTCACCGCGAAAATCGTCGACCGACACGCCGGCCATGTAGCAGAGATAGGGAGGCACCAGCGGCAGCACGCAAGGCGACAGGAACGAGATCGCCCCCGCTCCGACCGCGCTGACATAGCCGATGTCCAATGGCATTCCAGAACTCCAGATTCCTTGGCGCCGATATAGCGACGCAAAATCGTGTTCGCCAATCACCATCGTGTGGAATTTGGCTACAGATACGATCCGGCCGGACGAATTGTTGTCGGCCAATCCCAAGTTGACCAAGCCGGGGAAGAAATGTCCCTCGCCGAACGTTCACAGAGCGAAGCCGCGGTTTCTGCGCGCTTCGTCGGATCACCAGGGAGATTTCCATGAAAACGATCACCGTCGGCCTGGCCGCCCTTCTGCTCAGCACCGCCGCATCCTTCGCCGCCGAAGCGTGGAAGGAAGCGGAAGTCGCTGGCACCAAGATCTACACCGATGCCAACGGCATGACGCTCTATACCTATGACAAGGACGAGAAGGGCAAGACCAACTGCTATGAGAAATGCGCCACCAACTGGCCGCCGCTGAAGGCCGAGGATGGCGCCAAGGCGGACGACGAATGGACCATCGTCGAACGCACCGACGGCACCAAGATGTGGGCCTATGACGGCAAGCCGGTCTACACCTTCATCAAGGACAAGAAGGCCGGTGACATCACCGGCGACGGCGTCGGCGAAGTCTGGCACATCGTCAAGGCCGACTGATCGTCCGAGCCTCTATCCCGCACCCCATCGGCGGGACTCGGCTGGCCGCCGGCTCCAAGCGACCCGGCGGCCAGTTCGGCATTTACGGGCAGCACGAACTGGTCGCGGCGCCTTTCCCGGTGGCTCGAAACACGAACCCTCCCAGACAAAAATTTTGTGATCTTCTCCATACACTCTAAGAGTGTATTGCGGCACACGCCTCCGCATTTTGGCCGCTTGCCCTTGACCGATCGCAAAAGCGCGGCCATGTGAGCGACCAATTGAATGCGTCACGCAGCGGAATTCTTCTGCCGCCCCACAGCTGATATGAGACCTCATGGACGTCGTCGTCGTCGAATCGCCGGCCAAGGCAAAGACAATCAACAAGTATCTCGGCAAGAACTTCAAGGTTCTGGCCTCGTTCGGCCATGTCCGCGATCTGCCGGCCAAGGATGGTTCGGTGCGTCCCGACGAGGATTTCGCGATGTCCTGGGCGGTCGACACCGCGTCCGGAAAGCGTCTCACCGACATCGCCAACGCGGTCAAGGATGCCGATGGCCTGATCCTCGCCACCGATCCGGATCGCGAGGGCGAAGCCATTTCCTGGCACGTGCTGGAGGTGCTCAAGCAGAAGCGCGTGTTGAAGGACAAGCCGGTCAGCCGCGTCGTCTTCAATGCCATCACCAAGTCGTCGGTGCTGGAAGCGATGGCCAATCCGCGCCAGATCGATGCGCCATTGGTCGATGCCTATCTGGCTCGCCGCGCACTCGATTATCTCGTCGGCTTCACGCTGTCGCCGGTGCTGTGGCGCAAATTGCCGGGCGCCCGTTCCGCCGGCCGCGTCCAGTCGGTGGCGCTGCGCCTGGTCTGCGACCGCGAATCCGAAATCGAACGTTTCGTCCGCGAGGAATACTGGCAGATCGCTGCCCTCCTCGGCACGCCACGTAACGACAGCTTCGAGGCGCGGCTGACCGCGTTCGAGCGCAAGAAGCTGCAGAAGCTCGACATCGCCAGCAAGGCGCAGGCCGACGATATCAAGGGCATGCTCGAACGCGCGACCTTCAAGGCTCTGTCGGTGGAAGCCAAACCGACAAGGCGCAATCCTGGCCCGCCCTTCACCACTTCGACGCTGCAGCAGGCGGCATCGTCGGGCCTCGGCTTTTCGGCGACGCGCACCATGCAGGTGGCGCAGCGCCTCTATGAAGGCATGGAGATCGGCGGCGAGACCACCGGCCTGATCACCTATATGCGAACCGACGGCGTGCAGATGGCGCCGGAGGCGATCGACGCCGCCCGCGACACCATCGCCAAGGAATTCGGCCCAAGATACCTCCCGGAAAAGCCGCGCCAGTACACAGCCAAGGCCAAGAATGCCCAGGAAGCGCACGAGGCGGTCCGCCCGACCGATTTCATGCGCACGCCGGCTTCGGTCAGGCAGTATCTCGATTCCGACCAGCTGCGGCTTTACGAATTGATCTGGAAGCGCGCCATCGCCAGCCAGATGCAGTCGGCCGAGATCGAGCGTACCACGGTCGAAATCGAGGCGGTCAATGGCGCTCGCACCGCGGAGCTTCGCGCCGTCGGTTCCGTCGTTCGCTTCGACGGCTTCATCGCCGCCTACACCGACCAGAAGGACGACGACGCCGAAGACGAGGAAAACCGTCGTCTGCCCGAGATCCGTGCCGGCGAGCAACTGGCCCGTCAGGCGATCAATGCCACCCAGCACACCACCGAGCCGCCGCCGCGCTACTCCGAGGCGTCGCTGATCAAGAAGCTGGAAGAGCTCGGCATCGGCCGTCCGTCGACCTACACCGCGATCCTGAAGACGTTGGAAGACCGTGACTACGTCACCATCGACAAGCGCCGGCTGGTGCCGCAGGCCAAGGGCCGGCTGCTGTCGGCTTTCCTCGAAAGCTTCTTCGAGCGCTATGTCGAATATGACTTCACGGCCTCACTCGAGGAAAAGCTTGACGAGATTTCCGACGGCAAGCTCGCCTGGAAGGACGTGCTGCGTGACTTCTGGAAAGATTTTTCCGGCGCCGTCGCCGACATCAAGGAACTGCGCGTCACCGACGTGCTCGACGCGCTGAACGAGGAACTGGCGCCGCTGGTGTTCCCCGCGCGGGAGGATGGCTCGAATCCCCGCATCTGCCCAAAATGCGGCTCCGGCAATCTGTCGCTGAAACTCGGCAAGTTCGGCGCCTTCGTCGGCTGCTCCAACTATCCGGAATGTTCCTTTACCCGCCAACTCGGCGATGCCGCCAACCCGAATGGCGAGAATGGCGGCGGCGAGGACGGCACCAAGGTGCTCGGCAACGATCCCTACACGGCAGAGGAAATCACGCTGCGCTCAGGCCGCTTCGGTCCTTATATCCAGCGCGGCGACGGCAAGGAAGCCAAGCGCTCCAGCCTGCCCAAGGGCTGGACGCCCGACTCGATCGACCATGAAAAGGCCTTGGCGCTGCTGTCGCTGCCGCGCGATATCGGCAAGCATCCTGAATCCGGCAAGATGATCTCCGCCGGGCTTGGCCGCTATGGTCCATTCGTTTTGCATGATGGCACCTATGCCAATGTCGACAGCATAGAGGATGTGTTCTCGATCGGCCTCAACCGCGCTGTCACCGTGATCGCCGAGAAGCAGCTGAAGGGCAAGGGCGGCCGCAATGGCGGCACCGCGGCGGCGCTGAAGGAACTCGGCGACCATCCCGATGGCGGCGGCAAGATCGTCGTGCGCGATGGCAAATACGGGCCCTATGTCAACTACGGCAAGGTCAACGCGACACTGCCCAAGGGCAAGGATCCGCAGTCGGTGACCGTCGAGGACGCGGTGGCGCTGATTGCCGAGAAGGAAGCCAAGGGCGGCGGCAAGAAGCCGTTCCGCAAGGCGGCAGCCGCCAAGGCCCCCACAGCCAAGAAAACCACTGCCAAAACAACCACTGGCAAGAAAACCACAGCCAAGAAGTCGGCGACCAAGAAGCCGGCGGCGAAGAAAAAGGGATAGCAGAGTGGCGCGCAGGATCACCGGTAGAAGCCACGGCGATCCGCGCACCGCCGACACGAGGGCCAAGGTCAAGGACGACTACAGGCCGTCGCGTGACGAAATCCTGCGCTACATCGCCGAGAACCCCGACCGCGCGGGAAAACGCGACATCGCAAAGGCGTTTGCCTTGCGCGGCGACGACCGCATCTGGCTGAAGGACATCCTGCGCGACCTGCAGGACGAAGGCATCCTGACCAAGGAGCGCAAACGGCTGGCCCGTGTCGGCGCCTTGTCGCATGTCGCCGTACTCGACATTTTTGGCCGCGATGGCGACGGCATCCTGCTGGCGCATCCTGCCGAGCCCGTAGGCACCGGCGAACCGCCCGTCGTCTCGATCCGCGTCTCGCGCGGCGGCAATGGCCCGCAGCCGGGCATCGGCGACCGTGTGCTGGCCAAGACCTTCCCGACCGACGAGGCGACCGGGCCTGCCTATACCGGCCGCGTAATGAAGATTTTCGAGAAGCGGACAGATGCCGTGCTGGGCGTCTTCCGTATCCTGAGGGACGGCACCTTCCGAATCGAGCCGGTCGAACGTCGCCAGCCCGAACTGATCGTCGACAAGGAATTCCAGAACGGCGCCAGGAACGGCGACCTTGTCGAGGTCGAGCCGGCGCGGGCCTCCCGGTATGGTTTGCCGCGCGCAAAAGTGCTGGCGGTGCTGGGCTCGCTGACCAGCGAAAAGGCGGTCTCGATGATCGCCATCCACGCGCACGACATTCCGCATATCTTCCCGGCCGACGTCATCGCCGAATCCGAGGCGGTAAAACCGGCGACGCTTGCTCACCGCGAGGACTGGCGCGACCTGCCGCTGGTGACCATCGACCCGGCCGACGCCAAGGACCATGACGACGCCGTCTTCGCCACGCCCGACCTCGACGAGAAGAACCCCGGCGGCGTGATCGCCACGGTGGCGATCGCCGATGTTGCAGCCTATGTCCGCTATGGCACCGCACTCGATCGCGAGGCGCTGAAACGCGGCAATTCTGTCTATTTCCCCGACCGCGTCGTGCCGATGCTGCCAGAGCGCATCTCCAACGACCTGTGCTCGCTGCGCGAAGGCCAGGACCGTCCCGCGCTTGCCGTGCGCATGATTTTTGCCGCCGATGGCCGCAAGCTGCGTCACACCTTCCACCGCGTCATGATGAAATCGGCGGCAAAGCTCGCCTATCCGCAGGCTCAGGCCGCGATAGACGGCCTTCCTGACGACAAGACCGGCCCGATCCTCGATACGGTGCTGAAGCCGCTGTGGGACGCCTACGCCATCCTCAAGCGCGGCCGCGATGGCCGCCAGCCACTCGAGCTTGATCTGCCCGAGCGCAAGATCCTGCTCAAGCCGGACGGCACCGTCGACCGCGTCGTCGTCCCGGAGCGGCTCGACGCCCACAAGCTGATCGAAGAATTCATGATCCAGGCCAATGTCGCCGCCGCCGAAACGCTGGAAGCGAAGAAGCAGGCGCTGGTCTACCGCGTCCACGATGCGCCGTCGCTGGCCAAGCAGGAATCGCTGCGCGAGTTCCTGCAGACGCTCGGCCTGTCGCTGGCGCGTGGCGCGCAGATGCGGCCCGCCCAGTTCAACGGCATTCTCGAGCGCGTGCGTGGCGCCGACAATGAGGGGCTGGTCAACGAAGTGGTGCTGCGCTCGCAGAGTCAGGCCGAATATTCGCCCAAGAACATCGGCCATTTCGGCCTCAACCTGAAGCGCTACGCGCATTTCACCTCGCCGATCCGCCGCTATGCCGATCTGATCGTGCATCGCGGGCTGATTGCCGCACTTGGGCTCGGCCCTGGCGGGCTGACGCAGGACGAAGAGACGCGGCTGGAAGACGTCGCGGTGCTGATCTCCGGCACCGAGCGCCGCGCCATGGCGGCCGAGCGCGACACCGTCGACCGGCTGATCGCTGCCTACCTCGCCGAGCGCATCGACGACCGCTTCGACGCCCGCATTTCGGGCGTCACCAAATCGGGACTATTTGTCCAATTGCCGCAGTTTGGCGCAGATGGCTTCATCCCGGTGTCAAGTCTGGATGGCGATTACTATATATATGACGAAACCGCGCGATCGCTGTTCGGAGAACGCACCGGCAAGGGCTATCAGCTTGCCGACCGCGTCGAGGTTCGCCTGATCGAGGTGGCGCCTATGGCCGGCGCGATGCGTTTCGAGATGCTGACCGACCCGAAGCCCCTGCCCGGCTCCAAACGGTCGTTTCACAAGGCAAAAGGCCGCGCCCGCGCGTCGCAATCGCGCCCGGGGTCGCGCGGCAGGAGACGATAATGGCAAGCGAAATGGGAATCCAGAAGCAGGTTTTCGGCGGCGAACATCATTCGGGCCGAGTCGCCCGCCCGCTGTGGACGGCGATGAAGCGCGGCGCCCTTGGCCGCTGCCCGCATTGCGGCGAAGGCAGGTTGTTCGCCGGCTTCACCAAAAGCGTCGACAAATGCGCCGTGTGCGGTGAGGAGTTCCACCACCACCGCGCCGACGACCTGCCCGCTTATCTCGTCATCGTCATTGTCGGCCACATCGTTCTCGGCGCCTTCATGGGCGTCGAGGCGACCTCGACGCTCTCCATGTGGCAGCACATCGCCATTTGGGTGCCGCTGACCATCGTGTTGTCGGTCGCTCTGCTGCAACCGGTCAAGGGCGCCGTCATCGGACTGCAATGGGCGCTCTATATGCACGGCTTCGGCGGCGAAAAAGACGGCACCGAGCCGCATCCCGGAACCTAGTTTGCGTCAGGGCAATGTCGCCTGGCGCAACATGCCGACCGTGAAAGGCCACTTTCGTTTGCCAGAAGTTTCCGCTAGGTCCTGCGCATGGAAGGTATGACCAAGGCGGAAGTCAGCAGGATGGACCGTGGCGCAGCCGCCCACAGCGGCCTGCCCATACGCCCGCGCGATGCCGCCACCCTGATCCTGCTCGACCGCGAGGGCGGTGAGATTCTGGTGCTGATGGGCCGGCGCCACGCAGGCCACGCCTTCATGCCCGGCAAGTTCGTCTTTCCCGGCGGCCGCACCGATTCGGCCGACAGCCGCATTGCCGTTGCCACCCCATTGCTCCCGGAGGAGGAAGCCAGGCTGACCGCCGGCGTCGGCCGCATCAGCCCGTCGCGGGCCCGTGCCATCGCGCTCTCGGCCATCCGCGAGACTTATGAGGAAGCCGGCCTGCTCATCGGCAGCAAAGGCTCTTTCGCAACCGACAAACGCGACTGGCAGGGCTTTGTCGAGCACGGCGTCCAGCCTTCGCTGGCGCCGCTGCGCTTCATCGCCCGCGCCATCACCCCGCCCAATCGCGTGCGTCGTTTCGACACCCGCTTCTTCAGCGCCTGGCGCAGCGATGTCGCCGTGGAACTGCCGGGTGGCGGCCCGACCAATGAGCTGGAAGAACTGGTCTGGCTGCCGCTTGCCAAGGCCAGAGAGGCCGATATCCCCGACATCACCCGAACGATCTTGCAGGAGCTGGAGACGCGGCTTGCCGGCGATCCGCGCCTGCGACCCGGTGGGTCCGTGCCGTTCTACCGGCTTGTCCGCAACCGCTTCGTTCGCGAAATTCTTTAGAGCAATTCCAGGAAAAGTGTGACGCGGTTTTCCGTCCGGAATTACGCAATATCAAACAAACAGAGTATTCAGGCATCACATGACGGTCGATACCCAGCAAGAGGGCGACGAGCGCGTACATTGGCTACCTATGATCGCCGCGATCTCCTCGATCAGCGTCGTCGGCATCGCCATAGGCCTCGGCATGCCGCTGCTCAGCGTTATTCTCGAGAGCCGCGGCCACTCGGCATCGATGATCGGCCTCAACACCGCGGTCGCCGGCCTCGCCTCGATCGCCGGCGCCCCGTTGGCCACGCCGCTGGCGATGCGCTTCGGCGTCGCCTGGACGATGATCGCCATGATCGCCGCCGGCGCGCTCGCCTTTGTCGGCTTCCACTTCGCCCCGGACTTCTGGATGTGGTTCCCACTACGCGTCGTGCTGCACATCGCGCTGACGGTGCTGTTCATCCTGTCGGAATTCTGGATCAGCACCTCGGCGCCGCCGCGCCGGCGCGGCCTGGTGCTCGGCATCTACGCCACAGTGCTGTCGCTCGGCTTCGCCGCCGGGCCATGGATCTTCGCCCATATCGGCAGCACCGGCTTCTTGCCGTTTGGCGTCATCATCGTCCTGGTCGCGCTGGCCGCAATCCCGGTGCTGGCCGCACGGAATGAAAGTCCCACAATCGTGGTTGACGGCGAAACCAGCAACTTCCTGCGCTACATCTGGCTGGTGCCGACAGCGACCGCCGCCGTGCTGGTGTTCGGCGCCGTCGAGACCGGCGGCTTTGCGCTGTTCCCCGTCTATGGCAACCGCATCGGCTATTCCGAGGCGGATGCAGCCCTCCTGCTCACCATGATCGGCCTCGGCAACGTGCTGTTGCAGATCCCTATCGGCATGATCAGCGACCGCGTCTCAGACCGCCGCTATCTGCTTTTGGCCTGCGCCACGGTCGGACTTGCCGGCACCATCTTCATGCCGTTCTTCGCCGGCAATTGGCACCTGATGGCGGCGCTTCTGTTCGTCTGGGGCGGCGTGGTGGCCGCCATGTACACGATCGGCCTTGCCCATCTGGGCTCGCAGCTCTCCGGCCACGAACTGGCCTCGGCCAACGCCGCCTTCGTGCTCTGCTACGGCGTCGGCATGGTGCTTGGCCCGCAGGCGATCGGCATCGGCATGGATGCCTTCGGGCCCTCCGGCTTCGGCTGGTCGCTCGGCCTGTTCTTTGCCGCCTATATCGTCTTGGTCAGCGCCAGGCTGGTCCGCAAGATCTGGTAGCCTGTCCGTCGCCAGTCTGCGCAATCCTGACGGGATGTCGCCGCTGCTGACAGAACCGTGTCAGGAGACCTCAGCTAAAAGGGTGTCCCAAAAAACCCGAGTTTGAGGATACGGCGATGATCGACAGCGGCTTTGAAACCACATCTCTGCGCATGACGCTTCTGCTGCTTGTCAGCTTCCAGGCCCCGGCAGCCGATGTCGACCGCATCATGGACGCCGTGGTCGCGATCGCGCCGCTGGCAATGGGCAAATACGACCGCAACGCCGATCAAACCGCGCACGGCATCGAACGCTACCGACCGCTGGAAGGTGCAGCCGCCGGCGTCGAAACCGAACTGCGCCGCCGCCCCGGCACCGTCGAGGTCTCGTTCGAGTTGCCCGACGACCAGGCGCTCGTCGCCCGCGTCGTCGAGGCAATTTTCCAGGCGCATTCCTACCAGGAGCCGGTGATCCGCATCCAGCCAATCCTCGCCAGCCGCTCCAAGGGCCTGGACGACCGCGCCAATCCGAATCGCTGGTGGAACACCACCGGGGACTGGAAGAAAGCGCTTCCAGTTAAGGAAGAAGCCTAGAAATCCGGCCCCGCTGAGGGCGAGCAACAGCGACCTTACCTTCTCTCCTTGTGGGGTGAGAAGCGGCCTCGTAGCGGACGAAAAGCCAATTGCTTGGCTTTTCAAGATTCGAACGCCCTGAGCCTCAGCCTCCATCGAGCCGGTGATAAAACCGGACAACTCATGTGCTACCTAATCCGGACAACTCATGTGCTTACGACACGGCCGCCGAGCCGGGCTTGACTTTCCGGGCACGTTCTTTATGTGTCGCGCCAAGTTTCCCGCGTCCGGGTGTTTTCCCCCGCTCCAGCGGCCAGAACCCCACGAACATAACGGACTGATACAATGGCCAAAGCCGCAAACATCAAGATCAAGCTTCTGTCGACCGCCGACACCGGTTTCTTCTACGTGACCAGCAAGAACAGCCGTACCAAGACCGACAAGCTGTCGTTCCGCAAATACGACCCGGTCGCCAAGAAGCATGTCGAGTTCAAGGAAACCAAGATCAAGTAATCTGGTTTTCATACGCTCTGTCAAAAGCGCCGCCCCTTCGGGCGGCGTTTTTGATTCAAGGCCCCGAAAGCCAGAACCCTCCGCTGTTTGGCGCGAAGTGCTCATCTCATTTTTTGGTAAAAAAGGGGGCCGGTCGGCGTATGGCAGCGGTACGAGGAGGCCACTATGTGCCAGCGCCGGCCGGCCGACCCCACGGACCCAGGAGATGCGGCGGACCTGAGCATCATGGGGTATTCGGCGAAGCGATGCGGCTGTCTACCCTCGTGCCCGCATCGCCCTTGTTCTTGCACCGCACATTTGCGCAACAATGTTTGAAAATCAATAGTTTCTTAACCAAGCCTGCCGAATCGCTTGGATTAAGGTAAATTCCTAACCCTGTCCGATTGACTGCATAATCGGTGGTCTAGCCTACGCTGCCTTGGCGACGACCCGGTTGCGGCCGCCACTTTTGGCTTCGTAGAGCGCCACGTCGGCACGTTTCATCAACGCCGCGACCGTGTCCGCGCCCTTCAGAACCGATGACACGCCGACGCTGACCGTGACTTCGATCGCCTTGCCTTCAGGGCCGATGGCAAAGGGCAGCTGGGCGATTTCGGCGCGAATGCGCTCGGCAACCTTCTCCGCCACCGCGCCGTCCGTGTCCGGCATCACAACGACGAATTCCTCGCCGCCGAAGCGGCAGGCAAGGTCGATGCCCCTGACGTTCTTGCGCAGCCGCCTTGCGAACTCGCGCAGCACATCGTCGCCGCCATCATGGCCATGCGAGTCATTGACGGTCTTGAAGCGGTCGAGATCGGTGATCATCACCGACAGAGGCCGCCGCCGCGCCACGGCGCGGTCGAACAGCGTCTGCAAATGGCTGTCGAGGTAGCGGCGGTTGTGCAGCCCGGTCAACGCGTCGGTCACCGCCATCTCGATGGTCTGGGTGACACTGGCGCGCAGCTGGTCGTTGTAGCGCTTGCGGCGCACCTGCGTGCGCAGCCGCGCCGTCAGCTCCTGCTGGTCGATCGGCCGCATCAGATAGTCGTTGATGCCGAGTTCGAGGCCTCTGATGATGCGGCCCTCCTCGCCTTCGTCGGCAATCAGGATGATCGGCAGGAAGCGGGTGCGGTCGAGCGAACGCAATTGCGAACACAACCGCAGCGGATCGAAATCGGTAAAACCGGTCGAGATCAGCACGCACTCATAGGGCGCCTCGGCGGCCTGGAAGAAGCCGGCATGCGGATCGGTGGCAATGTCGAGCTCGGCGCTGCCGCGCAGCATGTTCTGGATGCGCTCGAACGACGATTTGCGCTCGTCGATCAACAGCACCTTCGGCGTGGCGTCCTCCGACGCGAAGCTGCGGCTCAACAGCGCCTCGATGCCGATGTTGCGGGTGGTCGATGCGCGCAGCCGCAGCTCGTCGGTCAGCGACTTCAGCCTGACCAGGCTCTTCACCCGCGTCATCAGTTGCAGATCGTTGACCGGCTTGGTGAGAAAGTCGTCGGCGCCTGCCTCGAGGCCGCGCACCCGGTCGGCAACATGGCCCAGCGCGGTCACCATGACCACCGGTATATGCGCGGTCGCCGGATCGCTTTTCAGCCGCTTGCAGACCTCGAACCCGTCCATGCCGGGCATCATCACGTCGAGCAGCACGACATCGACCTTGCCGTTTTCGCAGGTCTCGATCGCGTCCGGCCCGTTGGAGGCCGTCAACACCTCGAAATATTCGGCCAGCAGCCGAACCTCGAGAAGTTTGACATTGGCAGGGATGTCGTCGACGACGAGGATCCGCGCGGTCATGTCACAAGGCTCCGGCTGGAATGGGTGAAGGCATCAGGCATCACCGAGATAAGATTTGATGGTCTCGATGAAACGCGGCACCGAGATCGGCTTGGAGATGTAGGCCTCGCAACCGCCCTGGCGAATGCGTTCCTCGTCGCCCTTCATGGCGAAGGCGGTGACGGCGATGACCGGAATGGAATGGAGGTCGTCGTCCTCCTTCAGCCATTTCGTCACTTCCAGCCCCGACACTTCGGGCAGCTGGATGTCCATCAGGATCAGGTCGGGCCTGTGCTGGCGCGCCAGATCGAGCGCCTCGAGCCCGTTGCGCGTGCGAACCGTCTCGTAACCGCTGGCTTCGATGAGGTCGCGAAAGAGCTTCATATTGAGCTCGTTGTCCTCGACGATCATGACCTTCTTAGGCATCGATTTCCCGTCCCGGCCAGGCTTCTGCCCGAAGCCCTGCCGCTATGCGCCCTTGTCGAAGCACACCAAACCCTCGCTCACTCTTAAGGCAATATGATTGACGAAATGGAAACCCGAAGCGGCAAAAGCCATTCGGATTCCACCTCGAAAACCACATTGGATCGGGGCTGTGGCTTGCCGCAGGCGACGCTTGCGATTACTGCGGAAAAGAGACTCATTTCCGCAACGAGAAAGTAGTGATGGCAAACGCAGCGTCAATGCGCGAGGAAGCGGAAACCATTGCCGTGAAGGCACTGGGCTTCGTCGCCGCCGACCCCGAACTCCTGCCGCGCTTCCTGGCCATCACCGGCATCGAGGCGTCCGCCATCCGCCGCGCCGCGGCCGAACCGGGATTCCTGGCCGGAGTGCTGCAGTTCATCCTTGCCCACGAGCCGACCTTGCTGCGCTTTGCCGAGGAAACCGACACCCCCCCGGCCGCCATCGGCAAGGCGTTGCGCGCGCTGCCTCTTGGCGGCGACGACCATGAGCATTCGATATGAGCGACGATCCCGAGACGGCACGCCAGATCGCCGAACTTGCAGCCGACGACCGGCCTCTGCTGATCCTCGATGTCGACGATGTCGTGCTCGAATTCATCCGGCCGTTTCCGCAGTTCCTGAAATCGCGCGGCTTCGGCCTGACCCTGGCCTCCTTCCGTCTCACCGGCAACATTGCCGAAACGGCGAGCGGCCGGCTGATCGAACAGCCGGAGGTGACGGCACTTCTCGGAGATTTCTTCGATACGCAGGCCGACTGGCAGAGCGTTACCGACGGTGCCGAACAAGCGCTTGCCAGCCTCAGCGACCGCGCCGAGATCGTCCTTTTGACCGCCATGCCGCACCGGCATCGCGCTGCGCGCCGCGCCCATCTCGATGCGCTCGGGCTGCCCTATCCGCTGTTGACCACCGAGATGGCCAAGGGACCGGCGGTGGCGAAACTGCGCGGCAAGAACGGCCGGCCGGTGGCCTTTGTCGACGACCAGCCCGCCAATCTTATCTCGGCGCGCAACTCGATTGCCGACGCCCATCTCTTCCACCTGATGGCCGACAATTCGCTGCGCGCCTTCCTGCCGCCGGTGCCGGACGACATCATCTCCGTCGAGGACTGGCACGAGGCCGCGCCGAAGATCGCGAGCGCGCTCGGGCTTTAAGCCCAAGCGCCTCCAAGCTTGGCGATCAAGGCTGCAGCTTCGCCCCTGCTCCGCCATTGTTGCCCTCGCCAGGGATCGCATCCTGATCGGTGTTGTCTTCCACGACCGGATCCGGCCCCTTCAGCATGGCGCCGTTGACCGTCACCGACCCATCGTGCCTGGCGTTGATAACCCATTCCACACGACCATCCGGCAGCGTCTTGGCAAATCCCTTGATGGCCAAGGCGCTGGTAAAAGCCTGTGAGGCCTGCGGGTCGGTCTTCGCCGCCTCCTGCAGGCTTGCCACGATCTTGTCGTAGCCGGTCACGTCGATTGTCACGTTGGCATCGGGCTTCTTGTCGGGGAAGGTCATTTCGCCTTCCATGGCGACCTCAATGTCACCATTCTTGACCGTGCTGTGTCCAAGCACGAACTTTGGTGTCTTGGCCAAGAAATCGGCGGAAATCTCATCGCCGAAATCTGCCGGAAGCGGTGGATCCTTACTGAAATCGAGGGTTTCTATGGTTTTCCGAGCCATACTGTCGAGATCGATGTTGGCGCCGCCGAAATTCAGGTCGAGATCCGTCGGCAGCAACGCAACGGTCCAACTGGGCAGCATCTGCTGCGGTATTGTCAGGCCGGAAACCTTGAATGCGTAGCTGATCTTGCCGTCCTTGCTGATGCCGTCCATGCCGACAACGGTGTTCAGCTGCGCCGCGCCGAAATTGCCGGCATATGTTTCAATGGCAAGGTTTTTGAATGCGTAGGTCCCATCGATCCGTTCCCATAGCGGCAGCGCACCGAGCAGAAGCGTTTTGAACTCTGCTTGATCGGCCTTCATCCGGGCCTCGTCCTCATGGGCGACGGCGAACGCCAAAAGATCCAGAAGCGGCTTGGTCTGAATGGCCTTAGCGGTCACGTTCACAGCGAGCTCCGGTGCCCGGAGCGCTGCGATTGACCGGTCATCGATTTTGACCGTTTCGACGAAGTCCGCCATCGCCTGTGTGAAATTAAGATCGACGCCGCCGTTGGCCGACTTCCTGGCGTCAAATTTGGAAGAGCCCAGCCCCACGCTCAAATCGGTCAATTGACTGACTTGGCGCGACGTCATCGTCATGCCCGCAATCGAACTGGTGCCGCTGGTAAATGCCGCCAGTTCCGGGTCATAGACGCCCGTGAACTTGCCATCCTTGACAACGATTTGCCCGGTGTTCAGGCCATTTGGGCCATTTACCTCGATGGACCCAGTCGTAGAGAAATCCGAGGCGACATCCCAGCCTCCGTCGCTGCGCGGTTTGACCCGCAGCGTGACGGGCGGGAAATCGAACCGCTTCAGATCCTGCTTCGGCATCTTCGCCACAAGCGCCTTCACATCGAAGGTGATCTTGTAGGCACCCTCCTCGGCTGAGATCTTCAAAATGCCTTCATTGAGCGCCTGTTTGCCGACATAGCGAGAGAGCTCATCGGAAAGTTGCTTGGCACCTTGGGCATCGACAGCCTGGCCAAAGGCAGGAGCGCTGAGGGCGAGAAGGAAAGCAAGCGGCAAGACACGGTTCACAAAATTCTCCATTTGACCAAAAAGGAACGCTTCGTTCGTCTGCTATGAAACCAACCTACAGCTTCCACAGGACATCAACAAACGCCGACGGGTAATTGACTACAACACCAGCCGCATCAGCGGCCGTCCGGCCTTGCGTTCGACAAGCCGCTCGAAGTCGGCCTTTTCAAACACACGCGACGAGCCGACGAACAGCCCGATCGAACGCGAATCGCGCGACACGTCGATCGGACACGCCTCGACCAGCCGCGCCTTGTTCTGGCGGGCAAAAGCGATGCCGCCCTCGACCAGGCGGTGGCTGACGCCCCGGCCGCGCGCGCTGGCGCGGATGAAGAAGCAGGAGATGGCCCAGACGCCGGGATCTACGGCGTCGGTTGGATCGACCGGCGCCGAGCCCCGGCCCCGATTGTTCCATTCGGGCACGTCGGCGCGTGGACCGATCTGCATCCAGCCGACCGCCTGGCCGTCCTCGAAGGCCAAAAGCCCCGGCGGCGGTCCGGCCTCGATACGCGCCTTGATATGATCCTTGTTGCGCTGCTTGTCCCTGGCCCGTCGGACCGCCGGCGCCATCCGGAAATGCGTGCACCAGCAGCCGTAACAGGCGCCCTGCTTGCCGAAAAGATCCTCGAAATCCGCCCATAGGTCAGGCGCCAGCGGCGCTATGGTGGTGCTCATGAGTTCTCTCCCGGCTAACCGCTTGTGGCGGCTTCCGTCCTGACGTACCATTGCATCTGTTCTCTTTATGTTCGCAGCGATGGCGGCCCCTGTCAACAATCCCGAGCACGGTTTTTGCCGCGACTGCCTGACCTTTCAGCGCAGCGATACCAGGCGCTGTGAGCGTTGCGGCAGCCCTCGACTCACCCGCCATCCCGAGCTCTACCAGCTGCATCTGGCGCATATCGATTGCGACGCCTTCTATGCGGCGATCGAAAAGCGCGACAATCCGGCGCTGAAGGACAAGCCGCTGATCATCGGCGGCGGCAAGCGCGGCGTCGTTTCCACCGCCTGCTACATCGCCCGCATCAAGGGGGTGCGCTCGGCAATGCCGATGTTCAAGGCGCTCGAAGCCTGTCCGGAAGCGGTTGTCATCCCGCCCAATATGGAGAAATACGTCCGCGTCGGCCGCGAGGTCCGCGCGCTGATGCAGGCGCTGACGCCGCTCGTCGAGCCACTCTCCATCGACGAGGCGTTTCTCGACCTCGCCGGCACCGAGCGCCTGCACGGCATGCCGCCGGCAGTGGTGCTGGCACGCTTTGCGCAGACCGTCGAAAAGGAAATCGGCATCACCGTTTCGGCCGGCCTTTCCTACTGCAAGTTCCTGGCCAAGGTTGCCTCCGATTTCCGCAAGCCGCGCGGCTTTTCGGTGATCGGCGAAGCCGAGGCGCTGGGTTTCCTGGCCGAACAGCCGGTGACGTTGATCTGGGGCGTCGGCAAGGCTTTTGCCGCAACGCTCGAACGCGACGGCATCCGCAGCATCGCCCAGTTGCAGCGCATGGAGCGCGCCGATCTTATGCGCCGCTATGGCGTGATGGGCACCCGGCTCTACCATCTCTCGCGCGGCCAGGACGACCGCCGTGTCGATCCTGACCAGGATGCGAAAAGTGTGTCGGCCGAAACCACTTTCGACACCGACATAGCTGAAATGGGCGAACTGGTTCCAGTGCTGAGGGGATTGTCGGAAAAGGTCTCGGCGCGGCTGAAGAAGTCAGGCATTGCCGGGCGCACCGTGGTGCTGAAGCTGAAGTCGCAGGATTTCAAGCTGCGCACCCGCAACCGCCAACTCGGCGATCCGACCAGATTGGCCGACCGTATTTTCCAGACCGGTCTCGAGCTGTTGCGCAAGGAGGCGGACGGGACAAAGTACCGGCTGCTCGGCATCGGTGTCAGCGATCTCTCCGATGACGAGAAAGCCGATCCGCCCGATCTCGTCGACGTCGGCTCACGCAAGCGCGCCATGGCCGAAAGCGCCATCGACACGCTGCGCGACAAGTTCGGCAAGAAGGCGGTGGAAACCGGCTACACCTTCGGTAAAGGCCGCAACGCCAACCCGCCGGAGCCGATCGAGGAGTGAGACGGCTTAGATACGCTTGAGATCGATGCGGCTCGTCACCACGTTGTTGCCGGTTTTCGGATCGACGTCGGTAACGGTCAACCGCATTCCGTCGCCGCTGGTTTTCTCGACCGTCAACCGCGCCTTGCGATCGCCATTGACCTCCGCCGCCCAGCGAATGACGAGACTGATCGCGTTGCCGGAACGGCTGCCGGCGAGCTGTGCCGGCCCGGTGCGCGACCCGACATAGACGCCTGTATACTTAGTCCCGCGGGCCTTCAGATTCGCGCTGATGGCGCGCGTCACCACGACAAGACCACGGCAATTGCCGTCAAGCGACAATGAGCTCGAGGTCGCGTCTGAATTGAAGGTGCAGGACACATTCATCGTCGGTGCGTCGGTGGTGACCTTGACTGTCCCCTTGCCGGAGAAATTCCCTTGCAAGGAGCTGAGAAAATTCGCCTCGTCGGCATGGGCCGCGGCGCTTGCAGTTAGCAGGCAGCCGGCTAGCAGAAACCGCGCGAATGATTTCATCGGAATCTCTCCCCGTTGATGTTGAAGAAACGATGCGTCCAGCAATTGGCCAATACCGGGAACCAACGCCTGCCGTTGCGTCAGGTTCCACTTCCAGCATGGCTGTTTTGCAACGGGTCTGGCCCAGTCGAATGCGTCGCCTAACGGTTGCGATAGAAGTCCCGGCTTGCGACATAGCGCCTATGGCACCTTCCCCATCGATCCCCAAAGCCGCGTTCTGGATGGCGCTGTCGATCGCCTCGTTTCTGGCGATGTCAGTCGCCGGCCGCGCAACCACCGCCGAGCTCAACGTCTTCCAGGTGCTGGAACTGCGCTCGGTGATCGGCTTCTTCATCCTGTTGCCGCTGGTGATGATGAGCGGCGGATTCGCTGCAATGCGCACGCAGCGCCCGTTGGCCCATATCGCTCGCAATGTCATCCACTATACGGGCCAGGCCGCATGGCTCTATGCGCTGACGCTGATCCCGCTTGCGGTGCTCATATCGGTCGAATTCACCACGCCGATCTGGACCGCGATCCTGGCGGTGGCGTTTCTTGGCGAAAGGCTCTCCCGCCCGAAAATTGCGGCGGTCGTGCTTGGCCTGATGGGCGTGGTGGTCATCGTTCGCCCCGGCGTCGGCTCCATGGATCCGGGTCACCTCGTCGTTCTCGGCGCGGCCGTGTGCTTTGGCGTATCGGTGGTGTTGGTCAAGTCGCTGACCCGCACGGACAGCGTCGTGCGCATCATCTTCTGGATGCTGATCATCCAGTCGGTGGTCGGCCTGATCCCGGCGCTTTATGAATGGCGCAACCCACCGCTCGAACTCTGGCCATGGATCCTGCTGATTGCCTTCACCGGCATGTCGTCGCATTTCTGCATGGCGCGCGCCCTCACCTATGCCGACGCTACGGTGATTTCACCGATGGATTTCATGCGCGTGCCACTGTCGGCGCTGATCGGCTGGCTGCTCTACAGCGAACAGATCGACATCTTTACAGCCGGCGGCGCCCTGCTGATCCTGATGGGCAACCTGCTCAACCTGCAGCGCAAGGCGCCAAAGCCGGCCGAGGTCGCGGCCTCGTAGCGGTCGGTCAATTCCCCTCATCCGGTATGTTGAGAAGATGCCCGCAGGCCTTGCAGTGCACGGCGTCCGGCTCATGCCGTTGCAGTCCGCACTGCGGACAGGGAAAGAACACCTTGGCGGGTCGAAAAATCGCGGTCGCCAGTCTGACGAACAGCGAGATGCCGATGATCATGGTGGCGATCGCGGTCAGCTTGCCGGCGATCCCCGGCAGCACGATGTCGCCGAAACCGGTCGTCGTCACCGTGGCAACGGTGAAATACAGCGCATCAATGTAGTTTTCGAGGCCCGCGCCGGTGCGGAAGAAGAAGGTGTAGACGAAGCCGGTGATGACGAACAGAAACGTCAACAGGTTGATGACCGCGTGGCTCGCCTCGCGCCAGGGCCTCAAGCCACGCATTTCGAAATGCCGCCACAGCGACCCGCTGCGCGACAGCGACCACAGCCGCAGGATGCGCAGGAACGCCAGATTTGCCAGCGCCGTCGGCATCAGCAGCGTCAAAAGGATGAAGACATCGACCCAGGATGTCGGCTGTTTCATCAGCCGCAACATGTCGTTGGAGGCTAACAGTCGGGCAATCAGGTCGGCGGCGACCAATGCGGCGACGGTATAGTCGAGCCACAGGAATGACGGCTTGTCCTGGAGCACCGGCGTGGCAACGAAGAAGGCGACTATGGTGAGGTCGATGATGACCGCCACCAGTTGAAACCGGAACGCCGCCGGCGTGCGTCCGTGATAGAGCTTGCGCAGCCTGTCACGCAGCCGCGCCATCGCTGAGCTTTGCTGCAATCCGTCCTTCTCGGCTGCTTTCATCACCAAGTGCGTAACGGTCCCAGCCGGGGTCGTCTAGAGCATGATCCCAAAAAGTGGGTGCCGGTTTGCGGAAAAGATCATGCTCCAACAAAGGGTTAGATCATGATGAGATTTCAACCGAATCTCATCATGATCTAGTGGCCCCGGTGATCGTCAGCCCTCCACCACCTTGCCGTCCGGCCCCACGAGGCGCCAGGCCGAGGCGGTGTCGTAGACGAACCGCTCCTCCGCAATCCGGTCACCACGCCAGCGCTGCAGGGCCACCTCTTCCAGCCGGCGCACGGTGCCGGCCTTGTCGATACGGTCGAAGGTCCAGCGGATGGCGACATTGTCGCCATCGACCAGGAATGTCTGGACAGGATGGGTGTGCATCTTCTCGATCCGGTCGAGTGCTGCCTGCTCATGCGCCATCAGTGTTTCCTTGCCGCGCCGCGGGACGCCGAGATTTTCCTGCATGGTGGCATCGTCATGGTAGAAGTCGGCGATCGCCTTGACGTGGCTGCCTTCGACCACCTCCTTGAGGAAGGCTTCGACGCGTTCGCGGCTGGGCATGATTGTGCGTTCCTGTGAAGTTTCTGCTCAACGCATGTGGTTCAAAGGAAGGTCAGTTCAACCACGCCCCGCACGCTGGCCCTATCGGCTGCAATGTCAGGCCCAGAGCATCTTTATGCCGTCATGCACTGGCCGACGTCGATGCGATTGCCGTGTATATCAGCGCAGCCTAGACGAGCTCGACTTCGACCACACCCGGCACCGCGCGCATGGCCGACGCGATCTGCGGCGAGATGCGGTAGCGGTTGGGCAATTCGATCTCGATCTCGCCCTGCGCCTCTTCTTTGATGACGATAATGCTTACCTGACTTTCCCCACGCTGGGTAAGCTGCGATTGAATCGCCGACGCAGGCCCGTCATTTCGAACGAAGATGCGCAGCGCCTTCTGGATACGGCTGGCCTCATCCTCCAGCGACTGCACCGTCTGGATGCGCAGATTGACCCCTTCGGGCCTATCCTCGGCCGAAACGGTGATCACCACCGAACGTCCGGGCTCGAGCAGATCGCGATACTGCGCCAACCCTTCCGAAAACAGCACGGCTTCATATTGGCCAGATGTGTCGGAAAAGGCGATGACGCCCATCTTGTTGCCGGTTCGGGTCTTGCGCTCCTGCTTGGTGGTGACGGTGCCGGCGAGCCGGCCCGCGGCGGCACCGCGTTTGACCGCAGCCGAGAACTCGCCCCAGTTTTGCACGCGCATCTTCTGCAGGGCCGCCTTGTACTCGTCGAGCGGATGCGCCGAAAGATAGAAGCCGACGACCTGGAATTCGCGGTGCAGCCGGTCGGCGGCAAGCCACGGATCGGTCTGCGGCAAATTGAGCGCCTGCTGCTGCGCGCCGAGCGACGCGCCGAAAATGTCGTGCTGGCCCGAAATGGCATTCTGCTGCGCCAGAGAAGCCAGCCCCATCATCCGTTCGACGCCGGCCATCATCTGGGCGCGGTCGTGGCCGAAGCAGTCGAGCGCGCCGGCCATGATCAGGCTTTCGAAGACGCGCTTGCCGACGATCTTGGGATCGACCCTTTCACAGAAATCGGCGAGATTCTTGAACGGCTTTTCGCCGCGCATGGCGACGATGTGCTCGACCGCAGCGTCGCCGACGCCCTTGAGGGCCGCCAGCGAATAGTAAATGCGGTTCTCGCCGACCTCGAAATTGCGGAAGCTGGTCATCACTGACGGCGCCACCACCTCGATGCCGAGACGCAGCGCATCCTGGCGGAAATCGGCGAGTTTGTCGGTATTGCCCATGTCGAGCGTCATCGACGCCGCCAGGAACTCGACGGGGTAATGCGCCTTGAGATAGGCGGTCTGGTAGGACACGACGGCGTAGGCGGCCGCGTGCGATTTGTTGAAGCCGTAGTCGGCGAACTTGGCCAGAAGGTCGAAGATGAAGTCGGCCTGCGGCTTGCCGACACCGCGTTCGACCGCACCGGTGACGAAGCGCTCGCGCTGCTTGTCCATTTCGGCGCGGATCTTCTTGCCCATGGCGCGGCGCAGCAGGTCGGCTTCGCCGAGCGAATAGCCCGACAGCTCCTGCGCGATTTGCATCACCTGTTCCTGGTAGACGATGACGCCTTGCGTCTCCTTCACCAGATGGTCGATCTTGGGATGGATCGATGCCATCTCCTCCTCGCCATGTTTTCTGGCATTGTAGGTCGGGATGTTCTCCATCGGGCCGGGACGGTAGAGCGCCACCAGCGCGATGATGTCCTCGATGCAGTCGGGCCGCATGCCGATCAGCGCCTTGCGCATGCCGGCACTTTCCACCTGGAACACACCGACCACTTCGCCGCGCGACAGCATGGCGTAGGTTTCAGGATCGTCGAGCGGGATCGTCGCCAGGTCGATCTCGATGCCGCGCCGGCGGATCAGCTTCACCGCCGTCTCCAGCACCGTCAGCGTCTTCAGGCCGAGGAAGTCGAATTTTACCAGCCCGGCCTGCTCGACATATTTCATGTTGAACTGGGTGACCGGCATGTCGGAGCGCGGATCGCGGTACATCGGCACCAGTTCCGACAAGGGCCGGTCGCCGATGACGATGCCGGCGGCGTGCGTCGAAGCGTGGCGGTAGAGCCCTTCCAGCTTTTGCGCCATATCGAGCAGCGTCTGCACGATTGGCTCCTTCTCGGCCTCCTCGGCAAAGCGCGGCTCGTTGGCGATGGCATCCGCCAGCTTGACCGGATTGGCGGGGTTCTGCGGCACCATTTTGGAGAGCTTGTCGACTTGGCCGTAAGGCATTTGCAGCACGCGGCCGACGTCGCGCAGCACCGCGCGCGCCTGCAGCGTACCGAAGGTGATGATCTGCCCAACCTGGTCGCGGCCATATTTCTGCTGGACGTAGCGGATGACCTCTTCGCGCCGGTCCTGGCAGAAGTCGATGTCGAAGTCGGGCATCGACACGCGGTCGGGGTTGAGGAAGCGCTCGAACAGCAGCGAGAAGCGCAGCGGATCGATGTCGGTGATGGTCGTGGAATAAGCGACCAGCGATCCGGCGCCCGAACCACGGCCCGGCCCGACCGGAATGCCTTGCGCCTTGGCCCATTTGATGAAGTCGGCGACGATCAGGAAATAGCCGGGAAACTTCATCTTCTCGATGATGGAGAGTTCGAAATCGAGCCGCTCGCGGTATTGTTCGACCGTGTAGCCGGAAGTGGGCCCATGCGCAGCCAGCCGCGCCTCCAGCCCCTCATGCGCCTGCCGGCGTAGCTCATCGGCCTCCGCTTTCAGCGCCACCTCATTGTCGGCGACATCGCCGCCGGTAAAGCGTGGCAGGATCGGATTGCGGGTCTTGGGATAATAGGAACAGCGCAGCGCGATCTCGACGGTGTTGTCGATCGCTTCCGGCAGGTCGGCGAACAGCCGCGCCATATCCGCCTGGCTGCGCAGGAAATTGTCCGAAGTCAGCCGGCGACGGTTGTCGGCGGCAACCACCGAACCCTCGGCAATGGCGATCAGAGCATCATGCGCGTCATAGTCGTCGCGGGCGGCGAAGAACGCCTCATTCGTGGCGACCAGCGGCAGATCATGGATATAGGCAAGGTCGACCGATGATTTCTCGATAGCGCGGTCATAACCGGAAACACGGTCCAGCTCGACATAGAGCCGGTCGCCGAACAGCGCCTTGAGTGCCAGAAGCCGCGTCTCGGCAAGATCTCGGCGATCCTCCTTCAGCGCCCGGCCGATCGGGCCGCGCGGCCCGCCGCTGAGGCAGATCAGGCCATCGCAATGGCCTTCCAGCATTGCTGACGTCAGATGCACGGGCTCGCCCGGCGGCGTCTCCAGATAGACCTGGCTGACCAGCCTGACGAGGTTGCTATAGCCAACCTCGGTGGCGGCGAGCAGCACCACGGCGTGCATCTCCGGACCATGGCGGCGGCGGTCGCGCTGCGCGTCGCTGGTCTCGCCGGAAAAGGCGAGATCGATCTGGCAACCGATAATCGGCTGGATGCCTTCCTTCACCGCCTTCTGGGCAAATTCCAGCGCGCCGAACAGATTGTTTGTGTCGGTGACTGCGATTGCCGGGCACTCGTCCTTGACGGCATGACCGACAACGGCGGCGACCTGCAAGGCGCCCTCGAGCAGCGAATACGCCGAATGCACGCGCAGATGGATGAACGGCCGCGCCGGCGCCTCCGGGCGCGCAGCAGCGAGCGCTGCTTCGCGCCTCAGGGGATCGCGTGGAAGTTTGTCATCCGCCATGATGTTTCAAATTGCTCGAAGGGCTTTGAGTCGATGGAGATGTATTGTCCCGGACCGGGCGATGCCAGTCCAGCACAAATGACCACCGACCACAGGCTTCCGTACCCAGCCGCACGGCTCAGAGATTGTTTCTGAAATTCGCTCTGGCGAGTCATATGATGGTGGTTTCGAGAACCGGAGCGCAGCGGCCATTGGTCCGTGAGCACGGGAAGCGCAGAAACCGCCTTCAGATGGCCGCCGGAGTAGAATTTCCAAACAATCTCTAGGCGAACTCCATGATCACCGCATCCACAGCCAGGCTGTCACCCGGCTTGGCGTTGAGCTTCGACACGACAAGATCGCGGTCGGCGCGCAGCACGTTTTCCATCTTCATCGCCTCGACCACGGCCAGCGTCTCGCCGGCCTTGACCTCCTGCCCCTCGGCAACCGCGATCGACACGACCAGGCCCGGCATCGGGCAAAGCAGCATCTTGGACGTGTCCGGCGCCACCTTCTCCGGCATCAGCCTTTCCAGTTCAGCCGTGCGCGGCAGCATGGCGCGTGCCCTCACCGACATGCCTTTCCAGGCAATGCGCAGGCCGTTCGGCGCCGGCCTGATCTGCGCCGTGACCTTGCGGGCACCGACAGTGCCGCGCCAGATGAGGTCGCCCGGCCGCCAGTCGGACGCCACCGTCAGCGCTTTGCCGCCATCGACCGACAGATCGATTTCCATCGGAATGGAGATCATGCCCTCGATGATCGAAGCCTGGAGATAGTCGTCGCCGAGCTTCACCACCCAATCGCGCTTGAGTGCGCCCGAATGCGGCGCCAGCCGCCCGCCCAGCCGGTCGAGCCGGTCGCGGCGCAGAAGCTCGACCGCGGTGGCGATCGCCGCCAGCACTGCCTTTTCATCGCCATTGGGCACGATCGGCGCGAAGCCGTCAGGATATTCCTCGGCGATGAAGCCCGTCGATATCCGCCCCTCGCGCCAGCGCGGATGCTGCATCAGCGCCGCCAGGAATGGAATGTTGTGCTCGATGCCGTCGACGACGAAACTGTCCAGCGCTTCCGACATGGCGTCGATTGCCGCCAGCCGTGTCGGCGCCCATGTGCAGAGTTTTGCCACCATCGGGTCATAGAACATCGAAATCTCGGAACCTTCGGTGACGCCGGTGTCGTTGCGGATGACGATGTCGCCGAACGTGCCCTCCTCTGGCGGCCGGTAGCGCGTCAAACGGCCGATCGAGGGCAGGAAATTGCGATAGGGATCCTCGGCATAGAGCCGGCTTTCCACCGCCCAGCCGTTCAGCTTGACGTCGCTCTGCTCGATCGCCAGCTTCTCGCCGGCGGCGACACGGATCATCTGCTCGACTAGGTCGATGCCGGTAACAAGCTCCGTCACCGGATGCTCGACCTGCAATCGTGTATTCATTTCAAGGAAATAGAAGTTCTTTTCAGCATCGACGATGAACTCGACGGTGCCGGCGCTCTGGTAATCGACCGCCTTGGCCAGCGCCACGGCCTGCTCGCCCATGGCCTTGCGCGTCCTGGCATCGAGGAATGGCGACGGCGCCTCCTCCGCAACCTTCTGGTTCCGGCGCTGGATCGAGCATTCGCGCTCGCCGAGATAGAGGGCGGTGCCATGCGCGTCGGCCAGCACCTGGATTTCGATATGACGCGGATCGACGACGAACTTTTCGATGAAGACGCGGTCGTCGCCGAACGAGCTTTTCGCCTCCGAGCGCGCCCGGTCGAAGCCGTCGCGCACTTCCGACTGGCTCCAGGCAATGCGCATGCCTTTACCGCCGCCGCCGGCCGAGGCCTTGATCATCACGGGATAACCGATCTCGCCGGCGATCTTTTCGGCATGGTCGGCATTTTCGATGACCCCAAGCCAGCCGGGAACCGTCGACACCTCAGCGGCCTTGGCGAACTTCTTCGATTCGATCTTGTCGCCCATCGCCTTGATAGCCTTGGGTTTCGGACCGATGAAGACAATGCCCTCAGCCTCAAGCGCTTCGCAGAAGGCGGCCCGCTCCGACAGAAAACCGTAGCCGGGATGCACGGCCTGCGCGCCCGTCTCCTTGCAGGCAGCGATGATCTTTTCAGGCAGAAGATAGCTTTGCGCGGCAGGCGATGGCCCGATATGCACGGCTTCGTCGGCCATTTCGACGTGCACGGCGTCGCGATCGGCGTCGGAATAGACCGCTACGGTGGCAATCCCCATCCTGCGCGCCGTCTTGATGACGCGGCAAGCAATCTCGCCGCGATTGGCGATCAGGATTTTCGTGAACATCGAAGGCGTTTCCTCGGTCTTTCGTCCTTCTTATGGGCTTCGGCAGCCGGGCTCAAGCACCGCCGGCAGCGCACCCATCAAGACACTCCCTGCCCGCCAGGCCCGTGCCGAGGGGCGAAGGTTGGGCTCGCCGACGACTGGGCCAAGATTTGCGCCATATTTGGTCGCCAAATCGGGTTGAAACAGTATAAAAACCCTGAAAGCCTGAAGACCAATCGCCTTGGGAGGGATTGCCTGATGAAAACCCGCGCCGCTGTCGCTGTCGCCGCCGGAAAGCCGTTGGAAATCATGGAGGTCGACCTCGACGGACCGCGCGAAGGCGAGGTGCTGGTCGAGATCAAGGCGACCGGCATCTGCCACACCGACGAGTTCACCCTGTCGGGCGCCGATCCCGAAGGCCTGTTTCCGGCAATCCTCGGCCATGAAGGCGCTGGCGTTGTCGTCGATGTCGGCAAGGGCGTCACCTCGGTCAAGAAGGGCGACCACGTCATCCCGCTCTACACGCCGGAATGCCGGCAGTGCCCATCCTGCCTGTCGCGCAAGACCAATTTGTGCACCGCCATCCGCGCCACGCAGGGCCAAGGCTTGATGCCCGATGGCTCCTCGCGCTTCTCGATCGGCAAGGACAAGATCTTCCACTATATGGGCTGCTCGACCTTCTCCAATTTCACCGTTTTGCCCGAGATCGCCGTCGCCAAGGTCAACCCGGACGCGCCCTTCGACAAAATCTGCTACATTGGTTGCGGCGTCACCACCGGCATCGGCGCGGTCATCAACACCGCGAAGGTCGAGCAAGGCGCGACTGCTGTCGTCTTTGGTCTCGGTGGCATCGGCCTCAACGTCATCCAGGGCCTGAAGCTCGCCGGCGCTGACATGATCATCGGTGTCGACCTCAACAACGACAAGAAGGCATGGGGCGAGCGCTTCGGCATGACGCATTTCGTCAATCCGAAGGAGATCGACGGCGACATCGTTCCTCACCTCGTCAACTTGACCAAGCGCGGCGCCGACCAGATCGGCGGCGCCGACTACACATTCGACTGCACCGGCAACACCAAGGTGATGCGCCAGGCGCTGGAAGCCTCGCATCGCGGCTGGGGCAAGTCGGTCGTCATCGGCGTGGCCGGCGCCGGCCAGGAGATTTCGACCCGGCCGTTCCAGCTGGTCACCGGCCGCACCTGGATGGGCACCGCCTTTGGCGGCGCACGCGGCCGCACTGACGTGCCGAAAATCGTCGACTGGTACATGGACGGCAAGATCCAGATCGACCCGATGATCACCCATTTGCTGAAGCTTGAGGACATCAACAAGGGTTTTGATCTCATGCATGAGGGCAAGTCGATCAGGAGCGTCGTCGTTTACTAAGTGCGATCAGCAAAAGTGGCGCCCGGTTTTGCGTCCGATCGCACACCAAACGGAGGAAGAACAAGCCGCCGACCGAAGGGCCAGCGACTGAAGTTGCACAGGTTCAACAAGGGAGGAAGACAATGCCTGAGAAACTGCATCCCAAAATCGACAATGGCTTGCCAAAGGAGAGCGCAAGCTTTGCCGGCGGCACGCTGGTCTGCGCCTGCACCAGCAAGCCGGTGAAGGTGACGGTCAAGGGCCAGATCGCCCACAACCATGCCTGCGGCTGCACCAAATGCTGGAAGCCTGACGGCGCGGTGTTCTCGGTCGTGGCCGTAGCCGGCACCGGCGATGTCACAGTCACCGAAAACGGCGACAAGCTGAAAGTGGTCGACCCCTCGGCACTTATCCAGCGTCACGCCTGCACCGGCTGCGGTGTCCATATGCACGGACCGGTCGAGCGCGACCATCCGTTCAAAGGTCTGTCCTTCATCCATCCCGAGCGCTTCCAGGAAGACGGCTGGTCACCGCCGGGCTTCACCGCTTTCGTTTCGTCGATCATCGAATCCGGTGTCGACCCCAAGCGCATGGACGGCATCCGCGGCCAGTTGAAGTCGATGGGCCTCGAGCCCTATGACTGTCTCAACCCCGGCCTGATGGATTACATTGCCACCTGGACGGCGAAGAAGTCGGGCGCGCGGCCGGCCTGACAGTACGAGATTTCTGGCATGGGGCCGGGTAACATGCCGGCCCCATGTCCGTTTTGGAGAGATAATGCCGGCACCCGCCATCTACGTCGACGCCGACGCCTGCCCGGTGAAAGCCGAGGTCGAGAAGGTCGCCGAGCGCCATGGCGTGGTCGTCACCTACGTCTCCAATGGCGGGCTGCGTCCGTCGCGCGATCCGATGATTCGCAACGTCGTCGTCTCTAAAAGCGCCGATGCCGCTGACGATTGGATCGTCGAGAACGCAAAACCCAACGACATCGTGATCACCGCCGACATCCCGCTTGCCGCTCGCACCGTGGCGCTCGGCGCGCATGTGCTTGGGCCAACCGGCCGGCCGTTCACGCCGGAGACCATCGGCATGGCGGTTGCAATGCGCGATTTGAAGCAGCATCTGCGCGAAACCGGCGAGAGCAAGGGCTACAATGCCAGCTTTGCGCCACAGGATCGCTCGCGTTTCCTGGGTGAGCTCGACCGTATCTTGCGGCGGGCTCTGAAATCCGTCACACCCGACCAGACGTGAAGCATCATCCGAGGTCGGGCTATGGCCGACACATCGCCGAATAACCCCTTGCAGCGGCACAAGCAGTTCTTTGTGTCGCTAGCCGTCGGTCTGGTCGTATTTGCCGCGGTATTGCCTTTGATTGGATCGCTCCCCGTCTCCACGCGGCTTGCCTATTCGATCTCGATTGCCGCCGATTCCTTCTTCGTCGTCTTCATCGCGCTCGTCATCGCCAAGATGCCGCTGCTGTCCGGCCGCTATCTCAGCAAGAACGCGCGCGAACTGGACCTCCCAGTGCTGGGCATCTTTGCCATCACGCTCGGCATCGTCGCCATGGCCATTGTCCTGCTGTTCCTTTTGATCAATCACAAGGATCGCGACCCCATCGAACTCGGCTTCGCCATGCTGTCGATCCCGCTTGGCTGGTTCACCATCCATGCCATGGCCGCCCTCCACTATGCGCATGTCTACTGGATGGACGGCGACGCGATCGATGCCGAAACCAAGAAGAAGATACCGGTCGGCGGCCTCGATTTTCCCGGCAGCAAACGGCCGGACGGTTGGGACTTTCTCTATTTCGCGACGGTGATCGGCATGACCGCGCAGACCGCCGACACCGCGATCACGACCTCGCATATGCGCCGCGTGGTGCTTGTCCATTCGATCCTGTCGTTCTTCTTCAACGCCGTCATCGTCGCCGCCGTCGTCAATCTCGCGGTGAGCCTCGGCAATTGAGTATCCGTGCCCGCGATAAACCCGTGCCCGTAATAAAAACGTGACCGCATGAAACATCGCTTTCGATAGCGACGTATTGGGAGGACAAGGACGAGCGCGGCCATCCCAGGATCGCGCAGCCGGAGGCGAGGAAAAGATGGAAACCATTACCGTGAGTCAGCCCGGCGCAGGCGTCGATGCCGCCTCAACGAAGGATGCGACGCTGATCTACCGGCAATCGCGCTGGACCCGCCTGACGCACTGGCTGTGGGCGATCTCGCTGTTCTTCATGCTCTTGTCCGGCCTGCAGATCTTCAATGCCCGGCCGCAGCTCTACATCGGCAAGCAATCCGGCTTCGAGTACAACAACACCGTCTTTGCCATCGGCGCCGAAAACACCGCCACCGGCCCGCGCGGCTATACCGAAATCTTCGGCCATCGCTTCGACACCACAGGCGTGCTCGGCTGGTCGGGCCCGGCCCGGCAGCAAACGTCGCGTGCCTTCCCGTCCTGGGCGACAATCCCGTCCTACTACGATCTCGGCACCGCCCGCGTCGTGCATTTCTTCTTCGCCTGGATACTGACAACCACCTTGGTCGTCTGGCTGGTCGCCAGCCTGGTCAACGGCCATCTGCGCCGCGATCTGGCGCCGCGCCTTGACGATCTCAAGCGGCTGCCGCAGGACATCATCGAGCACGCCAAGCTCAGGTTCCACCACACACGCGAATACAACACGCTGCAGAAAATGGCCTATGGCGGCGTACTGTTCGTGCTGTTGCCACTCATGATCATCACCGGCCTTGCCATGTCGCCGAGCATGAACTCGGTGCTGCCCTGGCTCAACGAACTGCTCGGCGGAAGGCAGACGGCGCGCACCATCCATTTCACGGTGATGGTGCTGCTGGTCGGCTTTTTCATCGTCCATATGATGATGATCCTCGCCGCCGGCCCGATCAACGAACTGCGCTCGATCATCACCGGCTGGTACCGCACCGATCCGCCAAGGCATGGCGACACCGAGAGGAGTGCGTGAGATGGCCAAATTCCAGATCAGCCGCCGAAAGTTCCTGACGGGCGCCGGCCTCGGCGTTTCCGGCATCATGTTGTCGGGCTGCGATGCCTTCGACAGCCAGCTCGGCATGGGCGACGGCCTGCGCAGTTTCCTCGAAAACGCCAATGGCCTGACCTACCGCGCGCAACGCTGGCTTGCCGGCCGCGATGCTCTGGCGCCGGAATTCACCGAGGCCGACATCCGCCAGCCGCAGCGGCCGAACGGCGTCACCGCGCCCGACGATGACACCTACAAGGGCCTGCTCGCCAACAATTTCGCCGACTGGCGGCTGGAGGTAACGGGCCTGGTCGAAAAGCCGCTGTCGCTCAGCCGCGAGCAGTTGGAGAACATGCCGAGCCGCACGCAGATCACCCGCCACGACTGTGTCGAAGGCTGGAGCTGCATCGCCAAATGGACCGGCACCCCGCTGTCGCTGGTGCTCGACCAGGCTGTGGTCAAGCCGCAGGCCCGCTATGTCATGTTCCACTGCCTCGATACGATCGATCGCAGCCTCTCCGGGGAAATCAAATATTACGGCACCATCGACCTGATCGATGCCCGCCACCCGCAGACGATCCTCGCCTACGGCCTCAACGGCAAGCCGCTGCCGGTCGAAAACGGCGCGCCGCTGCGCGTGCGCGTCGAACGACAGCTCGGCTACAAGATGCCGAAGTATCTCTACAAGATCGAGCTCGTCGACAGTTTTGCCAATATCGGCGGCGGCCGCGGCGGCTATTGGGAAGACAATGGCTATGACTGGTATGGCGGGATTTGATGGCCTCGCATTCTGACCGAGCACGATCTGACTCCGACCGAACCGAGCTTGCCTGAGGAAGCCGGTTTCGAGCGCGTGGCCGAACTTGGCGATTGGCCTGAAGACACTCCAATATCGTCCTCTGCAAAACGGTCGCAGAAAACGGCGCGGCTTAAGCAACCTTGTCGAGCAGTGGCTTGAGCGCCGGATGTATCTCCGGCGAGGCGAGTTTGATCAGCGTCAGCAGCGCGCGTTCATTGTCACGCAGCGGGCGGTCGGTGCCGATGCGATCGGCCAGCCATTTCGCCTCGCTGGCGTCGATCGTCTCGGCGCGGCGCGCGAGTGCCTCGGCGGCACGGTTCTTCGACTCCCATTCGGCCTCGATATAGCCGGGCGAACGATAGGCTTCCATGATGCCGGCCAGTCCGCCCGACACCATGCGGCTGAAGAAGCCACCAATTTCGGGCTCGACCTGGTCCAAGAAACTGTCACGACGCAGCGCCACATCGCGCGTCGGCGCTTCGTAGCCGGCCGAACACATGACGAAATTGGCGAGCGCCTTGACGAACAGGTCGTTCCAGGACGGGTCGTTGTGGGCCGCTGCGGTCTGCTCGTTGATCTGGAACAGCACCTCGGCCTCAACCCGTGTGATGGCGATGTTACCGTCGCCGCCATAGGCATGGAGAATGCGGCGCAACAGATCGACCTCTGCCTTGGCGACCAGCCCGGGAACCAGCGCGCCGCCGAGCATCAGTGGTCCCTTGCCGTCGACCACCGCGTTGGCGACCTGCTCGAGCGCATAGGCGGAGAGCCGGCCGGGCGATGATTTCGCCCTTTCCAGCACATGCACCAGCAGCTCCAGTTCGGTCACACTGTCGACCATTCCGTCGCGCGAGATGGTCTGGATCAGCCAACCGGCATTGTCTTCAGAGATATAGCCTGCCGGCTTTTCCTGGTGGACGATGTAGTCGGTAACGGCCTCGACGAAGAATTCAGGCCATTGCGGGCATTTGTCCGTCGCTGTCGCATCGAGCGCGAACAGTGCTTCAGCCTCGCCGCGCGTCACCACGCCGTCGGCGAACACTTCGCGACGCAGCATGACGACATCTTCCGCCGTGATGCGGTCCTTCGAGGCCAGCCCCGCCACCGGCGCGCTCCCGATCCGTTCGCCCATCTGTCAATCCCCATCCGCCGTGCCCAACGCAATTGCCGGCCAAACCGTCAGCCCAGAATATCGCCATTGTCTTGAAAAACCGGCAAACGGCGTGGTTAGCGAAGACTGTAAAGACGACTCGCTTTACGTGTCGCTGGCAGGTGACAAGGTGTCGCCGACAAGCTATGGATGGCGCGTCGAGGGCTTAAGTTTTGAGTCCTACCTGTTTGCGGGAGAGAGCAGCGCGAGCTGCCGCCGAAGGGGAAATCGCCCGAAATCTCTCAGGCAAAAGAACCGTAGACGGGAAAGACACTCTGGAAAGTCGGGGCTTGCCCCCGCGCCGAAGGTGTAAGCGTCGCCGACAGAGTTCCGGTTGCGCGAGTCTCTCAGGCTTCAGACAGAGGGGCACGGACTGGTCGCCAGCAGCGGCCGATTGCGTGCGACTCTGGAGATGACATGACGGGCGACGACACCAAACACCTTCCTCTCGAAGATCTGCACACCGCCGCCGGCGCACGCCTTGGCGCCTTTGCGGGCTGGTCGATGCCGCTGACCTATCCGGCCGGCGTGATGAAGGAGCACCTTCACACCCGCGAACATGCCGGCCTGTTCGACATTTCGCATATGAAGCTGTTCGAGATCAGCGGACCGGGCGCTGCGGCACTGCTCAACCGCGCCAGTCCGCTCGATGCCGGCGCGCTTGAGATTTCACAGTCCAAATATACCTTCTTCCTCAACGAGGCCGCCGGGATCATCGACGATCTGATCGTCACCCGGCTCGTCGCCGAGCGCTTCATGGTGGTCGCCAACGCCGGGAATGCGGTCGAGGACGAGAAGCATTTGCGTGCGCTGGCGACCGATTTCGACGTGAAGGTCGATGCGCTCGATCGCGTCTTCCTGGCGATCCAGGGGCCCGAAGCCTGGGCTGCCTTGTCCCGCGCCGGCATCGAGACCGGCTCGCTCTTGTTCATGCATGGCATCGAGCCGAAGCAAAACTGGTTCATGAGCCGCTCCGGCTACACCGGCGAGGACGGCTTCGAGATCGGCCTGCCGGAGGCGGATGCGCGCGCTCTGGCCACGAAACTGATCGAGGACGAGCGTGTGTTGTGGATCGGCCTTGCTGCCCGCGACTCGCTGCGGTTGGAGGCTGGCCTGTGCCTGCACGGCCAGGACATCACGCCGGAGATCGATCCGGCCAGTGCCGGCCTGATGTGGGCGATCCCCAAAGATCTCCGCGCCGGCGGATCCTTCATCGGCGCCGATGCGCTGCGGTCCATCTTGGAGCGAGGACCGTCGCAAAAGCGCGTCGGCCTGAAGCCGGACGGCCGCCAGCCGGTGCGCGCCGGCGCTGCCGTGTTCCACGCCGACGGCAATCCGGCCGGCCACGTCACTTCAGGCGGCTTCGGCCCGTCGGCCGGCCATCCCGTCGCCATGGGCTATGTGTCAACGGCCTTGGCCAACCCGGGCACGAAACTGTTCGCCGACGTTCGCGGGACGAAAATCCCGGTCAATATCAGTTCCTTGCCCTTCACTCCTCATCGCTACCGCAAAGGATAATTCCGATGGTAAAAACCTATTTCACACAAGATCACGAATGGCTGAGCGTCGAGGGAGGCATCGCCACCGTCGGGATAACCGACTATGCGCAGGAACAGCTTGGCGATCTCGTCTTCGTCGAACTGCCTCAAATCGGCACGAAGCTCAGCAAGGGTGATACCGCCGTGGTCGTCGAGTCCGTCAAGGCGGCATCCGACGTCTATGCCCCGGTGGACGGCGAGATTACCGACGCCAACGGCGCGCTGTCCTCGGACCCGTCGCTGGTCAACTCCGCTGCGACCGGCGACGGCTGGCTGTGGAAGATGAAGCTCGCCGACGAAGGCCAACTCGCAGGCCTCATGGATGAGGCCGCCTACAAAGCCCATATCGGTTGATATCAGGACCTATTGCCATGAGCGCAGCACTTACCCCCTTCTCGGCCCGCCACATCGGTCCTGATGTAAACGATGTCAGAGCCATGCTTGCCGTGATCGGCGTTCCCTCTGTCGAGACGCTGATCAGCCAGGCTGTGCCGCAGTCGATCCGCCTCGACCTGCCGCTGGCCCTTCCCGCGCCGGCGAGCGAAGCCGAAGCGCTGGCCGAACTGGCTGCGACCATGGCAAAAAACACGGTGCTGAAGAGCTTCATCGGCGCCGGCTATCACGGCGTCCATGTGCCGCCGGTCATCCAGCGCAACCTGTTCGAGAACCCGGCCTGGTACACCGCCTATACGCCCTACCAGGCCGAGATCAGCCAGGGCCGCCTGGAAATGCTGTTCAACTTCCAGACCCTGGTCACCGAATTGACCGGCCTGCCGGTGGCTTCGGCTTCCCTGCTCGACGAAGCGACGGCGGTGGCCGAAGCGGTCGGCATCGCGCTGCGCCATCATCGCGACAAGCGCACCAAGGTAGCGCTGGCCGGCACGCCGCATCCGCAGACGCTGGACGTCGTGCGCACCCGCGCCGAGCCGCTCGGCATCGAGATCGATGGCGAGACCATCGACGACAACACCGCCGCCCTGCTGGTCTCCTGGCCGGACACGTTTGGCGTCTATGGCGACCACAAGGCGGCGATCGAGAAGGCTCGCGCCACCGGCGCCGTGGTCGTCTTCATCGCCGATCCGCTTGGTCTCACGCTGACCGACGCGCCGGCAAGGCTTGGCGCCGACATCGCCGTCGGCCCGATGCAGCGCTTTGGCGTGCCGATGGGCTTTGGCGGCCCGCACGCCGCCTATTGCGCCGTCTCCGACAAGCTGACCCGGCTGATGCCCGGCCGCCTCGTCGGGCAGTCGATAGACAGCAAGGGCCGTCCCGGCTATCGCCTCGCCCTGCAGACGCGCGAACAGCATATCCGCCGCGACAAGGCGACCTCCAACATCTGCACCGCGCAGGCGCTGCTTGCCAACATGGCGACCGCCTATGCGATCTGGCACGGCCCCACTGGTTTGCAGGCGATCGCAGCGCGCATCCATGAGCTCGCCAACCGCCTCGCAGCAGGCCTGAAAACCGCTGGTGTTTCCGTGCTCGGCTCAAGCCGTTTCGACACGGTGACGGCCGAAGTGAAGGGCAAGGCAGCTTCGATCGCCGCTGCCGCTGAAAAAGGTGGCCGGCTGCTGCGCGTCATCGATGCCGACCGCATCAGCATCGCCTTCGACGAAACCTCGACCGAGGCGGATCTCGAGGCTATCGCCGCCCTGTTCGGCGCCAAGTCCGGCGCTACTGAGGCCGGCGCGATGCCCGGCAAGCCGCGCGGCAAGGAGTTTCTGACCCAGCCGGTTTTCCGCGAAAACCACTCCGAGACCGACATGATGCGCCTGCTGCGCAGGCTAGCCGACAAGGATTTGGCGCTCGACCGCACCATGATCCCGCTGGGCTCCTGCACCATGAAGCTCAACGCGGCGGCCGAAATGATGCCGGTCAGCTGGCCTGTTGTCGCCAACCTCCATCCCTTCGCGCCGGCCAGCCATTCGGCCGGCTATCGCGCCATGGTCGGCGAGCTGGAAGGCTGGCTGGCGGAGATCACCGGCTTCGACGCCGTCAGCCTGCAGCCCAATGCCGGCAGCCAAGGCGAATATGCCGGTCTGCTCGCCATCCGCGCCTATCATCGCGCGCGCGGTGAAGGCCATCGCACCATCTGCCTGATCCCCCAGTCCGCGCATGGCACCAATCCGGCGAGTGCGGCGATGGCCGGCATGAGCGTCGTCGTCGTGCGTTGCCTGGAGGACGGCAATATCGACATGGACGATATGCGGGCCAAGGCCAACGAGCATTCGACCAATCTCGCAGCTCTGATGTTCACCTATCCCTCGACGCACGGCGTCTACGAGGAAGGCGCGCGCCACCTGTGCGCTCTCATCCACGAACATGGCGGCCAGGTCTATTTCGACGGCGCCAACCTTAACGCGCTGGTCGCCCTGGCGCGGCCCGCCGACATCGGCGCCGATGTCTGCCACATGAACCTGCACAAGACCTTCTGCATCCCGCATGGCGGCGGCGGTCCGGGCGTCGGTCCGATCGGCGTCAGGGCGCATCTGAAACCCTATCTGCCGGGTCATGTCACGGAGGGCTCGGCGCATGCCGTGTCCGCTGCCCCGTTCGGCAGCGCTTCCATCCTGCCGATCACCTGGATGTACATCCGCATGATGGGGGCCGCCGGCCTGAAGCAGGCGACGGAGACGGCGATCATCTCGGCCAACTATGTGGCGACGCGGCTCGCGCCGCACTTCCCGCTTCTCTACAAGGGCAGGCACGATCGCATCGCGCATGAATGCATCCTCGACACGCGCGTGCTCAAGGAGAGCGCCGGCATCAGCGTCGACGATATCGCCAAGCGGCTGATCGACTACGGTTTTCACGCGCCGACCATGTCGTTCCCTGTCGCCGGCACGCTGATGGTCGAGCCGACCGAATCCGAGCCCAAGCGCGAGCTCGACCGGTTCTGCGAGGCGATGATCGCCATTGCCGGCGAGGCCGCGAAAGTGGCGAAGGGTGAATGGCCGCTCGAAGACAACCCGCTGGTCAATGCCCCGCACACGGCGGCCGAAACCCTTGCCGGCCAGTGGACCCACCCCTATTCGCGGCTGGAAGCGGCCTACCCCGCCGGCGATGTCGACACAGCGGCCAAATACTGGCCGCCGGTCTCGCGCATCGACAATGTCGCCGGCGACCGCAACCTCGTCTGCTCCTGCCCGCCGCTGTCGGAATATCTCGGCGCCGCCGAATAACACTCTGGCCTGTCAGGCTGAGCGCAGGGCCGGTCCGTCAGCTTTGCCGTTGAGGACAAGCACGCGATTTCGCCCGGCGTTCTTGGCCGCGTAGAGCGCCCGGTCGGCCTCGGCCAGCACTTCATCCAGGCTGCTGCCGTCTTCCTTGCCAAAGCCAATGCTGCCGCTGACGCTGCTGCGCAACGGCCCGCGCGGCGTCGGCACCACTTCCGTGCCGAAGGCGACGCCGATCCTGCTGGCGAGATCGTAGGCCTTGTCTTCGGTCATCCGAGACATGACCAACGCGAACTCCTCGCCGCCCAGCCGGAAGGCGTCGACGCCAACCCTGTCATACTTCTTGATGACTGCGGCGAAACGGCAGAGCACCCGGTCGCCGACGGGATGGCCATAGATGTCGTTGGTCCGCTTGAAGTGGTCGAGATCGAACATGGCGACCGACATGAATGAGCCGAAGACGCGCTCGCCATAAAGCGAGTTCAAAGCCCGCCGGTTCATGAGACCGGTCAACGGGTCGGTCAAGGTCTCGGCCTTCAGTTCTATCTGTGCCTGCAGATGATGCAGCGACAGCGTCAGCGCGCCGAGAGCCGTCATGCAGGCGACCGCCACGACCGAATTCAACCGCTCGGCCCAATTGTCGGGTGCGACGCCGAGCACCCACTGGCCCTTGACCAGAAGCACGGCGCCGCAGAGCCCGAAGGATACGCCGCAGACGCCGCTTAGCGCCGAAACGACCAGCAGAATGCCGCGATCCTGACCGCCCTTGATCCAGAACATCACCCCGATCGAGGCGAGCAGCACTGTTACCGTCGTATAGGTGAGGATGAAGCCGACACCATCGAAACCGAGATAGGTCACGCCGGCGCAGACAGCGATCGCGAACATGGCCGGCAGGACAGCGCGGCTGTAATTGCGCACACCGAGATATTGCATGGCCGAAAGTGAAAGCGCCAGGAAACCGAGGCTGAGCAGCGCCAACGCTGCCTGACAAAGCAACGGACTGGGCTCCCTCGTGTAGCGCCAGAAGACGATGACGTGGGCGACAAGGACGAGAATGCCGCACGCAACCGTCAGCACGAAGCGTGCACGCGGCGCCGTGAACCAGATCACAAACATGGTGACGCTCAGGCATGTGCCCGACAGCGCAGCCGCCAGCAATAGCGAACTGAAATCCAGCATGGATGAGCGGCAACCTTTGGGATCTTCGATTTGTGGCGCATCATAGGCATGCAACCGGCCGGAGATACCGTTTTCGGCCGGTTTTCAAAGCAACCTGCCGACAGGGTTTACAAAGCGTCGACTGCCGTCCCGCGAAGCTCGGCACGCGAGTGTCCCTAGTCTCAGCCCTTGTTGAGCAGCGCCAGATTGGCGTTCACCACGCTCGGGTCGGCCATGCCGGCCCTTGCTTCCATGAGCAGCGCTCTCGCCTTCTTCTTGTTGCCGCGCAGCAGCTGCGAATAGCCCATATTGTTGACAATCTGCGGCTTGCGCCCGGCAACTTTCAAAAGCTGGTCGTAGGCGCGGTCGGCGAAGTCGAAGCGGCCGAGTTCGTCATAGGAGGCGGCAAGCCCCATCCATCCCTCGGCACTGTCGGCCTTCAGTTCCACAGCCTTGCGGAAATGCTGTTCGGCAAGGCCGTAATTGGCCTCGCGGAACTGCGCCTTGCCTTGCGCAAGGTCGGAGGTGCTGACGTCTTTTGCCACCGGTTGGATCGATGTGGTCTTGGTTTTGTCGACGTTGTCGGTCGTGCAGCCGCCGACCATCAAGACCGCCGCTAGCGCGGCCATTGCCGTGAAACTTCTGTGACGCATGCCCCTGGCCCCAATCGCCCGATTTACCGGGTCGTTCTCTGAGGAAGCAGACTACAACAGGGCGATTAAACTTCAGTGCGGAAACGCGCCTAAAATTTGGTTTCGGGCACAGAAGCCATTAACCAACCGAAGCCTATTCCGGCTCCAGCGCCTTGAGCCCCGCCGGAAACTGATAGCGCCTGCCGTCGTAGCGCAGCCGGTAGGTTCGTTTCATGGACCTGCCGGGATGGGACTGGCACTCGCCATTCTTGTCGACAGACGGATTGTCGGTGTCCAACCGCTCGAACACTGTGATGTCGTGATAGCCGTGATGTCTCGCCGGGCTCATCGCCAGGCTGACCCGGTTGGATTGAAAGGATCCTGCGCAATTGGTGCGCCTTCGCCGCCAAAGCCGGCCACGATGATGCCGTCGAGCACCAGGCGCAGAGCACCGCCGTCAAGGGCATAGAGCCGCAGGTCGGTTTCACTGAAAGGATTCGGCTGCGAATGGTTTGCCATGTCGATGCGCAGGCCGAAGGCGCCGACATCGGGCGCCAATCTGTAGCGCCCGGTATCGAAGTCGATCTCGCGGATGCCGACGGCATCATCGGTCATCAGCCCGGGCTGGAGCAGGCGCTGGCGCACCTGCCGGGTCTTCCTGTCGACGACCAGAAGCTCGACATCGCCGACATGTCCGTCGTCGCTGGATTGGGAGCTGTCGATCAGCGGCACGGCGACCAACAACAGGTCGTCATGGGCGGGCCAGATCTTGCAGACCACGCCGAATGGCGCATCGCCATCCCAAAGCGTCTGGGCGATGCTGGTGTGAGGTTCGAGCGTGAAGGAGGCGCCATCGGCACTCTTTTGGGCTTTCGGATATGCCTGCTGCACCAGAGCGGCAGCGTCGCCGCAATCGTCGGCCGCGGCCGAGGCCGGCGACAGACTGGCCGCAGCGAGGCCGAGGAAGGCGGTGCACAAGACTATTCGCATGGACGGCTCACTCATTTTGCTTTTTGCGGATTTTGCCGAAGGAGAGCGGCCAAACCGGCCGGATATGACATCCAGGCGAAGCGTAGTTGAAGTGAGTAACCGTAGAAAGCCGCCGGGCGGCCACTTGGTATCTACTGCCTTGGTATCTACTGAACCGCCGTCATTTTGACGATGATCGGGATGACGGCGATCATCAGCACCACCGGCAGGATGCACACCACCACCGGCACCGACATCTTGGCCGGCAAGGCATGTGCCTTCTCCTCGGCCAGCGACATGCGCTTGTGGCGCATTTCGTCGGAGAACACGCGCAGCGCCCCGGCGAGGCTGGTGCCGAGTTCCTTCGACTGCTGCAAGAGCGTGGCGAAGGAGCGCACCTCGTCCAGGCTGAGGCGGTCGGCGAGCGCCTTCAATGCATCGTCGAGGCTGCGGCCGGCCCTGAGTTCCAGCGACACCAGCTGCAGGTTTTGGCTCAGCGACGGATAGGTCTTGGCCAGTTCCTTCGAGACCCGCTCGATGCCTGCCTCCATGCTCATGCCGGCATCGGAGCAGACGATCATCAAATCCATGAAGTCGGGAAAGCCGTTGCGGTATTCGCGCATCTTTTCCCGCACCTTCTGGCTGAGCACCAGGCCGGGCACGAAATAGCCGGCGGCTCCCGACAGGATGATGAAGGTCCAGCGGCTGGTCGCGGTGGAATCGGCGCTGCCCATCCAATGGTTGACCAGGAACGCGCCGATGGCTGCGCCCACCAGGCAGGCGAAGCGGATCAGGAAGAATGTGCCGACCGCGCGCGGCTCCATATAGCCCGCCTGGATCAGCTTCATACGCAACCGGGCGACATTTTCCGGATCGCTCTTGGCGTAGAATTCCTGCGCCCGCTTCACCGCCTTCTCGCGCACGACGCTCTGGTTCTTCTTCGGCGCCACCTCGGCCTGTTGGGGAGTCTTGCTGTCGTCGATCTTGAGCCGGCGCTTGAGATCGTTGCGGTCGCCTTTGGCCACCACCAGCGGCCATGCCACCGCGCTGCCGCCCAATGCCAGCAGCATCGCGGCTACCGGCATCAGCGACGTCGGCGCCAGCGAGGCAAGAAACTGGATCACCTGCTCCATCTCAGAACCGGAAGTTCGACATCTTGAACATGATCATGTTGCCCAGCATCAGCCATGTCACCGAACCGCCCAGCAGATACCAGGTCTTCGGCACATCCCAGACGCTTTGATAAAATTGCGGCATCATCACCATGATGGCGGCGAACAGCAGCGCCGGCACCGCCGTCAGGATATAGGCCGACATACGACCCTCGGTCGAAATGGCGCGCACCTTGCGGCGCAGCTTGCCGCGTTCGCGGATCGTCGTCGACAGCCCGTCGAGGATCTCGCGCAGATTGCCGCCCGAACTCGTCTGGATGGAAACCGCGGTGACGAACAGCGGCAGATCCTCCTGGCCGACGCGATCAACCAGTGAATTCAACGCCGAAACCAGGTCGGAACCATAAGTCACCTCGTCGGAGATAACGCCGAATTCGGTGCCGATCGGATCGGGCATCTCGCGCGACACCATGGAGATCGCCACCGGAACCGGATGCCCGGCCTTCAAGCCGCGCGTGATCAATTCCAGCGCCTCCGGCAACTGCACGCCGAAACGCTTCACCCGCCGGGCACGCTTGGAACGCAGCACAATTACCGGCAGCAGCGCTGTCAGCACCACAAACAGCAAAATGGCGAGCAACAGCGGCAGGCCGTACCAGAGCGCGACGAGCATCATCGCCAGCGCCACGCCCGTCGTCATCGTCAGGAATTTCGGCAAGGGCATCACCATGCCAGACTGCGTGCGCAGCGCGCGAAAACGGTCGGGCGAGAAGAATGACGTGCCGGAATCGAGGCCGCGTTCCTTGCGCAGCTGGATCAGCACCTGTTCCTGGCTGATCTTGTTTTCCTGCAGCTTCATGCGCCGGTTGATAGCCAGGCGCTTGTCGCTGCGGCCGGCATAGAGCAGATAGCAGCCTTCGGCGATCATGATGCCGGTCAGCGCTGCCGCGGCATAGACGACATAGATCGGGCTGAAATTCTCGAACACCCGGCTACTCCTGCGGCCGGCCGGGTTCGAAATATTTGCCGGGGAATTCAATGCCCATATTGCGCAGGTCCTCGAGGAAACGCGGGCGAATGCCGGTCGCCTCGTAGTGACCGAGGATCTTGCCGTCGGCTTCCATGCCGGTGCGCACGAAGCGGAATATCTCCTGCATCTGGATGACGTCGCCTTCCATGCCGGTCACCTCGGCGACGCTGGTCACCTTGCGCTTGCCGTCCGACAGTCGCGTCAGCTGGACGATAAGGTCGAGCGCGCTGGCGATCTGGCTGCGGATCGACTGCACCGTCATCGGCATGCCGGTCATGCCCAGCATCTGCTCGAGGCGCGAAATGGCGTCGCGCGGCGTGTTGGCGTGGATGGTCGCCATCGAGCCTTCATGGCCGGTGTTCATCGCCTGCAGCATGTCGAAGGCCTCCTCGCCGCGGCACTCGCCGAGGATGACGCGGTCAGGGCGCATGCGCAGCGCGTTCTTGACCAGGTCGCGCTGCTTCAGCTCGCCATGACCTTCGATGTTGGCGGGGCGCGTTTCCATGCGCGCGACATGCGGCTGCTGCAGCTGCAGTTCGGCCGCGTCCTCGATGGTGATCAACCGTTCGTCTTCCGGAATAAAGGCTGACAATGCGTTGAGCATTGTCGTCTTGCCGGTGCCGGTACCGCCCGAGATGATGGTCGTTTTGCGGGCGTGGACTGCAGCCGCCAGCACCTCGGCCATGTTCTGGGTGATGGCGCCGAACTCGACCAGCTTGTGCAGGCCGAGCTTGTTCTTTGAAAACTTGCGGATCGACACCAGCGGCCCGTCGACGGCGACCGGGCGAATGGCGGCGTTGAAGCGCGAGCCGTCGAGCATGCGGGCATCGACCATCGGCTGCGATTCGTCGACCCGGCGGCCGACGGCGGCGACGATCTTGTTGACGATGCGCAACAGGTGCGCCTCGTCCTTGAACGGGATATGGACCTGCTGCAGCTTGCCCCGTTTTTCGACGAAGCAGTTCTGGTGGCCGTTGATCAGGATGTCGTTGATGTCGGGGTCCTTGAGCAGCGGTTCCAGCGGGCCGAGGCCGACCATCTCATCGACGATGTCATCGACCAGCGCTTCAAGTTCGACGGTGTTGATCGCCATACGCTCCTGGCGGGTCTTTTCCGACACGAACTCCTGCACCTGCCGGCGCATCTCATCCTTGGGCAGGCGCTCCAGCGCGACCAGGTTGATTTCCTCCAGCAGCAGCCGGTGGATGCGCACGCGGGCATCGAGCACCTTGTTGGCGCTTTTTCCCGGTGTTGTCTCCGGCTTCGGCGGCAAGGCCTTGCGGTTCGTCGGGATGACCACGGCGTGATGCGCGACCGGCGCCGCCTCGGCCGGCTTCAGCGCGCGGACGTCACGGTTCTGCAGGGTCGAGAAGCGGCTGGTCATCCGGCTTTCCTCTTCAGGAGGCCCCTGCCGATGCCGAACAGCGAGCGCGATTTCTCCGGCGTCACGACGGCTTCTTCCGGCAGGATGATCCTCTTCAGATCGTTGACGACATTGGCGTTCGGATCGATCTCATGCAGCGGCACGCCGCGGTCGACCGCTTCGCGCACAAGCCGGTAATTGTTGGAGATGCCGCCGACGAAATGCTCGCCGAGGATTTCCTGGACATCCGCCTGCTTGATGCCGTTGTCGAACATCTTCTGCTCGAAACGATTGACGATGACGTTCGGCTTCACTTCCTTGCCGGCCGTCTCGTAGACCGCCTGGATCAGCCGCTGCGTGTGGCGCAGGCATGGCACCGTCATTTCGGCGACGATGTAGAGCTTGTTGGAGCCGAGCAGCACCGTCTCCGTCCACGGAAACCAGGTGCGCGGCATGTCGATGACGACGTTGTCGAAATAGGCCGAGACGAGATCGAGCATGCGCACCACGACATCGGTCTTGAACGAGCGCATTTCCGACGGATGCGTGGGCGCCGCCAGCACGCAGAGCCCGCTCGCATGCTTGGACAGCATCACGTCCAGCAGCTGACGGTCGAGGCGCTCGGGCTGGTTCTCGATTTCGGTGATGTCGAAGCGCGGCTCCAGGTCGAGATATTCGGCGCAGGCGCCTTGCTGGAAGTTGAGGTCGACCACGCAGGTCGACGCGCCACGCGTCACCGAATGATGCAGCTGGAAGGCGGTCTGCAGCGCCAGCGTCGTGGTGCCGACGCCGCCGGCGGCCGGCATGAAGGTATAGATCTGCGACTCGGTGTTTTCCTCGCGCCCCGGCCCTTGCAGCGCGCGCACGACCGACCGCACCAGATCGGCGGTGGTGATCGGCTTGACCAGGAAATCAGCGACCTGGAGCTGCACCAGGATGCGCACCGCGGCGGCGTTGAATTCCTGGGTGACGACGACCACGGGAACGCGGCCTTCGAGCCGGCGCATGATGCGCTGCAGCGACTCGATCTCTTCCAGCTTTGCCGCATCCATGTCGACGATGAGCGCGCCGAAATCGGCTTCCTGTACCTCGCCGCGCAGTTCGGTAATGTTCTTCTCGACGGTCGAAAGCTGGATCACCTCCGAGGCCGCGAACGCGGTGCGCGTATCCTGCGCAAAGGTCCGGTCGCTGGACACCAGCAGGATCTTCTTGGTCTTGATGCCGCTTGCCATTTTGTCAGCCTGTCAGGTCATTCCCGGTCAAATCACCGGGCAAATCAATCGGTTGTCGCTGTCGGTTGCACGGCCTTGGCGGCAGCAGCCTGGTCGGCGGCGTTGACTGCCGCCTCACTGCGCTGCGCCGGCACCAGCAGCCTGGTGTTCTGGACGCCGTATTTCCAGGGATCGACCATCTGCATGGCCGTATTGGCGGCCTGTGCGTTGCCGGCGGCAATCGTCGGTCCCTCGGAGCGGACATAGTCGTCGCTGGTGCAGCCGCTGGCGAGGCCGGCGAGCAGCAGGGCGATGCATGATTCCACGCGCATGGCTTCAATCCTTCGGCAGGTCGAGGAAATGCCCGACGGTGGTGACCGCGGCCGGCTGTGCCGTACTGCCGCTGGCCATTGCCACTGCACGATTGGCTTCGGACGATTTCACTTCCTCGGTGTTGTTGAGGAAATAGTCGACATTGCTGGCCGGCTGCGTGCCGTCGGTCGGCTCGAGCAGCTTCTTCGACGGATCGACCGGCTTGACCAGATAGGGGGTGACGATGATCACCAGATCGGTCTCGCGCCGCTGATAGGATTTGGAGGAGAACAGCGAGCCGAGCACCGGCAGCTTGCCGAGGCCGGGAAGACGCGATGTGGTAATGTCGTTCTGTGACTGCAGCAGGCCGGCGATCATGAAGCTCTGGCCATTCTTCAGGTCGACGGATGTTTTGGCGCGGCGCACGATAAAGCCCGGGACCGAGATATTGCCGATATTGTAGGAGGCCGAAGCGTCGATCGAGGACACTTCCGGCGCGATGTCGAGGCTCACCAGCCCGTCCTTGAGAACCGTCGGCGTGAAGTCGAGGCTGACGCCGTATTTCTTGTAGCTGACGGAAATCTTGCCATTGTCCTCGGAGACCGGGATCGGGAACTCGCCGCCGGCGAGGAAGCTTGCCGTCTGGCCCGAGCGGGCGATCAGGTTCGGCTCGGCCAGCCGCCTGGCGAGACCACGTTCCTCCAGCGCCTTGATGGCGACGTCGATCGACAGGCCGTTGGACAGCAGCCGGCCGATGATCTCGCCATTGCCGGCTCCCGGCACCGAGCCCGGCTCGAGGGTGACGTCGCGCCCGCCAATGCCGTAAGCGAAATTGGCGCTGTATTTGGCGCCGAGATCCTGTCCGGCCTGGCGATTGATCTCGACGAAGCGGACGTTGAGCTGAACCTGCTGCGAGGACGAGATGTTGACCGAATTGATCACTTCTTCATTGCCGGAGAAGCGGCTGGCGATCTTGCTTGCCTTCTCGGCGGCGACCGCGTCATCGGCCTCGCCCGACAGCACGACGCGGCCATTGGCCGAGCCGACCTTGATCTTGGCGTCCGGCACGCTGGCGCGAATGGTGCTGGCCAGCTGGTCGGTGTCCAGCGTCACCTCGATGTCGACGGTGCCGACCAACTGCTTGTTCTCGTCGAACAGCGCGATGCCGGTGGTGCCGAGATTGTTGCCCAGCACATAGAAGGATTTGTCGGTCAGCGGATTGACGTTGGCGATCTCCGGATCGCCGATGACGATCTGATAGAAGGCGGCATTGGTCATGACCGTCTTCGGCTTGCCCTTGGCCACCTTGATCGACGCATTCGTTGTCGACGAGACATGGACGATATCGTTGTCGGCCTTGGCTGGCGCGCTGAGGCCGAGCATTGCGGCCGCGGCGAGGCAAGCCGCTATCGCGAGCGCCCGCATTGGGCGCAGTCCTTTCGCCATCTGAAATGCATGAAGTCCCGACATCTGTCCCGTCCCTCGCCCGGTCCCCACCGGCAGTTATTGCTGGTCCCGCGCAGGAACCTGGTATTCTTCGACCTGCGTGCCGCGCGTCACGATGATCGTCTTGAATTTCGGCTTCTCAGGCTCCTTGGTCGCGGCAGTGAACAGCGCGCCGGCAGCGGCCTGGACGCCGGAGGCGACCGATCCGCCGAAGGACGAGATGGTGGTGACGCCGTCCTTGGCGGCCCCTCCGTCTGCGGCCGAGCGGAGCGACAGCGACAAGGTGCCGACGGTGCGGGCAAGCGCCACTTTCTGCGCGCCTTCGGTCGTCACCTCGATGGTGACGGAATTGGCGATCTGCGGTGTGGTCTGGCGCTCGTCGGCGCCCTGCCCCACGGTCAGCACCTTGGCGTCGGAGACGACGATCTCGGAGGTAACGGTCGATCCGGCAGCGCCCTGCGCGTTCTTGGCCACTTCCTGGATTTCGCCCGCATCGCGTGTCAGCACCACGTCGACCCGGTCGCCCGGCATGACGAAGCCGCCGACACCGGCGATCTCGTCGGTGCGGATTGTCACCGCCCGCATGCCGGGCGTCATCATGTTGGATAGCGTCGCGCGGCCGTTCGGCCCCGACAATTTGCTGATCAGCACCGGCTCGTTGATCTCGATCGGCGACAATACCACGCGGCTGCCTTCGGCGAGCAATGCATTGACTGTGGTGAATGCGCCCTGCGGCACCGAATCCTCGGACCATGGGATTTCGCTGAGCTGCGCCCGGTCAAGCTCCATGCCGTAACGCAGCGGCGCGTTGGCCACCACGATGGTCTTGAAGACGACCTTGGGGACGGCGGGCGCCGGGATCGACGCCGTTTTCTCTTCGGCATCGGCCTTGGCCTGGCTTTTCACCCAGAAATCCGCGGCAAAGATTGAAATCGCGCCGAAGACGGCAGCGATGCCAATCATCGTTATGGCCTTGCCCCTCACAACCAACCCCTGACATTCGTGGTCTTTTGTTTTGTTGAGGCGACGCTAGGCCGCTTTGTTAAAGATTCAGGAATCGCGCCCGCTCCGCACGGACCTATTTCCGCCGGCTTGGTTATCGAAAGGTTTTAGGATAAGAAGGGTTTAATCCCCGAACGTAACAGGAACTTCCGTCGCTTGGCGCCGAAAAGCGTGGCAGTATCGACGGGTGATTCGCGGCACGGATTCTATGGTAGGCATGGACGACAACAACGATCTTTTCGGCAATCTGGAAAAGCAGCCCCAACCGGCTCGGACACCTTCGCGCCCGGCCGACCCGCTGGTGCAGGCCACGAAGCGTCCTGCCGCGACCAAGGACGGCAGCGAGGGCTATAGCGCCGCCGACATCGAGGTGCTGGAGGGGCTGGAGCCGGTGCGGCGCCGTCCCGGCATGTATATTGGCGGCACCGACGACAAGGCGATGCACCATCTGTTTGCCGAGGTCATCGATAATTCGATGGACGAGGCGGTCGCCGGCCATGCCACCTTCATCGATGTCGAGCTGTCGGCCGACGGATTTCTGACCGTCACCGACAATGGCCGCGGCATTCCGGTCGATCCGCATCCGAAATTCAAGAAACCGGCGCTCGAAGTCATCATGACGACGCTGCATTCGGGCGGCAAGTTCGATAGCAAGGTCTATGAGACCTCCGGCGGTCTGCACGGTGTCGGCGTCTCGGTCGTCAATGCGCTGTCGGACCATCTCGAAGTCGAGGTCGCGCGCGGTCGCCAGCTTTACCGCCAAAGGTTCTCGCGCGGCGTTCCGGTGAGCGGGCTGGAGCAGCTCGGCGAAGTGCACAACCGGCGCGGCACCAAAATCCGCTTCCATCCCGACGAGCAGATTTTCGGCAAGGGCGCCGCCTTCGAGCCGGCGCGGCTCTATCGCATGACCCGCTCGAAAGCCTATCTGTTCGGCGGCGTCGAGATCCGCTGGAGCTGCGACCCATCGCTGATCAAGGAAAAGGACCAGACGCCGGCCAAGGCGGAGTTCCATTTCCCCGGCGGCTTGAAGGACTATCTCAAGGCATCGCTCGGCGATGATTTCCAGGTGACCCGCGAAATCTTCGCCGGCAAGAGCGAGAAGCAGGGCGGCCACGGTTCGCTGGAATGGGCGGTGACCTGGTTCGGCGGTGACGGCTTCGTCAACTCCTACTGCAACACAATCCCGACCGGCGAAGGCGGCACGCATGAGGCCGGCTTTCGCAATGTGCTGACGCGCGGGCTTCGGGCCTATGCCGACCTGGTCGGCAACAAGCGCGCCTCGATCGTCACCTCCGAAGACGTGATGATCTCGGCGGCAGGCATGCTGTCGGTGTTTATTCGCGAGCCGGAATTCGTCGGCCAGACCAAGGACAGGCTGGCAACGATCGAAGCCATTCGCATTGTCGAGACCGCCATCCGCGATCCCTTCGACCACTGGCTGGCCGACAATCCGCAGGAAGCCTCCAAGCTGCTGGAATGGGTGATTGCGCGCGCCGACGAGCGGGTGCGCCGGCGCCAGGAAAAGGAAGTGTCGCGCAAGAGCGCGGTGCGCAAGCTGCGCCTTCCCGGCAAGCTCGCCGACTGCACGCAGAATGCCGCCGCGGGCGCCGAACTGTTCATCGTCGAAGGCGACTCGGCCGGCGGCTCGGCCAAGCAGGCGCGCGACCGCGCCAGCCAGGCGGTGCTGCCGCTGCGCGGAAAAATCCTCAACGTCGCCAGCGCCGGCAACGACAAGCTAGCCGCCAACCAGCAGATTTCGGACCTGATTCAGGCGCTCGGTTGCGGCACGCGCTCGAAATACCGCGACGAGGATTTGCGCTACGACCGCGTGATCATCATGACCGACGCCGACGTCGACGGCGCTCACATAGCCTCGCTGCTGATCACCTTCTTCTACCAGGAAATGCCGAACCTGGTGAATGGCGGCCATCTCTATCTGGCGGTGCCGCCGCTCTATTCGATCCGGCAAGGCGGCAAGGTTGCCTATGCCAGGGACGATGCGCACAAGGACGAGCTGTTGCGCACCGAATTCACCGGCCGCGCCAAAGTCGAGATCGGCCGTTTCAAGGGCTTGGGCGAAATGATGGCCGCGCAGCTCAAGGAAACCACCATGGACCCGAGGAAGCGCACGCTGCTCCGGGTCGATGTCATCGACGCCGTGGCGGCGACCAAGGATGCTGTCGACGCGCTGATGGGCACCAAGCCGGAAGCCCGCTTCCGCTTCATCCAGGAACGCGCCGAATTCGCCGCGACGGAAGTGCTGGATATCTGAGCGCCGGCCGACTCTTCGTTTTGACGCAGTTCCGGGCGGAAAACCGTTTCAAACTTTTCCTGGAATTGCTCTAGCCTGCACTTCCGATACGGAGACCAGCTTGTGATCCGGGCGCGGCTGAAGAGCTACTTCGAAACCAGTTTGGCGGGCCTGACGCAGCCGACGCGCTCGGATTGGATTTTCGCCCTGCGCACGGTTTCGGCCGGTCTGATCGCGCTTCTCGCTGCTTACGCGTTGAAACTCGACCACCCGCAATGGGCGATGATGACGGTCTTCATCGTCGCCCAGCCGGTCGCCGGCATGGTGCTGGCGAAAGGTTTTTACCGGCTGCTCGGCACGCTGGCCGGTGGACTTGCGGCGATCGGCATCACCTCGGTTTTCGGCACCAATCCCTGGCTGCTGGTCACGGCGCTGTCCGTCTGGATTGGGCTGTGCACGCTGGTTTCGTCGCTGCTGCGCAATCCGGAAGCCTATGGCGCCGCACTTGCCGGCTATACCGCGATGATCATTGGGCTGCCGGCTTTCGGCCAGCCGCATGTGATCGTCGATCTCGCTGTCGCGCGCTGCGCCGAGATCGTGCTCGGCATCGTCTGCGCCGGCCTGACCAGCCGGCTGATCCTGCCCAAGCTGGCCGCTGACGCCATTATCTCCAGGCTGAAGCGCAGCATCCTCGACCTTGCAACCTATGCAGGCGGCGCTTTTTCCGGTGGCGACCCGGCGACGCTGGCCGGCCTGCACCGCAAGCTGATCACCGACGCCCAGATGCTGGCCGAGATGCGCGCCTATGCCCGGCTCGAAGCCCCGAGCTTCGCCACCCGCGCCCATCCGGTCCGCCTAACCATCGGTCAGCTTCTCTCGGCGCTGTCGGCGGCGCGCGCGCTGCATTCGCATGCCGCGCCGAAAAACGCAGCGCTCATTCCGGTGCGCTCGGAACTGCAGTCGTTGGTCAGCGAGCTGGCAGCGACGCCCGAGGCGCTGGACGACACGTCGCCCTGGGTGACGCGGCTCGACGCGATTGCCGGCAAGGCCCGGCAAATGCCCGACGCCTCGACCGATCAGGGCGACGACAAGGTCGGCACCATAACCCGCCTCACCATCGCCGCCGATTTCGCCGAAGCCTTCAAGCAGGTGCTGCGCGGCCTCGACGCCCTGCGCGCACCGGTGACGGGCCCCAGCCGGAGCAACAGGCAGCCGCCTGCGCTGGTGGTGCACCGCGATTATCCCGGGGCTTCGCGCAATGCCATACGCGCCGGCCTTGCCACGTTGGCGGTCGCCGCCTTCTGGCTGACGACGAAATGGTCCGACGCGGCCGGCACCGTCATCCTCGTTGCCGTCGTCTCCAGTCTTTTCGCCGCGCGGCCTGACCCGGTGCGGGTGTCCTGGGGCTTCTTCAAGGGAACGCTGCTGGCTTTGCCCTTTGCCTTCCTTGTCGGCCAGGTCGCGCTGCCTGCTTTGCCCGGCTTCGGCTGGTTCGCGCTGTTTGTCGTGCCGATCCTGGTACCGACGGCGCTGGGCATGGCCAATCCGCGCACCGTCGGCGTGGCGACGGCCTTTGCCATCAATTTCCTCGCCTTCCTCAGCCCGCATCAGGCGATGACCTATGCCCCAGGCCCGTTTTTCGCCGGCTCGGCGTCGGTGCTGGTCGGCATCCTGCTGGCGATCGGCGTCTTCATCGTGGTGCTGCCGGTGGATCCATGGCGCGCGGCCAACCGCATCGTGCGGGCCATGCGCGAGGATCTGGCGCGGCTGTGCCTGCATGAGCGGGTGCCGCGGCGTTCGGCCTTCGAGAGCCTGGCCTATGACCGCATCAACCAGCTGATGCCGCTCTTGCAAAATGCCGGCAGGAAAGGCGATGCGATTCTGGGCGGCGGGGTCGCCGCCGTTACCGTCGGCCTTGAAATCCTGCGTCTGCGCGCCGCGCAGCAGAGCCCGTCCACTCCTACCGACACCGCGCTCTCGATCGCCAATTTCCTGCGCGGCCTCGCGCGTGAACTGCTCTTTCGCGCAACCGGCGATCCACAGACAGCAACTGTCACTGTGGCCCGGCAATATGCAGCCAGCCTTTCAGAGCGCAGCGGCGGTGCGGATATGCTGCAGATCGCAGCCTCGCTGCGCATCATCGCCGCCGCGATCGAGGATTTCCCGGATTTCTTCACTAGGGACCGTGGCTAGGGCGTCAGGCCGCGGCTATCGCCAGCGCATGCCCGCGCGCGTTTTCCCGCAGCGCGTCGAGATGGATCGACTTGACCAGGCCGGCGAGATCGCCCTCAGTGGATTGACCTCCGAGTTCCTTCAGCATCAGCCAGCTGACTTCCTGCACGCCGGCGAGGCGCTTGCCGTTGGCGACTTCGCGCCAGATTTTGAGCGCGCGCAGGATGATGCCATGGGTGGAAGCGGCAAGGCCGGCGCTGCGGAACAGCGCCTGCAACGCAACGTCCTGGCCGCCGGCGAGCAAGGCCCGCACCCGCTGCTCCGACTGCTGGCTGAGCGCAACCAGGGCCGAGCCGAAAAAGTCGACCTTGCCGTGGGCAATGGCACGGATGACGAAACTTGCGGTCAGGTCGCCGCGCAGGCGCAGATGTTCGATAAGTGCCGCATGTTCCTCCGCGCGCGTGCCTTCGACCAGCCGCACCGAAGCCTTGACGCAAGCATCGCGCGTGACGCGCTCGGCTCTGGCCGCCCCCATCAGCGCCATCACCAGCGGCGAAGCCTTCAGCGTTTCGCCGAGCTTGACCAGTAGCATGTGCCGGCAGTCGGCCGGCAGCCGCACATCCGTGACCATTGCCTCGCGCAAATGAGCGATATGGCCATGCCGCTCGGCGATGCGGCGGAAGGAGAGCGAGGCTATGTCGGCGCCGTCATTGGCGAGCAGCGCCGCACACGCTTCCGGTTCGCCGATCTCGGCGATCGCCGCGGCAACCGCCATCGAAACGACCGGCCGGTCGGCGATCAGTTTTTGCGTCGCCTTGTGCCCGGCCGCGACGCGGTCGATCAGGTCGGCGTCTGTCAGCAGCGGGGAGCGCGCCAGCACCAGGGCTGCCACTTCCGGCTGATCGGAGGCAAGCGCGCTGATGATCTGCAGCGGCGCGTGATGGCTCATCGACAGCGCTTCGGCCATAGCCAGCCGCACCTTCGACGAGGCGTCGTCGAGCAGCAGCGTCAGCGCCGCTTCGGCCGCGCAACGGTCTTCGAAAGGCAGGTCGGAATTGACGTAGGCGCGGGCCAGCGCGCTCGCCGCCGCGGCGCGCTCCGAAACTCTCGCGGTGTAGATCCATTTGAGAAAATGCGAGACAACCATACTGCCTGCTACGCCCCTTGCCGGAAAGCTTCCGGCCCCAGGAATGACCCTAGGCAGAAATGGTTTACGAACGGTTCACCATGTTTATTAACTGGCTTGCGGGTGGCATGGGCAGCGCCTATCAACCGTCAGGCAGCGGAGGAGAAAAACGATGCCCGGGCTTTATCTCGAAGAGTTCGTCGTCGGACATGTCTTTCGGCACACGCTGCGCAAGACCGTCACCGAAAGCGATAACATGCTGTTCTCGGTGATGACGCTGAACCCGCAGCCGCTGCACATCGACTTCGACTTCGCCGCCAAGAGCGAATGGGGCAGACCGCTGGTCAATTCGCTGTTCACGCTCGGCCTGATGATCGGCATTTCCGTCAATGACATCACCGTCGGCACCACAATTGCCAATCTCGGCATGAAGGAGACGGTGTTTCCGCACCCGGTCTTCCATGGCGACACCATCCGTGTCGAAACGACTGTGATCTCGGTCAGGGAATCGAAATCCAAGCCGGACCGCGGCATCGTCGAGTTCGAGCATCGCGCCTACAATCAGAACGATGTGCTCGTCGCCAAATGCACGCGCCAGGCGATGATGATGAAAAAGGCGGCCTGATGCGCTCGCTGCTGTTTGTGCCCGGCGATTCCGAAAAGAAGCTGGACAAAGGCTTTGGCGCCGGCGCCGACGTGGTCATCGTCGACCTTGAGGATTCCGTGGCGCCACAAAACAAGGCGTCGGCACGCGACATCGCGGCACGCTTTATCGGCGGCAACCGGCAGCAGACAAGCTCCGCCATCTATATCCGCGTCAACGATCTCTCGACCGGATTGACCGACGACGATCTGGCCGCCCTGGTTCCGGTCAAACCCGACGGCATCATGCTGCCGAAGTCGAACAGCGGCCAGGATGTCCAGCAGCTATCCGTAAAGCTCCGCGTACATGAGGCCGAAAACGGATTGCCGGATGGCGCGATCAAGATCCTGCCGATCATTACCGAGACCGCTGCTGGGTTGCTGGCCGCCGCGACCTATGCCGGGGCAAGCGCCAGGCTTGCCGGCCTCACCTGGGGTGCCGAAGATCTGTCGGCGGCGATCGGCGCGCAGGCTGCGCGCGACGATAACGGCCGCTACACCGATGTCTTCCGCCTTGCCCGCACCATGACCATCCTTGCCGCCGGCGCAGCTGAAGTCGCGGCGATCGACACGGTTTTCCCCGCCTTTCGCGACATGGCCGCCTTCGAAGCCGAATGCACGGAGGCCGAGCGTGACGGCTTTACCGGCAAGATGGCGATCCATCCGGCGCAAGTGCCGGTCATCAACGCCGCCTTCACGCCATCGGCGGAGGCAGTGCAACGCTCGCAGGCCATCGTCGCGGCCTTCGAGGCGGCCGGAAATCCCGGCGTGGTCGGCATTGACGGCAAGATGTATGACCGGCCGCATCTCAGGCTCGCCGAACGGCTTCTGGCTCGCGCCAAGGCAGTCGGGGTTTAGTCCCGCGCCAGCACGATGACCCGGTCCTCAGGCAGGTAGGCCAGCGCTTGCGACTTCAACGGGTTGACGGTGACGCCGCCCAGAGCCCGCTCATCACTCTGCGCAGCGCGAACGCGCCTATGTCCGATGGCGATCTCGCCGCGCAGCCGCGCCGATTCCGCGATCGTCCAGAACGTCACCGGCTGATCGATGGCGACATAGTGGCCGACCGGACGCATGTAGATTTCGGAGCCCTCCTCGTCGAGCAGGTCATCGAAGATCGCGGCGAGATGCTGGTTCTCCGATGCCTGCGCCAGCATCAGGCTGACCAGCCGGTTGCTGACGACGAAGTCATCGGCCTTGGTCACCGCCGCCAACTCGCGGTTGCGCACGTCGATCATTTCGCTAACAATCGAGATATGCGTGCCGGCATCGTCTGCGATTTTGCGCAAATGCAGCAGCGTCACCAGCGTGCGCGTATCGGCGGGCTGCGCTGCCATGGTCTCGCTGTAGCCGAGGACGAGCACGTGGTCGTAGGAAGGCACGTCCAGGCTTGCCAGTGCTGTGCTGCTCGACGTGTCGGTGATCCGGCAGGAAACCGACAGATTGTCGCCGACGACCGGCAGCCCGGTAACTTCCTGTTCGAGGCCTGCCGTATCGGCGGCGATGGTCAGGATCGAACCAGGCGCGACATAGCGCGACAGTTCATAGGTTATGATCGGACCGCGCCGGTTCCAGCCAAGGATCAGCGTGCGCTCCGGCTTCGCCTCGATGGGCTGATGGCGAAGAATCGCCGCGGCATGGATCTTGGCTCCGGCGCTTCCCAGCTTGATGGCGGCATCGTCCTCGGCAATGATGATGGCGCGCGTGTCCTTGCCGATTACCAGCTCCGACGGCGGGTTGAGATTGACGCGCCCCTGCTGGTCGCAGAGCCCGATCAGCGTGCAATGCTCATACGCCATCACTGCCTCGCCGAAGGTCTTGCCGGTGAGATCAGGCTGCTCGGTCGTGTAGATTTCGCAGCCGTCGAAATCGAGCAGCTCCGAATAGACGCCGCTGAGACCCGACTGCCGGCTCGAATGCACGACGATGCGCGAGATCAGCTGGTCGGCCAGGACAAGCTGTACCTCGGCCCCGCCGACGACGCGGGCGACCTCGGCGTTCTTTCCGTCGCGGATCTCGGCGGCGATGTTATAGGGCGCCGTGCGCCGGTTCGGGTCGTTGGCCAGCGCCAGCACCGTCTTGATCACCTGCGAATCCGGGTCGTCGCCGTCCGGCGACAGCACGATGATCGAGCGCGAGGTCTGCGGGTTGACGATGGCCAGATCGTAGAGGTCGGTCGGGTCGCCGCTGCGGCAGATGATGCGTGTATTGCCCAGTCTGCCGACTTTGGCGGCGATCTCGTCCTCCATCGCCACCTTGTCCATATTGGCCATGACGACAATGCGCGGATGGCGGCGGCTGGCATTGGCAATGACGAGTTCGGAGATGACGTCGAAGATCGACGGCGACCAGTTGAGGATGATGGTGTGGTCGCTCTCCAGCACCCGCGAACGGCCCTTGCGCAATTCATCGAGCTTGCTGTCGACGCCGGCGCTGAGCACGCCGATGAGGGCCGACACGACGAAGATGCCGGCGAGCGTGACAAAGAGCATGACGAGACGAAAGGCCCAGCCGGTGTCGCCGCCCATCGTGCCGGAATCGAGCGTGCGCATCAGCGATTCCCAGAATGCTTCGAAGAAGTTCAGTGGTTCGCCGCCCTCCGGCGCGATGCGGGTCACCGCAAGAAAAGCCGCGGCGGCGATGATGATCAGCAGCGAAGCGACGGCGAGCCAGCCGATCAGCGCGATCGGCCCGGCCGCCATGCTCTTGTCAAACCCATAGCGCAGCCGGGTTCGCAGCGAGTCTCGTTTCTTCATGTCGCCGGCGACCCCCAAAAAAATCCCCATGGTCGATGCGCCAACCCCCAACGCATCGCCGAAGCCGCTGTCTTAGCCTGTGTTTAAATAAAGGGGAATCGCTTTCGGGTGTCAGCCGTTCCACGGCCCAGCATAATCGGCATAGAGCTTTGCCGGATCGGGCCGCGGCCGTTCCGGCGCCGGTCCCTGATAGCAGCCGATGTGGACGAAGCCGACAACACGTTCCTGTGGCGCCACTCCCAGCAGCGCCCTGCCCTCCGCCACGTCGGAATACCAGTTGCTGATCATGTTGGTGCCGTAGCCCAGCGCATTGGCTGCGATCATCAGGTTCATCGCCGCCATGCCGCCGGACAGGAACATTTCCCATTGCGGGATTTTTGGATTGTCCTTCGGGCTCGAGACCACGCCGATCACCAGCGGCGCACGCGAAAACCGAGCCAGTTCCTGGTTGCGGCGGTTTTCCGGCAGCGGTCCTTCGCGCTCTTCGGCGAGCGCCGCCAGCTTCCTGCCGATCTCGACGCGCGCCTCGCCGCGATAAAGGATGAAGCGCCACGGCTCCAGCCGGCCGTGATCGGGCACCCGGCTTGCAGCCGCGATCATGGTCGCGATATCGCCATCGCTGGGCGCCGGTTCCTTCAATTCAGGAATCGGTGCGGAGTTTCGGGTCAGCAGGAAGTCGATGATCGGCGGCGCCATGGGGCCAGGTCTCCTAAAGCACTCGATTTTGAGCTGAAGCGCGCCATTGCGGATCGGGGCGGCTCGGGCATTGGCGCGGGCGCGCCGGACGAAAGAACCTGTTGCCAAGGCGGTCGGACTCTTAAGCCTTGAAATTGCCACCGCCTTGGGCTTCAACGCAAGGCATGTTTGAGGGGACATCGCGCCTTTTCCTGATTTGGCTCGCCGTAGCGCTGTTTGCGCCGGCCTCGATGGCCATGGCGCAGAATGCCGACGGCATCGGCAATCTGAAACTCCCCGATATTTCGAGCTATGCACCGCCCAAGGGCGAGACGCCGCTGGCACTCGGTGGCGGCGGTGCCATAACGCTGTCGGCGCAGTTGACCGACAAGGGCGCCGACATCACGCGCGGCATCGTCTGGCGCGTCTTCAAGCCCGAGGCCGCCGGCGACGGCAAGCTGCCGATGGTGGCTTCCGCGCATGGCGGCAGCGCCGTGTTCCAGCTCGAACCCGGCAGCTATCTGGTCCACGCCTCATACGGACGCGCCGGCGCCACCAAGCGCATCACCGTCGGCAAGGACGCCAGGCGCGAAAGCCTGGTGCTCGATGCCGGCGGCCTCAAGCTCGACGCGGTGCTGTCGGGCGGCGTGCGTATTCCGCCGAAAAAACTGCGCTTCTCCATTTATGAGGGCACCGCCGAGGCCAATGGCGACCGCGCTTTGATCATTCCCGATGTCGAGCCGAACAGCGTCGTGCGGCTCAACGCCGGCGTTTATCATGTCGTCTCCACCTATGGCGCGGTCAATGCCGTTATTCGCTCCGACATCCGTGTCGAAGCCGGCAAGCTGACCGAAGCCACCGTCGAGCATCGCGCGGCGGAGGAGACCATGAAGCTGGTGCGCGAGACCGGCGGCGAGGCCATCGCCGATACATCCTGGTCGCTGCTCAACGAATCCGGCGATCCGATCAAGGAGGCCGTCGGCGCCTTCGCCTCGATGGTGCTGGCCGAAGGCCAATACACCATCATCGCCAAGAACCGCGACCGCATCTACCAGAAGGATTTCACCGTGGTCGCTGGGCAGAACCAGGAGATCGAGGTGCTGGCCACTGATGCCTCTGCGATCGATCCGGAGGAAGGCGCCGACTAGGTTGTGGACTCATAAGCCCGAAGCCACAGCCGGACGGATCGACCTTGCGATTCGTTTCTAGGCACCGGTTGGAGTGGCCACGATCCGGCATTCGTGGTATGTTTTTGCGGCCTTGAAAGCATGACCCGTACCGCAGTTTGCCTTGGGAGATGCCAAAATGCGCATGTCCTTGCTTTTCATTCCACTACTGCTTGCACCGATTGTATCGCATGCCGCCGGCATTCACGACGCCGCCATGAAGGGCGATGTCGCGGCGATCACGGCAGCGCTCGACGCTGGTGCCGGCGTCGATGAGAGCGACGGGCGCACGACACCACTCTATCTTGCGGTCAAAGGCGGTCATTTTGCAGCGGCAAAACTGCTCATTGAACGCGGTGCCGACGTCAACGCCGTCCCGGACCCGCGTTTGGGTCCTGCCCTTATTCTGGCTTTGGCAAAACGCAGGACCGATTTGATCAATCTGTTGCTGGACGGGGGCGCAAATCCAAATTCGAAGCGCAGCCGCGAAAACGCTATCCACATCGCGGTCAATCTCGGTTGCCTCGATTGCGTGAAAGCACTGGTTGGGGCCGGCGCGGACGTGAATGCGAAGACAATGGACGGCAAGACACCGCTCCATCTGGCAAAATTCAAGGGGCAACGCGAAGTTGCTGACTATCTCATGTCGCACGGCGTCGTGTTGCCAACGCCAGCTCCGATCTCGATGAAGTTGGCTGCTGCCGATGTCGAGAAAGGCCGAACCTACTTCACACACGTGTGCCACGGTTGCCACAATGCCGAGCCACAGGGAGGGATCAAAACGGGACCGAACTTATGGGGCGTCGTCGGCCGCGACAAGGCATCCATGGCAAATATGCGTTACTCCGACACCTTGCTGGCCTTAGAGGGTGTATGGACGTACGAGGACCTGAACAAATATCTGCTTGAGCCCATGCTCACCACGCCGGGTGTTTACATGGAGGTGCCTGGCGTCCCGGACGAGACCGAACGGGTCAACCTGATCGCCTACTTGCGTACACTCAGCGACAAACCGCTCCCACTGCCCTAGGAGCTATTGAGCAAAAGGGCCGAGGTTGTCGAAAAGTTGACCGACTGAACGTCGTTTATGAGTACACGCCCTAGTTAGCGTCTCTCAGGCTGCCTTGCGCATACGGCGCGGCAGGAAGTGGACGCGGCTGCGCGGTGCGTCGGGCGCCAGATCGAAGACGCTGCGATGAAGGCGATCAAGCAAGGTCTTGCGGTCGCGCAGCGGCTCCAGCTCATCCCAGCGCAGTACGTTGCCGACGCGCACGTCGATCGTCTTGCCGGACAGCCGCGCAAATTCGCGGATGAGCATTGAAAGGCGCAACGTCAGCGACGCCTTGCCGACGAATTTCGCCAGCCTTCCTTCGCGCTCGGCCATGTTCATCGGACCGCTGACCAGATGGAACAGCCGGCCGTTCTGACCGGAAAAATGCATCGGCACCACCGACGCCTTGGCGTCCTGCACGAGGCGCGCCGGAAACATCTTCCACGGCAGGTCGCGCGCCCGGCCAAAGCCTTTCGGCGCGGTGGCGACGCCGCCGGCCGGAAATACGACGATGGTGACGCCCTCTTTCAACAGCCGCACTGCCTCGTGGCGCACCGCCATGTTGTTCTTCACCGCGTCCTTGGTCTCGGAAAAGTCGATCGGCAGCGAGTACGGTTCCATCTCGCGGACCTTCAGCAGATCCTTGTGGATCATGACGCGGAACGGACGCCCGAGCTGCTCGACGAGCGACAGCACGGCAATGCCGTCGCCAATGCCGAACGGGTGGTTGGCGACGATCACCAGCGGCGTGTCGGGCAGCCCCGCCGGCGGCCACTGATCGGTGCTGCGCACCTTGACGTCGATCAGCTGCAGCATGCGGCTGAACACCCGCTCGCCGGTCGGCGCCACCTGGCGGCGCCAGAAATCATAGAGCGCGGCATACCGGTCGCGCCCCGACAGACCTTCAATGGAATGGATGAACCAGCGCGTCAGCGCCGGCTGGCTCGCATTGGCGTAGGAGAGTTCGGGAAACGGTCTTTCCCGTATCTTCAGCTTGAGCATGGGGGCTCGTTACAAGGTTGGCGTGACAGGCATGTGAAAATGGCGGTGGATCGCTCCACCGCCATTTCTACGAAACATTGTTTGCTCAGGCCGCGCTGCGCCTTCGGTCGGCTGAAACAGCCTCGTCGGAAAGCAGCTTCAGCGCGTCGGCCAGCTTGAGCGATTCCTGATCGCGCGAGCCGAGCCGGCGCATGTTGACGGTCTCCTCTTCCGCCTCGCGCTTGCCGCAGACGAGGATCACAGGAACCTTGGCCAGCGAATGCTCACGCACCTTGTAGTTGATCTTCTCGTTGCGCAGATCCGGTTCGGCCAAAAGTCCTGCCGCCTTCAACTGTGCGACAACCTTTCGCGCATAGTCGTCAGCATCCGAGGTGATCGTCGCCACAACCACCTGCAGCGGCGCGAACCACAGCGGGAAATGGCCGGAATAATGCTCGATCAGGATGCCGAGAAAGCGTTCCATCGAACCGCAGATGGCGCGATGCACCATCACCGGCTGCTTCTTTTCCGAATCCGAACCGATGTAGAAGGCGCCAAAGCGTTCCGGCAGATTGAAGTCGACCTGCGTGGTGCCGCACTGCCATTCGCGGCCGATGGCGTCCTTCAGCACATATTCGAATTTCGGCCCGTAGAAAGCGCCCTCGCCCGGATTGATCGAGGTCTTGATGCGGTTTCCCGAGCGCGTCCTGATTGTATCCAGCACGTTGCCCATGATCGCCTCGGCATGATCCCAGGCCTCGTCGGTGCCGACGCGCTTATCCGGCCGCGTCGACAGCTTCACGCTGACATCGTCGAAGCCGAAATCGGCGTAGGTCGACAGGATCAGATCGTTGATGCGCAGGCACTCCGCGGCCAGTTGCTCCTCGGTGCAGAAGATATGCGCATCGTCCTGCGTGAAGCCGCGCACGCGCATCAGCCCGTGCAAGGCGCCGGACGGTTCGTAACGATGCACATTGCCGAATTCCGCAAGCTTTACGGGCAGATCTCGATAGGATTTCAACCCATGCTTGAAGATCTGCACGTGGCCCGGACAATTCATCGGCTTCAGCGCGAACACGCGGTCGTCGTCGGTGTCGTCGCCGGCCACCGTCACCTTGAACATGGCATCGCGATACCAGCCCCAGTGGCCCGACGTCTCCCACAGGCTCTTGTCGAGAACCTGCGGTGCGTTGACCTCCTGGTAGCCTTGCTCGTCGAGGCGGCGGCGCATGTAGTTGACCAGATTCTGGAACATCTTCCAGCCCTTGGCGTGCCAGAAGACGACGCCCGGCCCCTCTTCCTGGAAATGGAACAGGTCCATCTCGCGGCCGAGTTTGCGGTGGTCGCGCTTCTCGGCCTCTTCCAGCATCGTCTGGTAGGCATCGAGTTCAGCCTGCTCGGCCCAGGCCGTGCCGTAGATGCGGGTCAGCATCGGGTTGTTCGAATCGCCGCGCCAATAGGCGCCGGCCACCTTCATCAGCTTGAAGGCGTTGCCGATCTGGCCGGTCGAGGCCATGTGCGGGCCGCGGCAGAGGTCGAACCAGTCACCCTGGGAATAGATCTTGAGATCCTGGTCTTCGGGAATGGTGTCGATCAGCTCGAGCTTGTAGCGCTCGCCCTTCTCGGCAAAGACATTTTTCGCCTTGTCGCGCGACCAGACTTCCTTGGTGAACGGCTTGTTGCGCGCAATGATCTCGCGCATCTTCTTTTCGATCACTGGGAAATCGTCCGGCGTGAACGGCTCGTTGCGGGCGAAGTCGTAATAGAATCCGTTCTCGATCACCGGCCCGATGGTCACTTGCGTTCCCGGCCACAGTTCCTGCACGGCCTCCGCCAGCACGTGTGCTGCATCATGACGGATGAGCTCCAGCGCGCGCGGATCGGTGCGGGTGATGATCTCGACCTTGCCGGACTTGCCAAGCGGGTCGGAAAGATCGCGAACGGTGCCGTCGATGGCATAGGCGACAGCCTTCTTGGCCAGCGACTTCGAGATCGATTCGGCGAGGCCCGCACCGGTCATCGCCGCGTCATAGTCGCGGACGGAGCCATCGGGAAATGTCAGGGAAACGGAATTCAGCATTTGTATCTCCTATCCAGTCCCGCAAACGAGCGCGGGTGGTCGTGGTGTGAAGCCGGAAGCATCCGGCAGCGGGCGGGTTTTAGAGGCAGCACGGTGTGAGGTAAAGAGCGCTGGTAGTGTGTCAGTTTGAATTCCAGTTGGAACGTTGCCATTGGCCTCCCGATCGGAACGACCAAGGACCGCCACTTTGCAGCCGTTCAAGGCTAGCGCGAGCTTTCACTCACTCGCGCAGGCCTGCCTTGCGCAAGTTCTCGCGAAGATGTTCCAAGTCACCTGAGTTCTTGTATGGCGCCATGTCCGAGGTCGTTCTCATCGTGATTGTGGCTCGCGGCTCCAGCTGCAAAATGTGCTCGATGACCTGCTGCGCTTCGTCTTCGCTCCCTAAAGCCGCGTAGCTCGCTGCCAGGTATAAGTGTTGGTATACGGTGTCGAGGGTTCGTAGACCTTCCAACGCCGCGATCGCTTCACGATATCTGCGAACGTCGTAGTAAATCTGGCCAATCTGTAGGATGTACCACTCGGGGTAGTGAGGGTTGAGACGCATGGCTTTTTGCGCCGTCTCAAGGCCTTCCTGTGCCCTCCCGCAATAGCTTAGGCAGGAACCGTAATCCAACAGCACGTCGGCGTCATTTGGATTAAGCTCAAGGGCGCGTTGATACTCAACGATAGCGCGTTCGTATTGTCCGCAAAATAGGCAGTGCCCTGCGAGCGCATAGTGCCCCCATGCCTCGGCGTCGTCCCGTTTGATCGCCAAATTGGCGAATTTCAGGCCACATGCCAGTGAAGCCTCGGGATTCGCGCTCCAACCGTCGCTTGCGTCGATCATGTGCGTCCAAGCGAGCTTCGCAAACGCCTTTCCGAACTTCGGATCGAGTTCGCCCGCCTTCTCAAAGAGTTCCCGAGCACGCAAGTTGTCTTGTTTTGTGTAGCGGTTGAGAGACTCCATGCCGCGCACGAAATAGTCCAGCGCCTCAAAATTCCGCGTCCCCGCGACTTCCGGGCGCTCTTGCCACGCCTTTAATAGTCGGCCTCCGTACGCTGTGGCTAAACTGCCGATTATTCTTTCAGTGACATCGTCCTGCACGGCAAAGATGTCCTCGATGCCTCGGTCGTAGCGCTCTGCCCAAAGGTGCCGCCCAGTCTTGCCGTCAATGAGCTGGGCGGTAATCCGGACCCGGTCCTTCGACCTCTGTACACTGCCCTCCAAGATATAGCGGGCACCCAGCTCTCGGCTGGCATCCTGTATCTTCGTGGCTTTGCCCTTGTAAGCAAACGTCGAATTACTGGCGATGACGGAAAGATCGCGAAACCGAGACAATCCGGTGATGACGTTCTCTGTGATCCCATCCGCAAAGTAGTCCTGCTGACGGTCGTCGCTCATATTGACGAACGGCAGCAAAGCGATGGATGGCTTATCAGCAAGCGACGCCGGCGAAGTGGGGGCCGCTTCGGGACCGTCGAGGCGCACCGCATAAGCTCGCACGGGGCGTTCAATATTTTTAAGTATCTGCTCACCAATGTCGTCGAATTGCACTTCAAGCCGGTTTCCGAGGTGATCTCGCACCGTGCCCGAAACCATAACACCTCCAACAGGAGCGATGCCTTCGAGCCTTGTCGCCACGTTCACGCCGTCACCCAACAGATCGTCATCCTCGACGATTACGTCACCGAGGTTGATCCCAACGCGGAATTGTATTCTTCGGTCCTCGGACAGTTTTGCGCTGCGACCCGACATGGCACGCTGCATAGCAACGGCACAAGCCACGGCGTTCACGACACTTGGAAACTCGGCGAGGATGCCGTCGCCAGTCGTTTTGAAGATGCGACCTTGGTGCTCGGCCATATTGGGGTCGATAAGGTGGGCCCGTATCTCCTTCAGATCGGCAAGTGTGCCGGCCTCGTCGCTGCCCATCAGGCGCGTATACCCCACCACGTCAGCGGCCAGAATTGCGGCAAGACGGCGTTGGACGCGTCCTTCGGTCATGTGGTGCATTGCTTTCAAGAGCAACAGGACCGGGATTGTAAGGGCGACGGCCGACAGAGTCCACGAGCCGGAACGTCGACTGATACATTTCCGCAGCGGTCATTGGCACAGCCGCTTGTCGCGGCAACTCACTTCACCAGTTGCGGCAACTCCCTCAGGAACGCCGCGCGTGTCGCCGGGCCTTTCGGCATGTCGATCGGCTTGGTGTCGACGACCAGCCGGGCGAAGACGATCCGGCGGCCGCCCTTTTCGGCCCAGCCGACGAACCAGCCCAGCGCGCGCTTGTCCTTGCTGTTTCCCAGCCTGGTGCTGCCGGTCTTGCCCCGCACCGTCCAGCCGCCGGCCTGGAAAGTCGGCAGGATGGCTCGGGTCATCTCATGCGCCTTGGCAGAAACCGGCATCTTGCCGGCGAGCAGCTGGCGCAGGAAGGCTGTCTGTTCGACCGGCGATATCTCAAGCGAGGAATTTATCCAGGATTGCGTGAGCCCGTTGTCCTTGTCGGCATCGCCCGAGACATCCATGTTGCCGTAGCCGAATTTCGAGACGTAGCCGGCAAAGCTTTTTGCGCCGAGCCGGCGCACGATCTCGCGCGAATACCATACGATCGAGTCGCGCTCCCAGATCATCGGGTCGACGGCTTTGTGGTCGCGGCTCACGGCCCTGAATTCAGGCTTGTAGTCCCAGGTCGGCGTATGCGCATCGCTCAGGATTCCGCTGTCGTAGCCGATCAGTGCCAGCGGCACCTTGAAGGTCGATGCCGGGCTGACGCGTTGGTCGCAGACGCCATTCTGGCAGAGCGTCTCGCCGCTCGCCGCGTCCTGGATAAGCGTACAGGCGACATCGCCAAGCGGCGCCGATTGCGCCCGCATCGGAAATCCCAGAAACCAGGCCAGCAGGAAGAGGACCGCGGCAATGATGAAGGGATGGGTTTCGATCCGACGCATGTGGGCTCTCCTGGGAATGAACAGGAGGCGCTTAGCGAAGTCTCTTGGCTCGATTTTGACTCAAATGCGCAGTCTTTGTGCAGGCCGTTGTTAACCCTACCGGATCGTAAAGAAATGCCGCCCTGGCGATCTGGATCAGGGACCCAGCGCGTCCGCCGTCAGGCCTCGCCGCGCTTCCTGCCGATCTGCCAATAACGCCATGGCGTGAACCAGACGTAGCGCGGAGCGAGCACCTCCGGCACGCGGTCGACGCCGTGCGTTCCGAACGGCCCGCAGCGCAGCACCCGGAACAGCCCCATGAAGCCGCCGGCCCACAGGCCATGGCGGGCGATCGCCTCATGCGCGTATTCGGAACAGGTCGGCAGATGCCGGCAGGAATTGCCCACAAATCCGGACAGCGTCAGTTGATAGAGGCGCACCAGCGACGTGCCGAAAATGCGGCCGGGTGTTTTGCGCCAGGGACCGGGCCAGTTGCGCCCGCGCCGGGTCCGTCCGGCGGCATGCACATGCCGATGCTGGTCGCCCACTGCAGCCTCTTTCCGAACGCGACCCCGAGACCGGCTTCCGGGTCAGCTTGCGTTTCCAAACCGATAGATGTGAGCTTCGGCCGGCAAACGCAATCCTCTTCACTCGCCTCTTTATCGGCTTCAGGGTCGCGAGCGGCGAAAGGGATGCCGCTCCGCTGGAACCGCCCAGCGGGTGGCCGGCCTTTGCTCGGTGCGCTGCACATGATGCCGCCTGTCGCCACGCCGTTGAAAAGTCACGATCCGCATCACATCGCCAAAGATTTCCAGAAACTGGATCATGTCCGTGTCTCCTCTAAGAGCGGATTAGACGCCCGCTGGCCTTCGCCTTCAAAAGAGTATAATTTCCGGTTCGGATAACTTCGGGTTATGCGAAATGAAGCGCGGACGGTTGCCCCTGACGGCGTTGCGAAGTTTCGAGGCAGCCGGCCGGCAATTGAGTTTCAGCCGGGCCGCCGAGGAGCTGTTCGTCTCGCAGGCCGCCATCAGCCGGCAGATCCGCGAACTCGAGCAGTTCTTGCGCCAGCCCTTGTTCCGCCGTCATCACCGCCGCGTCGAGCTGACCGAGGCCGGCCAGCGCCTGCTCGATCAACTGGTCAGGAGTTTCGACGACATCGACAGGCTGCTTTCGGACCTGGTGGCGGCCCCGGCGCAGTCGGTGGTCCGCGTCAGTGTCGAGCCGTCGCTGGCCTCGGTATGGCTGTTGCCGCGGCTCAACCGCTTCAGCCAGTTGCGGCCCGATATCGACGTTTCCCTCGAAGTTGACCCAAGGCCGATCGAGTTCCGCAGCGATCAGCCCGAACTCGCCTTGCGCTTCAGCGCGCGCGCCACCTCATGGCCGCGCAGCGAGGCCGAATGGCTAGCCTCGACCGTCGATTCACCGGTCCTGTCGCCGGCCTTGCTGGCATCGGGCCCCGCCCTCGAAAAGCCGCTCGACCTCGCCCGCTACACGCTGTTGCACGAGGAAAATCGTCAGGGCTGGGCGCGCTGGTTCGAAGCGGCTGGCGTGTCAGCCGACACCATTCCGGCGCGCGGCCCTATGCTGGCGGATGTGTCGCTGTCGAAGCAGGCGGCCCTGCTCGGCCACGGCGTGGCGCTGGGCGACCTCTTGCAGATCGGCGAGGAGATAGCATCCGGCGCGCTGATCAAGCCGTTCGACATCGACGTCGCATCGGGCGCCTACTGGCTGGTCGCCAGGAGCTTGAAGGACCTGCCGGAGCCGGCCAAGGCCTTCGCCGACTGGGTGAGAAGCGAATTTGCCGAAAGCAGACGGGCGCAGCAAACCAAGGCATGAGCCCGGTTACGTGAGAAGCTCCTCGACGTGTTCAACGCCCAAGTTTGACAATTCACCGGCTGTTGGAGGAGCCGTCATGTACCAACATCACGCTGCTTCTTCTGCGCGTTTCTTCTCGATTTGACCGATGGCATCGACGACCGCATCGAAGGTCAGCATGGTCGAGGCATGGCGCGCCTTGTAGTCGCGCACCGGCTCCAGATATCTCAGATCGGCAAAGCGGCCTTGCGGCGGCGCGCCATTTTCCTTGAGCATCTTCAGCATGGTGTCGCGCACCGCCCGCAATTCGTCGGCGCTGGCGCCGATGACATGTTGAGCCATGATCGAGGACGAGGCTTGGCCGAGGGCGCAGGCCTTCACGTCATGAGCGAAATCGGTGACGACGCCATTGTCCATCTTGAGGTCGACGGTTACCGTCGAGCCGCACAATTTGGAATGAGCCTTGGCGCTCGCATCCGGATGATCGAGCCGGCCTATGCGGGCGATGTTTCCGGCAAAACCCAGAATTTTCGCATTGTAGACGTCGTCAATCATATTTTTCCAATCCGTCGCCGCCAAGCGAACAGCGATTGCCGCTGTGGCGTCTTTCATTCGCTGCGCACGACCATATATAATGCTGGCAGTCGGGTATCGACAAGGCAACGCAAAGCCATCGTCCTTGCCCATTTCGTTCACGCCGCTTGCGGGCTGGAAACCGGGCGAGTTTTCAGCACCCGAAAGGTCGTGGTCCGTTCAACTCGTTCCTCCTGAGAGAGGAACTACGGGAGACGCCTTTATGGATGCCGTCATCAAGAAAATAATGCCCCCTTCCGACTATCTGGACAAGCCGGTCACCGACAGGCCGAGCGAAGCCGAGGTCGAGGCCGCCGTGCGCACGCTGTTGCGCTGGACCGGCGACAATCCGGACCGCGAGGGCCTGATCGACACGCCCAAGCGCGTCACCAAGGCCTTTCTCGAAATGTTCAACGGCTATGACATGTGCCCGGCCGAAGAACTCGGCCGCACCTTCGAGGAAGTCGCCGGCTATGACGATCTCGTCATCGTCAGGGACATCCAGTTCCACTCGCATTGCGAGCACCACATGGTGCCGATCATCGGCAAGGCGCATGTCGGCTACCTCCCGGATGGCAAGGTCGTCGGCCTGTCCAAGATCGCGCGCGTCGTCGATATCTTCGCCCATCGCCTGCAGACTCAGGAGGCCATGACCGCACAGATCGCCGGCGTCATCCAGGACGTGCTCAATCCGCGCGGTGTCGCCGTCATGATCGAGGCCGAGCATATGTGCATGGCCATGCGCGGCATCCGCAAGCAGGGCTCCACCACGCTGACCTCGACCTTCACCGGCGTGTTCAAGGACACGCCCGAGGAACAGGTCCGTTTCGTCACCATGGTGCGCGGCCTCGGGGCGTAAGCCCCTCGCCGGCATCGCTAGATCAAGGACCGGCGATGTCGGCACTAACATTTCCCACGGCTCCATCAGACAAGAAGGCTCTCGAAGAAGGCGCGGTGTTTTCCCCGCGCTTCGATGCTGCCGGGCTGGTCACCGTCGTCGTCACCGACGCCGCTGACGGTATGCTGCTGATGGTCGCGCATATGAATGCCGAGGCGCTGGCGCTGACGCTCGAAACCGGCATCGCGCACTACTGGTCGCGCTCGCGCAGCACGCTGTGGAAGAAGGGCGAAACATCAGGCAATTTTCAGACGGTCGTCGAGATGCTCACGGATTGTGACCAGGACGCCATATGGTTGCGCGTCAAAGTGTTGGGCCACGACGCAACTTGTCACACCGGTCGGCGTTCATGTTTTTATCGGACGGTGGGGCTAATCGGCGGCAAGGCAACGCTTGCCGGCGATGGCAGCACGCCGCTGTTCGATGCGGAAAAAACGTATCGGAAGCCCGCGTGAACCATTCAACAGTCGCAAACCACTCATATTCACTATTCTCAAACGTCCTTCCTGTAGAACGGACGCGGGACAAGGGAGATCATGATGCTCGAGTGGGCGTCATTGCGTAGCAGACCGGACGTGCGGGAGGCCAATGGCCCCTCATCGTCCGGCGGCGTGCCTGACCCGCAACCCGCGGGCAAGACAGGCATTTCGCTCGCGCTGGGCGGCGGCTGCGCACGCGGCTGGGCGCACATTGGCGTGCTGCGCGCGCTCGACGAAGCCGGCATCGAAGTCTCAATGATCGCCGGCACCTCGATCGGCGCGCTGGTTGGCGGCTGCTATCTCGCCGGCAAGCTGGACGAACTCGAGGAGTTCGCCCGCAGCCTGACCAAGCGGCGCATCTTCGGCCTGCTCGATCTCAATCTGCGCGGCAGCGGCCTGTTCGGCGGCATGAAACTGGACGTCAGGCTGCGCGAGCACATGGCAGGCATCCGCTTCGAGGATCTGACGAAACCCTTCGTCGCCGTTGGCGCGGAAATCCGCACCGGCCATGAGATCTGGCTGTCCAGCGGTTCGCTGATCACCGCGATGCGGGCTTCCTATGCGCTGCCGGGCGTGTTCGAACCGGTGAATTGCAACGGCCGCATTCTGGTCGACGGCGCGCTGGTCAACCCGGTTCCGGTTTCGGTCTGCCGCGCCTACGAGCAGCCGCTGGTCGTCGCGGTCAACCTTCACTACGATCTGTTCGGCCGCGCCGCCGTCATCAAGCACAGCGCCGGCGAACTGCTCATCGAGAAGGACGCGCCCCGGCCAGGCCAGGCCAGCCCCGACCACCAGCCGCACCAGAGCCGTCTCGGCATCACCGGCGTCATGGTCGAAGCCTTCAACATCATCCAGGACCGGATTTCACGCGCAAGGCTGGCGGGCGATCCGCCCGACATGTCGCTCCAACCGAAACTCAGCCATATCGGCTTGACCGAATTCCACCGCGCGGATGAGGCGATCAGCGTCGGTTACCAGGCGACGATGGCGCAGATCAGCGAGTTGAAGCGGCTGCAGACGGTTCTCGCTTAAACCAGTTCGGCAATGTCAGGCTTTGGCCGCATCGGTGATGCGGAACTGCACCGTGCGGTTGCCGTTCCAATAATTCCCCGACAGCGAGCCGGCTACATGGATCGTGTTGCCCCTGTTCTTGAACAGGAATTCGCCCAGCGCGGTATCGACGGATCGAAAGGCGATGCCCTGGATGCGGCCGCCGCTTTCCGACTGCAGATCAGCCCGGATGTGGTTGGTGCCGACGGCCCGCGCGTCGGCCAGCCGATGGCGCGGCAGCGCGAACACCGGCGCGACATGGCCGGCGCCGAAAGGCCCGGCCTTTTCCAGTGCATCGAGCAAAGCAATCGTCGCGCCCTCGGCGGCGAGCGCGCCGTCGACGGCCAGACTTTCTTCGTCCTGCAGCCGGAACACTTCGGCCGCTGCGCGCTCCTCGAAGAAAGCACGGAGTTCGCCGAGCTTGGCGCGTTCCACCGTGATGCCGGCGGCCATGCCGTGGCCGCCGCCCTTGACGATCAGCCCGGCATCGGCGGCTGCGCGCACCAGCCGTCCGAGATCGAAGCCCGACACCGAACGGCCGGAGCCGGTGCCGATGCCATTGGCGTTGAAGGCGATGGCGAAGGCCGGCCGCCGCGCATGGTCCTTCAGCCGCGAGGCGATCAAGCCGACAATGCCGGGATGCCAATTGGTGCTGGCGGTGACGATGATGGCCGGCCCGTTGCCGCCGGCAAGTTCGGCGTCAGCCTCGGCGCGCGCCGCTGCCAGCATCTCCAGCTCCATCTGCTGGCGTTCCTGGTTGAGCCGGTCGAGTGTCTCGGCAATGGTCCTGGCCTCAACCGGATCGTCGGTGGCGAGCAGCCGGCTGCCAAGTGCTGCATCGCCGATGCGGCCGCCGGCATTGATGCGCGGCCCAATCAGATAGGCGAGATGAAAGGTGCTTATCGGCTCACCAATGCGGGACACCCGCGCCAGTGTGGCGAGCCCCTCATTCTTCTGCTGCCGCGCCATCTGTAGTCCCTTGACGACGAAAGCGCGGTTCACGCCGATGAGCGGCACCACATCGCAAACCGTGGCCAGCGCCGCCAAGTCGAGCAACGACAACAGGTCCGGTGGCGCTGCGTCGGGCAATCGGCTGCGCAGGACCCTCGCCGTCTGCACCAGAGTGAGGAAGACGACACCGGCGGCGCACAGATGGCCTTGCCCGGAAAGGTCGTCCTCGCGATTGGGATTGACGACCGCGGTCGCCTCCGGCAGCGGGCCGCCGACCTGATGGTGGTCGAGCACCACCACATCGGCGCCTGCGGCCTTGGCGGCATCAATGGAGACAGCGCTGTTGGTGCCGCAATCGACGGTGACGATCAGCGTCGCGCCGCGCGAGACCAGTTCGCGCATAGCCTCCGGATTGGGGCCGTAGCCCTCGAAGATGCGGTCGGGAATGTAGATCTCCGAAGGCACCGAGAAATGCGTCAGGAAGCGCTTGAGCAACGCCGAAGAGGCGGCGCCGTCGACATCGTAGTCGCCGAAGATTGCCACCTTCTCCTTGGCCATGACCGCCTCGGCGATGCGGGTCGCAGCCTTGCCCATGTCGGTCAGCGAAGCCGGATCCGGCAACAGATTGCGGATCGTCGGATCGAGGAAGCGCTCGGCCTGGTCCGCGGTGACGCCCCGCCCGGCGAGCACGCGCGCCACAATGTCGGGCACGCCGTGGCCCTGCGCTATGGCGAGCGCAGTCATGTCCTGCCGCTCGCTCAACCGGTGTTCCCAGGAAACACCGGTCGCCGACTGCCTGATATCGAGGAAGAAGCGTTTGTCGCCCGTCATAGGAGGCGTAGTCTACAGATTGTCATTTCCGGCAATATGCGACGGCTAAACAGGAAAGTCTCAACTTTTCCACCTCCTGGTGACGCGCCTTGATCTCGCGGCTCACGCCTCCGCCAGAACCCAATGATGACTGGTGGGTTCGACCTGAAATCTCAATCCGGCTCCAAATCAAAGAGATAGAGCATTATGGCGTCCGAAACCACTTTTCAGCAGCAGCATCAATCGGTTAAAGGAAAAAAATGACTTGGCCTAGCCCGCACGCTCGATGCGGATGACCTGCGGCTTGTCTGTGAGGTGGCCGTCCTTGGTGATGCCGTCGACAGCCTTGCGCACCGCTGCTTCCGTCGTCTCGTGGGTGACCAGGATCACCGTCTTTTGCGCGTCCGTCTCGCCGCTGACGGCATGCTGGACGATCGATTCCAGCGAAATGTCGTTGTCCGCCATGCGCTTGGCGATCGCGGCGAAGACGCCGATGCGGTCGTGCACGGTCAGCCGGATGAAATAGCCGCCGGCATGGCTGCGCATCTGCGCCTTCTTGTAGGGGCGCAGTTCCTTGGCCGGCAGGCCGAACACCGGACCGTGCTGGAAGCCCGGCCGGCTCTTTGCGATGTCGGCAATATCGCCGACCACGGCGGACGCGGTGGCGTTGCCGCCGGCGCCCGGGCCGGAGAGCAGCAGTTCGCCCAAAATGTCGGTTTCGATGGCCACCGCATTGGTAACGCCATGCACCTGTGCGATCACCGACGCGGTCGGCACCATGGTCGGGTGCACGCGCTGCTCGATGCCGCTGTCGGTGCGTTGGGCGACGCCGAGCAATTTTATCCGGTAGCCAAGGTCGCCCGCGGCGCGGATATCGGCCTGGCTGATATTGGAAATGCCTTCCATGTAGATGTCATTGGCGGCGATCCTGGTGCCGAAGGCCAGGCTGGTCAGGATCGACAATTTATGCGCCGTGTCATGGCCCTCGATATCGAAAGTCGGATCGGCTTCGGCGTAGCCCAGCCGTTGCGCGTCCTTCAGGCACTCGTCGAAGGAGATGCCCTCGGCCTCCATGCGGGTCAGGATGTAGTTGCAGGTGCCGTTCAGGATGCCGAAGACGCGGGTGACCGAATTGCCGGCCATCGCCTCGCGCATCGTCTTGATGACCGGGATGCCGCCGGCAACTGCCGCCTCGTAGTTGAGCAGCACGCCCTTCTTCTCGGCGATTTCGGCAAGCGCCACGCCGTGCTTGGCCAACAGCGCCTTGTTGGCGGTGACGACATGACGTCCGGCTTCAAGTGCTGCTTTGACCGACGCGCGCGCTGCCCCTTCGTCGCCGCCGATCAGTTCGACGAAGAGGTCGATATCGGCGGTCTGCGCCATCTTGATCGGATCGTCGAACCATTTGGCGGCGCTGAGGTCGGCGCCACGGTCGCGCTTGGGATCACGCGCGGAAACGGCCGTGACGATGACATCGCGTCCGCACTGGCGCGTCAGTTCCGCTGCCTTGTCGCGCAGCACGCGCGCCACCGAGGCGCCAACCGTACCCAGACCCGCAATTCCAACACGCAACGCTTCAGCCATGCCCGGCGACGCCCCTCAAAGAATCTGCTCGAATAAGATGTGCGGCGACTTTAGCGATGCGCGGCGAGCGGCACCACATTGTTCGGCTGCTTGGCGCTGGACGCCAGGAAACGCTTGATGTTGCGCGCCGCCTGCCGGATCCGGTGCTCGTTCTCGACCAGAGCGATGCGGACGTGATCGTCGCCATGCTCGCCAAAGCCGATGCCCGGCGCCACCGCGACGTCGGCGTGCTCGATCAGGAGCTTGGAAAACTCAAGCGAGCCGAGATGCTTGAACGGCTCCGGGATCGGCGCCCAGGCGAACATCGAGGCAGCCGGTGCCGGAATGGTCCAGCCGGCGCGGCTGAAGGCATCTACCATGACGTCGCGGCGCTTCAAATAGACCTCGCGAACTTCGGCGATGTCGGCGCCGTCGCCATTCAGCGCATGCGCCGCCGCCACCTGGATCGGCGTGAAGGCGCCGTAATCGAGATAGGACTTCACCCGCGTCAACGCCGAGATCAGCCGCTCATTGCCGACGGCGAAGCCCATGCGCCAGCCAGGCATGGAGAAGGTCTTCGACATCGAGGTGAACTCGACGCAGACATCGATGGCGCCCGGCACCTGCAGCACCGAAGGCGGCGGATTGCCGTCGAAATAGATCTCCGAATAGGCAAGGTCCGACAGGATGATGATGTCGTTCTTCTTGGCGAAGGCGACCACGTCCTTGTAGAAATCGAGCGAGGCGACCAGCGCCGTCGGGTTCGACGGATAGTTGAGGATCAATGCCAGCGGCTTCGGGATCGAATGACGGACACCGCGCTCGAGCGCCGGGATGAAGCCGTCATCCGGCTCGACCTGCAGCGAACGGATGACGCCGCCCGACATGATGAAGCCGAAAGCATGGATCGGATAGGTCGGGTTGGGGCACAGGATCACGTCGCCCGGCGCGGTGATCGCCTGCGCCATATTGGCGAAGCCTTCCTTCGAACCGAGCGTCGCCACCACCTGCGTGTCGGGATTGAGCTTCACGCCGAAGCGGCGCTGATAATAGGCGGCCTGGGCGCGGCGCAGACCTGGGATGCCGCGGGAGGAGGAATAGCGATGCGTGCGCGGATCGCGCACCACTTCGCACAATTTGTCGACGATCGCCTTCGGCGTCGGCAGGTCCGGATTGCCCATGCCAAGGTCGATAATGTCGGCGCCGCGCGAACGGGCGCTGGCCTTCAGCCGGTTGACCTGCTCGAACACGTAGGGCGGAAGCCGGCGGACCTTGTGAAATTCTTCCATGTCAGTTCCAGACGATTTAAGATTGGCTTTAGCACAGTTGGCTTGGCTAGGCGCCTTTGGCAAAGACCGCTTTCGGCGCGCGATATAGCCTTATTTGCAGGTAGGGTCGAGGGCGGGATCGCATTTGGCTTCGATCTGCTTCAGCGTGTCCTTGCCATGGTTCTTCGCCAGCGAGTTCAGCGCCGCCGGGCTGGTGGACGGGGCACCGCCGCCGCCCTTGGCCACTTGCCCCTGCTGTTCGCCCTTCAACTGGGCAAGCTTGGCCTGCGTCTCCTCAGGGGTGAGTTGCCTTGCCGCCACCTGCGGCGGGATGTTGAGATTGGGATAAGAGCCGGTGTCCTGCGCGCCCTGCGTCAGGCCGACATTCATCCCGTTGCCGGTATTGGCGCTCGTGCAGCCACTTGCCGCCAGCAGCCCTGGCGCCAGACAGGCGATTGCAACCGCGACGCGGCAAAAGCGGCCTGCCCCCGAAAAAATGGTCTTGCCGGTGTTAATCGTCATATTGTTTTCCTGGCAGCCGGGGTACAGCGCATTGGACCCGGTCAGATGTCCCATGATAATATGTCAAGAAAACGCCTCGGGAGGAACCCCGCGAGCCATGTCCAAAACACCTGATTCGAGCAAAGCGGAAGATGATCAATCTTCGACCGTCGAGCAATATCTGGTGAAAGACCCGGAACGCTTCGCGTTGAACATGGCGCGCATGGTCGAGCAGGCCGGCAAAGCCGCCTCCGCCTGGGCCGAGCCGCGCAAAAAGGGCGAGGTGCGCGATCATGTCGCCGAACCCGTGGTCGACATGGTAAAAACCCTTTCCAAGCTCAGCGAATATTGGCTGGCCGACCCGCAACGCGCGCTGGAAGCGCAGACGCGACTGTTCGCCGGCTACATGACGGTCTGGGGCAACGCCATCCAGAAGGTTAGCCCGAATGCCGAGGCGCCCGAAGATGCGGTCAAGCCCGAGCGCGGCGACAAGCGTTTTCAAGACCCCGAATGGGGTCGCAACGCTTTCTTCGATTTCCTCAAACAGGCCTATCTCGTCACCTCGCGCTGGGCGGCCGACCTGGTCGAGCACGCCGAAGGCCTCGACGATCACACCCGCCATAAGGCCAGCTTCTACGTCAAGCAGGTGTCCAATGCCATCTCGCCGTCGAACTTCATCCTGACCAATCCGGAGCTGTTTCGAGAAACCGTTGCCTCGAATGGCGAAAACCTGGTGCGCGGCATGAAGATGCTGGCCGAAGACATCGCCGCCGGCAAGGGCGACCTGAAGCTGAGACAAGCTGACTATTCGCCCTTCGAGATCGGCAAGAACGTCGCGACATCCCCCGGCAAGGTGGTCGGGCGCAGCGATGTCGCCGAAATCATCCAGTACGATCCGACGACGGAGACGGTGCTCAAGCGCCCGCTGCTGATCTGCCCGCCCTGGATCAACAAGTTCTACATCCTCGATCTCAACCCGCAAAAGTCCTTCATCCGCTGGGCGATCGAGCAAGGCCATACCGTGTTCGTCATCTCCTGGATCAATCCCGACGAGCGGCACGGCGCCAAGGGCTGGGAAGCTTACATAGGGGAAGGCCTGCAATACGGCCTCGACACGATCGAGAAGGCGACCGGCGAGAAAGAGGTCAACGCCATCGGCTATTGCGTCGGCGGCACGCTGCTGGCGGCCGCACTCGCACTGCTGGCACAGGAAGGCGACAACCGCATCAAATCGGCGACCTTCTTCACCACGCAGGTCGACTTCACCCATGCCGGCGACCTGAAAGTCTTCGTCGACGAGGACCAGGTGGCAGCGGTCGAGAAATCGATGAACGAAAAGGGCTACCTCGACGGCACCAAGATGGCGACCGCTTTCAACATGCTGCGCTCGGGCGACCTGATCTGGCCTTATGTCATCAACAATTACATGCGCGGCAAGGATCCCCTTCCCTTCGACCTGCTCTACTGGAACGCCGATTCCACCCGCATGGCGGCCGCCAACCACTCCTTCTACCTGCGCAACTGTTATCTCGAGAACAATCTGACGCGTGGCGTGATGGAACTCGCCGGCCGCACTTTGTCGCTGGCCGACGTCACCATCCCGGTTTACAACCTGGCGTCGAAGGAAGATCACATCGCGCCGGCCCTTTCCGTGTTTCTCGGCTCGCAATATTTCGGCGGTGACGTCGAGTTTGTGATGGCTGGTTCCGGCCACATTGCCGGTGTCGTCAACCCGCCGGCAGCCAAGAAATACCAGTACTGGACCGGCGGCAAACCGACAGGCGATTTTGACCAGTGGCTCGCCTGCGCGGTGGAGCATCCCGGCTCCTGGTGGACGCATTGGCAGCACTGGATCGAGACCCAGGACGACACCCTCGTTCCGGCCCGCAAACCGGGCAAGCACATGAAAACCCTGGGTGATGCCCCCGGCACCTATGTGAAGGTGCGTGTGTAACGGCCGGCACCTTTTGCAGGTGCCTGTGTGTAACGGAATGTAATGTCTGGTGAGTTGACGAGCCGGCAAAACGGGGCGAAATGGTGTCGTCAACCTTCAAGAAGCCTCAATTGGCCTCCAACGAGCAAATAATTCAGAGGCTTGCAGAATTGACACAAGTCTCGTTTCCGGTTTGGGAACACAAGGCATTGGATGTGAACGTTTCGACGCCGCACCAATAGCATGCCGACCGGACACCGAGGGGGAATTTAGTTTTGAAATCAGTAGGATCGCGTCTCGCGGGGAGAGAAGGTCGCACTATAGCGGCAGCGCTTTTCTCCGTGCTTCTGGCGTCCTGCACCTCCGCCAGCGACCCCACAATGTCCGTCGGCATGCCTGGCTACAACGCGACCGCTTCTGACATCGCCGCGGCTTCCGGCGCCAGCCCTGCGGCGCCGGGCGATTCGACCGTGCAGGTCACATCCACCGGGCCGCAGATGATGATGACGGCAGCGGGCGATGCGACACTGCCCGAGCAGGTCGCCTATGTGCCGGTGGCCAAGCCCGGCACCGGCTTCCCGGTCAATGTTCCCGCCGGCTCCGAAACCATTGTCGGCCAGACGCCGCAGTCGCTGCAGCAGTCAGCACAGACCGCGGCCGCAACGGACGCCGTGGCGCAGAAGATCGCCGCCGCCGATGCCGGCGTGACCGCGCCGAAACCGACTGCCGCGGCACCCGCGCCCGGCGAGGTCTACGTGACCGCCGCGCCCCAGCAGATCGACACGCCGAAGAAGGGCTTCCTGGCCTCACTGTTCAGCACCACGCCAACCTCGGCGGCACCTGCTCCGCTGGTCAACTCGCGCTCGGGCGAACAGCCTGCGGTTGCTGCCCAGAAGGCCGCCCCGGCAAAGCCGATCATCACGTTGGCCTCAGCCAGTTCGGCCGACAAGCCCTTGCAGCTTGCCTCGCTTGGCAACGAGAGCAACCACATCACCGGCAGCGATGCCTTGCCCGGCGTGCGCCAGACGGCGCTGTTCGAGATCAAGCGCAAATCCGGCCTCGACGACGAAAGCGACGTCGACCTGAACGAGGACGAGGGTTCGGGCGGCGCCTATCAGGTGGCTTCCGCCGCCGGCCTCGCCCGGCTGGCGCCCAACGGCCTGTTGAAGCAAAACGAGAGCGTCGACGTCGCCTGCCTGAAGCCGTCGCTGGTGCGTGTGCTGAAGACCATCGAAGGCCATTACGGCCGCAAGATGATGGTCACATCAGGCTACCGCGACCCGGCCCGCAACCGGCGCGCCAACGGCGCCAAGAATTCGCTGCACATGTATTGCGCCGCCGCCGACATCCAGGTTCCCGGCGTCTCCAAATGGGAACTGGCGAGCTACATCCGAACCATGCCCGGCCGCGGTGGCGTCGGCACCTACTGCCATACCGAATCCGTTCACGTCGACGTCGGCCCCGAGCGCGACTGGAATTGGCGCTGCCGCCGGCGGGGGTAGCATCCCCATTCGGCAAACGGGCCGAGGGGCTGTTAGCAGCCCGCCGTTTTTTCCGATTACCTATCAGCGACGTTCGAGATTAGCCGAGGCACCCGCGACTTCGTCATCCTATGGCGAAGCAAGGAGCGCAGCGACGCAGCGCAGACGCGAGGATGACGACTGCGCGGCGCATTCGTCCAAAGATGTGCAACGACGCGAGGCCAGAAAACCTGCGCTTGCTCACCAAACTGGCCGTTTTCGCCCCTCTTGAAAAAAGTTTCTGCATCTGGCGGCTGATGGGTTGCCGGTTGGCAACAACGCAATTATAAGCCGCTTCGTCTGAGCGCGCCCATCGTCTAGCGGTTAGGACACCGCCCTTTCACGGCGGTAACAGGGGTTCGATTCCCCTTGGGCGTACCAGATCTTTCAGGAAAACAGGAAGCCTCGCGGCAGCCGCCGAACTAGCAGCGGCTGGAAGGGTGGCGCGGCGCATCGGTTGAAACGGCGAACAGCGGCTGCCGTGCCGAGGTTTCCCTCGGCGCCTGCTCGCGGCAATCTCCGGCCACTCACCCTTGGTCGTGCGCTACCTGCGGCCAGCGCTGTAACGCCGCGTGGCCACCCTCGGTCAGCGCGTAGACGCCGCGCTCGGCCCTGGCGAACCAGCCATAGACATTGTCCAATAGGATGCTGGCCGCGCGCGGCGAAATCGCTTTCAGATCGCGCGGGCGTTTCGGCCCGTCGGTCATGGCTGCGGCGCAGGCCAGCGCATCCTGCCGGTAGGCAGTCATGATCGGGGCTCGCGAGCCACCGCCGACCACCGGATCGCCGCGCCGGCGACGGTGTTCCTCCATCAGCCGCGAGCGCCGCTTTGGATCGCGACGCGGCGGCAGAGCGGCCGGGCTGAGCAGCAATTCGACCTCCCCCTTGCCGCTGACAGCCAGAAGCCCGAAGCCGAGCCGCCGGCACAGCGCGCGAAAACGGCGGTCGTGCTCGCGGCCTTTGCCACGCGCCGACATGCGCGCGGCCAGCCACACTTCGTCGCATGCCGCCGCGCGATCGACACCTTGCAGCACCAGTTCGAGGTTGAACTGCAATTTCAGTTCGCAGATGACCAGCACAGGCGGCTCGCCGTCGCGCACCGCCACGATATCGCAGTGGCCGACTTCGCCCTTCACCGTGAATTCCAGGCTCTCGAGAAACCGCTTCACCGGGATGTAGAGAGACGTTTCCTGCATCGCGCAGGCATAGCCGATTCGGATCGGGTCGGCACAGGGATCGCCGAGAGGCCGACGCCTTGCGCTAAACCGCGTCGATCCCACCATCTGCAAAAGCCATCCGTAAGGCAGGTTCTCCGGCGTGATGGTCCCGCCATAGCGCTCGACGATTTCCTTGGCGATGACCGACGTCACCAGGGCCGAGCGCGACCAGTATTTCATCGCCTGTCTCGCGTTCAACAAGGCGCTCGCCGTGGCTGGGACGGCACGATCGACAGCGCAAGGCCCGAGATCGTCGACGCCAAGACCGGTCCACGGTTGGCCACAGTGAGCGCGTGTCGGTCCTCTGTTCGAAGCTAGAGGCGGGTGCGCGTCCGGCGCTGCCCTGGTGCGGCATCGTCCGCCTTGAAATGCATCTCGTCCTGGACCGCGGCAAAAAACCGGCGGACATCGTTGGCCGCCGAAGCCGCATCGCAGCCGGCCGCGACCGCCTTGTCGAGGAGTTCGCGCGCCGTGGCCTTCCAGAACGACGTGGCCGTGTCGCCGTGCAGTCTGCCCAGCCTTGCGGCGACCTCGCGCACCAGCACGGTCTGCCGGTCTAGCGGGAAGGTACGCACATTGGCTGAAGACATGTTCTGCACCATGAAACCGACGCAACGAATCAGACGCTGCTCTATGGCTCATGCCTAGCTGTGAAGTCGGAAACGGAACCTTAACGCCGCGGAGTCCGCGCCGATTGGAACGAGTCGGTTGGCCGGCCTCCAGGCCAAGCAGAACTCTAGACCCTCAGGCCCCTCGCCTCGCCGGCGCGCTTGGCCGTAACCATCATGTCCCTGGCCAGCAGGCCACTGACCCGGCAAAACGCCATGAAGGCGCGCCATGCGTCCTCAGTCCTGACCACATCCACCGTGGCCCCGAAACAGGCATTGAACGCCGCTTCATAGACCTTGCCCTGTCGCTTCTTTGGCCAGTCATGCAGGATATCCAGCGCCTGTTCGACGCTGTATATTTCCTCTACCGGCAGCCCGTGCGCGGGCGCGATGCGCACCGGCACCTCGAATTGCAATCTGTCCATTCTATATCTCCCGAACTGGCGTCGACCACAGCAACGCCGTTCGTCGTCAAAAGTTGCTTTGGCTGCTTTTGCGCGAAAATGTGTTGTCAGTGCGATCTCGGCATTCGGAGGAGATCGCGCACCTGGATGTCATCTGAGCGGCCGCGCAAGCCAGGAATATCGCCAGTATCAGTCCATTGCCGGCAGTTCTTCCTTGAACCTTGCGGCTTGCAGTGCCAAATCTGAGGAAATTTTCTAACGGGCTGGTATGCGCCGCCCGCTTACAGGCAAACGGACACTATGGTCACCTATCTCGACGCCGCCACGGCACCCCTCAGGAATACCGGCCAGATCCGCCTCTATGGCGAAGAAGGATTTGCCGGCATGCGCAAGGCCTGCGATCTCACCGCGCGCTGCCTTGATGAACTGGTGCCGATGGTCCAGCCGGGTGTCACCACCGAGACCATCGACCGTTTCGTCTTCGAATTCGGCATGGACCAAGGCGCGCTACCGGCGACGCTCAACTACCGCGGCTACACCAAATCGTCCTGCACCTCGATCAACCACGTCGTCTGCCACGGCATTCCAGACAGCAAGCCGTTGAAGGATGGCGACATCGTCAACATCGACGTCACCTACATCCTCGACGGCTGGCACGGCGATTCCTCGCGCATGTATCCCGTCGGCACCATCAAGCGCGCCGCCGAACGCCTGCTTGAAGTCACTCATGAGTGCCTGATGCGCGGAATCGCGGCGGTCCGGCCCGGCGCCCGCACCGGCGCCATCGGCGCCGCCATCCAGACCTATGCCGAGGCAGAGCGCTGCTCGGTGGTGCGCGATTTCTGCGGCCACGGCGTTGGCCAGTTGTTCCACGACGCACCCAACATCCTGCACTATGGCACCGCCTCGGAAGGCGTCGAGATGCGGCCGGGCATGATCTTCACCATCGAGCCCATGATCAATCTTGGCCGGCCGCATGTGAAAGTGCTGTCGGACGGCTGGACGGCGGTGACGCGCGACCGCTCGCTGTCGGCGCAGTACGAACACACGATAGGCGTCACCGAAACTGGCTGCGAGATTTTCACCCTGTCGCCAAACAAGCTCGACCGCCCCGGCCTGCCGGCGGTCAGCTGAAAACAAGATCGCCTCAAGCCGCGGCTTTGAGGCGCCGTCGCCGAAAAAACTCGACCGCGCGCTGCTTACCGCTCTAATCTGCCGTCGAAGCCTTCGGGGAGTGTGTGGGGTCGATGGGGAAGAGTGGCGACGACGAACGGGGGTTCTTCTCCGAGCGGTGGCTTGAACCACCGGCGAAGAACAAGGCACCAAGAGACAAATCGACGGAGAAGCCACACTATCACGGCCATCGCGACCGTTTGCGCGAGCGCTTCGTTGCCGGCGACGCAGACGTCCTGCCCGACTACGAACTTCTCGAACTGCTGCTGTTTCGCCTGATCCCGCGCGTCGACACCAAGCCGATCGCCAAGGCGCTCTTGGCGCGCTTCGGCACTTTTGGCGAAGTGCTTGGCGCACCGGTGGCGCTGCTGCAGGAGGTGAAGGGCATCGGCCCCGCCGTGGCGGTCGACCTGAAGGTGATTGCCGCTGCCGCGCAGCGCATGGCGCGGACCGAGGTTCGCGACCGCGAGGTGCTGTCCAACTGGACGCAGCTTCTTGCGTACTGCCGCTCGGCGATGGCGTTCGAGAACCGCGAACATTTCCGCATCCTGTTCCTCGACAAGAAGAACGTGCTGATCGCCGACGAGGTACAGCAGGTCGGCACCGTGGACCACACGCCGGTCTATCCGCGCGAAGTGATCAAGCGCGCGCTCGAACTGTCGGCCAGCGCCGTCATCCTGGTGCATAATCATCCCACTCGCCTCCTTTCGATCACGCACGATCACGCTTTAGCACATTGATACCTATCGCTTTTTAGACTTGTCGCAGAGTCGGATATTGTGGCATATTGGGGTCGGTTTTAGGGGGATCGAAGCCCGTTTTGAACCCAACCACGGCCCCCTACTACCCGTCAGCCGATCCCACTCGAAAGCCTACGGGAGACCCCAGTGCCAAGCCTTACCGATGGAGAGATTCGCCGCGCTTTGAAGCAGGTCGAGGAGACCGGAAAGCAGCAGAACCTTGTCGATGGCGAGGGCCACGGCACAGGCCGCCTCGTTCTAGCTATAAAGCCAATGCCGACACGGGTAACGGCGGACTGGATGGCCCAGCAGTGGCGAGACCAAAAGCGTCTCAAGAAAAAGCTCGGCTCGTATCCGTCAATGGGCCTCGCCCAGGCCCGGGAGATTTTCAGACGCGACTTCGCCGACATGATCCAGAAGGGACGGAGCATCAAGATTGCGGGCGACACGCGACCCGGCACGGTCGCCGATCTGTTCGAGGCTTACGTCGCGTCGCTCAAGGCAGATGGAAAACCGTCCTGGAAGGAGGCCGAAAAGGGCCTGGACAAGATCGCCGATTCGCTCGGTCGCAACCGCCCTGCCCGCGACATCGAGCCTGATGAGATCAGGGACATCATTCGCCCGATTTATCAGCGAGGCAAACGGTCCATGGCCGATCATGTTCGCAGCTATATTCGATCGGCCTACAGTTGGGGGCTGAAATCCGAGCATGACTACCGCTCAACCTCGGTCCGTCGCTTTCGTCTCGTCTACAATCCAGCTGCAGGTATTCCAACCGAACCGAAAAACGTTGGAACGCGCTGGTTGGACGAGGAGGAATTTATCCGTCTCTATCGTTGGCTCGAATCTCCCGACGCGCCGGTCCACCCCCCTTACACGCGTGCCGTAAGAATTCTTATGCTGACCGGCCAGCGCGTCGAGGAGATCGCTCGGCTACACGTCGATCAATGGGATGCGGCCGAGCGCATCATCGATTGGTCCAAAACTAAGAATGGAAAGCCTCACGCCATCCCCGTGCCCATGATCGCTGCCGAGCTTATCGGGTCGATCAAGCCGAATGAATTTGGCTGGTTTTTTCCATCCGCAACCGACCCGTCCAAGCCGGTCAGCCATGGCACGCTCTATTCGTTCATGTGGCGCCAACGCGATCGCGAGGTCATCCCCGTCGTGACAAATCGCGATCTCCGGCGAACCTGGAAGACGCTTGCTGGAAAGGCAGGGCTCTCGAAAGAGATCCGAGACCGATTGCAGAACCACACTCTGCAGGACGTCAGCTCCAAGAGCTACGATCGCTGGAACTACATGCCGGAAAAACGTGCTGCCATGGCCCGGTGGGACAAGTTTGTCCGCGAGCTCCTGACGAAGAAGAAGCGTAAAGCCGCGCTTAAGGAAGCTGCATGAGCTAGCGATTGCTTTTCCTCACCGCCTTCACCGGCGGAGGCAAAGCTTCACCTTGGGAACCAGACTACGAATCTGGGGGTCAGGAGTTCGAATCTCTTCGGGCGCGCCATTCCATCCAATTGAAATCGCTCGCCTTTTAGACCTCGCCAACGCGACCGCACCGGCTTGAATTCCAGAATTCAGCCGGTTTTTCAGCCGGTTTTGGAAGAACGGACATTCCTTCGAACCATGTCGCAGCTTGGCGAATGGTGGCTCTCCTGTTTTTCTCTTGTTCAACATGCGGCATAATCAGATTCGCACGGACCGGGCTGGCGCTCATCACGGCTGCCAGGTGTAGGTTTGAGGCGGCAGGTGTTGATGTTGTCGGCTTCCTCACGCAAAACCTAGGGAATGACAGTCCGAAAAAAGGCAAACCGTCTCCAACTCCCGCCGCTTGTTGCAGGCGAATGGCGCGGTGAGATCGTTGGCTCAGCCAACATCAATTTTGGCCAGTCCGTGCAACCCGGACCACCACGTCACTCAGTCGAGTTCAGCTATGTCATACTGGCTGCCTCGCTGATCATGCCGAACGCAGCATTCAGATGGCCTGGCGTCGTCATGATCATGGTCCCAACTCCCATGAAGACGGAACATCCCGACGCGGGCGCTCTTTTTGAAGCAGATCAGCTGGCGTCGCTGAGCCTCTCCCTTGAAGTCACCAGGGCGCAATTTTCCGACATGCTGCCACGCTTTGAAGCGAAGAGATTCAGGAATTTTCATATTGTGGTAGAGGAAAAGGAGGGAGGCAATAGATGGCCGCTGCGAAGCTGGGGCATGGGAAACGTCCCGCTTTGAATGCCTGCTCACGATACTCGCAAGTTGCTACGAGACAGCCGCAAGCGTCTATTAACCCGTCTTGCGGTCGGCAGGCATGGGTTCAACGGTCGCCTCGGTGTCCCTATTCGCGTCGAGCCCCAATTCCTCCCCCAATGCGGCGATTAAGGCTGCCACGCGACCACGCACCCGTGGAGGAAGCTGCATCAGCCCCTCGATCAGGCGCCGGCCTTCCGCGCTGGCGATAAAGTCGATGCGCTCATCGACCGGCAGAGGCGAAGCGTTGCGGCTTGTCTCGTCATTTCCGGGCAGGCCTTCGAAAAAGCGGCTGACAGGAACGCCAAGCGACTTAGCAATCTCGTAAAGCATGGATGCGCTCACGCGGTTCCTCGCATTCTCGTATTTCTGGAGCTGCTGGAAGCTGATACCGATGGATCGGGCAAGCTGTGCCTGCGAGACGTCCGACTGCACGCGGATCGTGGCGATCTGCCTACCAACATGCTGATCGGCGGGATGAGGTGCCGCTCCGGCCCTTGCCCACACCTCGAATCGGGTCAGCTTCGATTCCGGCAAAGCCTTCTGATGCTGCATTTATCACTCCCGACTGGAGAGTTTGTCGCGGTACGCTCCCGCGAAACTCACCAAACTTTCAAATGATCAGGGAGTGCAAAACCTTCCTAGTTGGCTCTGCGGCCTTTGGTTACGGGTAATCCGGATTACCCGTAGGTCAGAGAGTTTGATGCCACTTTGCTGGCACCAATCGCCAGTGGGGTCTTGCAGCCCGAAGATCCTCGTCTCGTCCGCGGCACGATCGCCAACGTCATGAACGCGAATACATATTATAGTTGATAAACTCAAAGTGTGTAAATTGCCAAGTCTGCGCACATGGACATGCGCAAACTCGTGGGCCGAAACTTCGGTCGCTTGCGTCGGGAGAAGGGCCTGACCCAGGAGCAGGTGGAAGCGCGTTCAGGGTTCAGCCAGCAATATCTAAGTGGTCTGGAACGCGGTCGTCGCAACCCGACGGTCATCACGCTCTATGAGTTGGCTCAGGCAATAGATGTGAGCCATGTTCAACTTGTCGAACCCGACGTTGAAGAAATTTAGATAGCTGCAATGACAGACCGATGCGCCTCTTGTGAGAAGCGCTTTCCGAAAAGCGTTCGTAGTCACATCCCTCGGCTTTGAGATTGCTTGTGTCCTGATCCGTCGATCTCGCGACGCATGACAGCGATGTCATGCCGCCCCCTTGGCTCCCCAATGAGCTTGCGGCGCCAGGATTATCATGGCCGGATCCCGGTTGATGATTTCAGTTACACAACGAACTGATCCTCGCCGCCCAGACGCTACCTCAAAGATGCGCGTCCTGTCGCGATGCCTTTTCGTGTCGAGTCACGCGCCTCACCTCTGGAATGGCGCGCCCCTTTCCGCCTTCCGGCCTTGGTAGTCATATTAAGGCACCGCACATCACACTAAGCCACGGAAAAATAACAATAATCGACGATCTTGAGAGGTGCGAGATAATCCGCACCTCGCGAGAATGACGCATAACCCTTTGAAACAACACGACCGATCGGCGCCGCACCTCGCGGCCTTTTATCTCGCCGTCTTAATCGGTCGTGCTATGCGAGAATTTGTACGCATCGTCGTTTCTCCTTCCATCTACGATAATATACGAATTTATTCTCCACGCTACGTTTCCACGTTTTGGCGTCGAGTTCCGATGCGCCGAGCAGTCTTACGCGCTCTGCGACGGGTGTTTCGGCTGCACTGTGGCAGCGCGCGAACCGTCGTGGCGCACTTTTCCATCGGACTGGCGGAGCATCGTCACAGGCAATCGAGCGCGGTCCGGCCGTCTGTGGATCGGCGCGGCCGCAGGCAAGATAACGTGCGTTCCGTCGTTCCTGGTCTGCATCGGTCCTCATCCGCCAAGGCGGATCTTCGTGTTCAGCTGGCGTCGTTCACGTTGCTGACGCCCTGCGTTTCAACTGACGATCCCCTGCTCATCGATGGGCTCCGAGCAGCTTGCGGTCCTTGAGATGAGCGCGCTGGGCAGCGTCGGTTGGGCTTGCCGCCGGATCGCCGACGTAGAACGTTCCGTCGCTCCACATGCCGTGCATGATCACCGCCAGCTTGCGCGCCACCGCCACGCACGCCTTGCGATGGCAGGAGCGTTTGGCGATTTCCCGGCCCAAGCTTTTGCCCTTGTCCATGCCGCGGAGGCGCGTCATCAGCGCCGACGCCGCCTCGTAGAGCGCGCGCCGCACGTCCGCGTCGCCAGCCTTCGAGATGCGTCCCTGGACGTCGATCATGTGCTCGACTGCCATCGCCGCGAGGTCAGCCCGAAGTAGGTGGCGACGTCACGCGAGCGGCGGAAGCGCGATCGTCGATCGCCGTCATGAAGGAGAGCGCCGTCACCGGGCCGACGCCGGGGATGGCCATGAAGCGTCGGCACAGCTCGCTACGCGCGACGATCTCACCACCAGATCGTGCAGCCGGCAATATTCCCGCCACTGAACGGCGCGCCCCGACAACATGGCGTCCATCAACTCGGCTGACAGCGGATCGGCCGCGACGGCCGCGTGCACCGCCTGGTCGAAAGCGCCACGCGACGTGCCGCCAAGCTTGATGCCAAACGCCTTCAGCGAGTGCCGGAGGCGTTCTCAAGATCGAGGAACTTGCGCTTCAGGTTGCGCCGGTGGGTCAGTAAAAGCCGCATCCGATAGCAATCCTGCGTCTTGATATGGGCCTGACGAAACCAGCCGGTGCGCATGATGTGGGCGATGCCGAGCGCATCGGCGGCATCCGTGTTGTTGCGCTGCGCCGACATCGCGGCCCACGTGCTGTGTCTCCAGGCAGATCGCCGGAAGGCGGCGTTTCAGAAGCTCGGGATTGAGCCAGGGCGACAGCGATCCGGCCTCGTGGCCGACGCGCCGCAGCCGCGCCACGAACGGCTTCAACACCACGAACAACGCATCCGGATCGGTCTCCACCTTGACCGTCAAATGCACCTCACCATGTTCGTCGACGACGCACACCGCAGTTTCGTCCACGCAACATCCAGTCCGCAAAAATATTCCATCAGCCGCCTCCTGCGTGGCTTGACAGGTGATTCCTTAGCAGATGCCCTGCTGTACTTATATATACTACTCCACAACAAAGGTAATTTGAAACGGACTCAGCATTATGCCGCAGTCTCCATTCTCAGCGAAGACAAACCTGATACCTCCATCCTCAAGAGTTTTTTCAATCGAGCTGAGTGTTCGTGGACCTATTGGAGTGCCAGCTTCCAATCGCGTGATGGTTGTCGGGGCGACCCCCGCAAGGCTGGCCAGCTCGCTTATTTTCAGTCCCAGCGCCGCCCGAGCCATTCTGCATTGGACACCTCGGATCGTCATTTCTCGTTGCCCCGGTGAAGGAAAGTCCCTGGCAGAGATCATATAACTGCTATTCGCGCCATGGTTTCCCTTTCTGTTTTTTGAGAAGGCATAATCCGGCCTTTTTGCCCGTCAGATCGTGTCCCGCGGCGTGGTGTAGCTGGCGGCATTAGTCGCCGTGCTCTCCGGCATGGGCCGGGCTGATCAGCGCGCCACGGCAGGCAGGCTGATCAGGGGATCATCGCTCATCTGGCTGATCGTTTCCAGAGTCATATATCTGGCCCGCTGCACTGCCCATTCATCGTTCTGTTCGAGCAGGATTGCGCCGACGAGGCGCACGATCGCATCGTCGTTCGGGAAGATTCCGACGACCTCGGTGCGCCGCTTGATCTCGCCGTTGAGACGTTCGATCGGATTCGTCGAGTGGAGCTTGGCGCGATGTTCCTTGGGGAAGGTCATGTAGGCCAGGACGTCGGGCTCGGCGTCGTCCACCATTGTCGCCAGCTTCGGCACCTTCGGCTGGATCTGGTCGGCGACGGCGCGCCATTGTACGGACGCGGCCTCGGGCGTTTCCTGGGCGAAAGCGGTGGCGATGAAGGCTGAGACGACCCTGCGGCCGCTCTTGCCGGCATGGGCCAGCACGTTCCTCATGAAGTGGACGCGGCACCTCTGCCATGTCGCGCACAGCACCTTGGTGACGGCCGCCTTGAGGCCTTCGTGAGCATCGGAGACGACGAGCTTGACGCCGCGCAGGCCGCGACGTGTCAGCTTGCGCAGGAACTCTGTCCAGATCGGCTCGGCCTCCGAGGTGCCAATCTCCATGCCCAGTACCTCGCGCCGGCCGTCCGCGTTGACGCCGACGGCGATGATAACGGCGACCGAGACGATCCGCCCACCGCGGCGGACCTTCAGGTAAGTGGCGTCGATCCACAGGTATGGCCAATCGCCCTCGATCGGCCGCTCGAGGAAGGCCTTCACCTTCCCGTCGATCTCCTCGCACAGCCGCGAGACCTGGCTCTTGGATATGCCGCTCATACCCATGGCCTTGACCAGGTCGTCAACCGACCGGGTCGAGATGCCTTGCACATAAGCTTCCTGGATGACGGCGGTTAGCGCCTTCTCGGCCATGCGGCGCGGTTCGAGGAAACCTGGGAAGTAGCTTCCCTTCCTGAGCTTCGGGATGCGCAGCTCGACCGTGCCGGCCCGCGTCTCCCAGTCCCGGTCGCGGTAGCCATTGCGCTGGGCGAGCCGCAGCGGGTTCTTCTCGCCATAGCTGGGGCCGGTGGCCGCGCCCACCTCATTTCCATCAGTCGCTCGGCGGCAAAGCCGATCATCTCCCGCAGCAGATCGGCATCCGGGGTCTTCTCCACGAGCGTGCGCAGGTTCATCATGTCGTCGGTCATCGGTGGTCCTTCCGAAATGGGTTGGCGTCAACAACCAAACCCTACCGGAAAGCGCCGATGACCACCCACACGCCGCTCGCTCGCTACAGCGCTAATAACGGCGCGCTCGTGAGCGGCTTCGCTACCGCCGAGCTACACCACCTGATGGGACACGACCGCCCGTTCACGGCAGGTCGCGCATAACATAGTATATCTCGGAAGTTAACTAAGCCTAAACATTCAACTGCAGCGTCATACCTGATTATATCAATCAGCCATACAAGTGGTTGCAATTCTTTGGAGGTGCCTGTCTCTTGCCGGGAAATGCCGGAGGGATTTCAGCAATGACCACCAATATCGATTTGGACAGTTTTTCGGGTTTGGCCGACGAGCATTCCGGGCCCAATGAACACAGCAGCCAGGCAACGCCGGTAGAGATCCAGGTTGCGCAAGCAACTTCGACGCAGCCGCCCGCGCCGCCAGCGTCCGAACCGGTGCCGGTCGACGTCGGAAGCGGCGCGCCCGTTCAACCGGCGGCTCCCGCGGCGGCGAACGCAGCGGCGGCGCCCCATGAATATGTGGCCGACGCCAGCAACATGGTCAGGCTTCCGTCCAACGTTTCCATCGACAACATCAAGGTCGACGGCCACAACCTTTTGCTCGAACAGGCCGACGGCTCGGTGATCGCGATCAAGGATGGCGCCCTGAACGTTCCGACCTTCATCATCGGCGACGTCGAGGTGCCGCGCGTTGCCTTGCTGGCCGCCCTTGAAGCAAGCCACGTCGATGTCGCCTTCGGCGCCGATGGTTCCATGTCGGCTGGTCCGGGAGGTGCCCCGGGCAGTGCTGGTGGGGACTTTACGGTTCCCCCAGGCGGTATCGGTGACGGATTCGACCTTTCGGCCTTGCTCCCCCCGACGGACCTGCAGTTTGGGCAGTTGGAGCCACGCGAGTTGACCATCGGCGTCTTGGGAAAGGACTCCACGCCATCGATTGGGCTCATAGGAGAGACCACCGTCTATGAGGCCGGCCTTCCGGCACGCGGCGGCGAGTCCGCGGGCTCGAACGCTGCCGCCAACTCGGAGACCACCTCGGGCACCATCGGCTTCACTTCGCCGGACGGCGTGTCGGTAGTCTCGCTCGGCGGCCATGTGCTGACCGGCGCCGCGCAGACCTTCACCGACGCCACCGGCTCGCTGACGGCAAGCTATGTCTACAATCCGGCCACCGGCGCCGGCACGATCAGCTATTCCTACACGCTTGTCGACAACACCACCGGCGACAACACCACCGCCAGCTTCGCAGTCGTCGTCACCGACACTGACGGCGACAGCGCACCGGCCGGCAACCTGGTCATCAACATCATCGACGACGTGCCGACGGCGCATGCCGATACCGACAGTGTAGCCTCCAACCAGTTCACGGCCGAGGCCGGCAACGTGCTGACGGCGGTGGGCACCACCTCGCCGGTGACCGGCATCGATGTCCTGGGTGCAGACGGCGCAGCGGTGGTTGGCGTCCAGGCCGGCGACACCAATGCCGACTTCACCGGCTCGCTCGGCGTGCAGATCCAGGGCACCTACGGCAAGCTGACGCTTAACGCCGACGGCTCCTACTCCTATGTACGCGATGCCGGCTCGCAGGGCGGCCACGACGACGTCTTCACCTACACCATCAAGGATGGCGACGGCGACACCTCGCACACCACGCTGACCATCTCGATCGGCGACTCGACGCCGACCGACAGCATTCCGGCGCCGGGCCTTGCCTCGACCACCGTCTATGAGGCCGGCCTTCCGGCACGCGGCGGCGAGTCCGCGGGCTCGAACGCTGCCGCCAACTCGGAGACCACCTCG